>JBPBQT010000101.1:0-1501 GCA_050955065.1 Janthinobacterium lividum | reverse complement strand
GGCCCGGCGGAGGAATGGACGGCGATAAGGAGCAAGGCACGGCATTGCCGGAAGGATGCCAGCGAATATCGCGAAAGGCTAGGGCATCGCCGCGGCGCTGACACGCGCCCGCGCGCAATATTCGGCGTGCATCGCATCCCGGCTTTCGCTTACGCTCGCGGCGATAGGGCAGGATGGGCGAGACAGGATGACGACGAGCAGCGACGTGTTGATCGTGGGCGCAGGCCACGGCGGCGCACAGGCCGCGATCGCGCTGCGCCAGCGCAAGTATGAAGGCTCGATCGCGATCGTCGGCGAGGAGCCCGAAATCCCCTATGAGCGGCCGCCGCTGTCCAAGGATTATCTCGCCGGCGACAAGCCGTTCGAGCGCATCCTGATCCGCCCGCCCGGCTTCTGGGGCGAGCGCGCGGTCGCGATGCTGACCGGACGCCGCGTCGTCGCGGTCGATCCCGACGCGCATGTCGTCACCACCGAGGACGGCGGGACGATCGGCTATGGCAAGCTGATCTGGGCGACCGGGGGCCATGCCCGGCGGCTGAGCTGCGCGGGTCACGATCTCGCCGGCGTCCATTCGGTGCGCAGCCGCGCCGACGTCGACCGGATGATGACCGAGCTCGCCAGCACGACGCGCGTCTGCGTGATCGGCGGCGGCTATATCGGGCTCGAGGCCGCTGCGGTGCTGACCAAGCTCGGCAAGCATGTCACCGTGCTCGAGGCGCTCGACCGCGTGCTCGCGCGCGTCGCTGGCGAGCCGCTGTCGCGCTTCTACGAGGCCGAGCACCGCGCGCACGGCGTCGACCTCAGGCTGAACACGGTCGTCGAGTGCATCGAGGAGACCGACGGCCGCGCCTCCGGCGTGCGCTTGGCCGGCGGCGAGATCGTGCCGTGCGAGATGGTGATCGTCGGCATCGGCATCGTCCCCGCGATCGAGCCGCTGCGCGCGGCGGGCGCGGAGGGCGGCAACGGCGTCGCGGTGGACGAGCATGGCCGCACCTCGCTGCCCGACATCTTCGCGATCGGCGACTGCGCGCTGCACGCCAACCCCTTCGCCGACGGACTGCCGATCCGCCTCGAATCGGTGCAGAACGCCAATGACCTCGCCACCGCGGTGGCGCGGATGATCGTCGGCGACCCCGAGCCCTATCACAGCGTCCCGTGGTTCTGGTCCAACCAATATGATCTCCGGCTGCAGACGGTCGGCCTGTCGACCGGCCACGACCAGGCGATCGTCCGCGGCGACCCCGCGGCGCGCAGCTTCTCGCTGGTCTATCTCAAGGCCGGCGAGGTGATCGCGCTCGACTGCGTCAACGCGACTAAGGACTATGTTCAGGGCCGTGCGCTTGTGGTCGGGCACATGGTCATCGACGCAGACCAACTTTCGGACGCCTCGACACCGCTCAAGACGCTGTCAAATCTACCGGAGCAGACCGTCGACGGATATTAACCGATGCGTCGCGCTGAAATATCCCGGTAAGTAAGGGCTCGTTGATAAATTAACGCG
>JBPBQT010000100.1:0-1693 GCA_050955065.1 Janthinobacterium lividum | reverse complement strand
ATTGACGTCGATCGTCGTCATCGCCTCGGTCTGGTCGATCATCAGATAGCCGCCGGACTTCAGATCGACGCGCCGCGACAGCGCCTTCTGGATCTCCGTCTCGACGTTGTACAGGTCGAACAGCGGCCGCTCGCCCGTGTAGTGGTGCAGCAGCGGCGCAACCGCCGGCGTGAATTCGCGCGCGAAGCCGCCGAGCTTGGCGAAGGTCTCGCGCGAATCCACCTGGATCTTGCTGGTCTGCTCGGTGACGAAGTCGCGCAGCACGCGTTGCGCGAGGTCCAGATCCGCGTACAGGACCGATGCCGGTGGCAGACGGGTCGCCAGCGCGGCGACCGTCGCCCAGGTCTTGCGCAGATAGGCGACGTCGCGCGCGAGCTCCTCGCCGCTCGCGTCCTCGGCCATCGTGCGCACGATATAGCCGCCTTTCTCGTCCGCGGGCAGGACCGCGATCAGGCGCGCGCGCATCGCCTCGCGCTCGGCCTCGTTGCCGATCTTCTGCGACACGCCGATATGGGGTTCCTGCGGCAGGTAGACGAGGTTGCGCCCGGCGATGCTGATCTGCGTCGACAGCCGCGCGCCCTTGGTGCCGATCGGGTCCTTGATGACCTGCACCATCAGGGTCTGGCCCTCGAACACGATTTTCTCGATCGGGCTCTGCGGCGTGTTGGCGCTGTGGTGATCCTGGCGCGGCTGCCAGATGTCGGCGACGTGCAGGAAGGCCGCGCGTTCCAGGCCGATGTCGATGAAGGCCGACTGCATGCCGGGCAGCACGCGCACGACCTTGCCGAGATAGATATTGCCGACGCGGCCGCGCGACAGCGTGCGTTCGATATGCAGTTCCTGGACCGCGCCGAGCTGCACGAGCGCGATCCGGGTTTCCTGCGGGGTGACGTTGATCAGGATCTCTTCGTTCATGTTGCTCGCGGCGTACGGGAGCGGGTGCCGCGCTCGGCGAGGAGCGGGACCGCGCAAGGGTGGGTTCCCGACATCCTACGGCATGCGCACGGTTTCAGGTCGCGGGGCCATGAAGTTCAGAAAAGTTCAGAATTGCACGCCGGCCTGTCGCAATAGCCGCGCGGTCTCGAACAGCGGCAGGCCCATGACGCCGGAGTAGCTGCCGGACAGCGCCGCGACGAATGCGGCGGCGCGGCCCTGGATACCGTAGCTGCCGGCCTTGCCGAAGGGCTCGCCGCTTGCGACATAGCGGCGGATCGTCGCGTCGTCGACCCGGTCGAACCGGACGTCGGAGCGCGACAGCGCCAATGCAGGGGGGGCGGCGGAGTCGCCGCCGACCACGGCCACGGCGGTCCATACCTGGTGTGTGCGGCCGGACAGGCGCCGCAGCATCGCCACGGCGTCGTCGCCATCGCGCGGCTTGCCGAGGATCGCGCCGTCGCAGGCGACGGTCGTGTCGGCGCTCAGGATCGGCGCCGCGGGCAGCGCGCGCCGCAGCCGGCGCGCGAGCGCGGCATCGGCCTTGGCGAGGCAGGCGCGCTGCACGTAATCGGGCGCCGGTTCGCCTTCGCGCAACGCTTCGAGCGCTTCGGCGTCCTCGTCCGCTTCCGGCAGCAGCAGGTCATAACGCACGCCGATCTGGTCGAGCAGTTCGCGCCGCCGCGGGCTTTGCGAGGCGAGATAGACGAAGGGGAAGGGCGCAATGGCGTCGGGCATGGTGGACTCGATGAGGGACGGG
>JBPBQT010000099.1:0-1786 GCA_050955065.1 Janthinobacterium lividum | reverse complement strand
CCGCGCCAGCAGTTCGCCCTCGCCGTCGTCGACATGCTCGGCCACCATCGCGCCGTGCAGGTCCAGGTAGATCGCGTCCGCGTCCGTGACGCGCGCCGCCGCGACGATCTCGCCGGCGATGCGCTCGTACGCGTCCCGGGTCACGTGCGCGGACGGGCTCGCGCCCGCCCAGATCACCGGCAGCAGCGTATGGCCGGCCGCTTCGGCGGCCAGGATGAAACCGCCCATGGGAATGTTGACGTCGCGCAGCGCGAACACGTCCGCGCTCCGCGCCATCGCCGGAAAACCCTCGCCACGCACGAAATTGTCATAGCCCGCGCGCGTCGGCGCGAAGGTGTTCGTCTCATGCTGAAAACCTGCCACCAGAATCTTCATGTCATTTTTTCCGTATGTTCGATGCGTTTGGCGTGCCTGGCATCCCGCATCATCATTATCCGAAAATGAAAGAGCAAGCGTTGACGTTCGATCGCGCAGCGCAACGGCAGGCCCCCGAATTGCGCCCGAATCGCGGCCACTCTGCTATCTTGCTGGCAAAACGGACAAGGAGACAGGCATGGCTGCAGGCAATACCGACGCGCCAGGAGATACGCCGAAAGGTACGCCGAACGGCACGCTGCGCGCGGCGTCGGCCGTGATCATCGGCAGCGCGCTCGAGTGGTACGACTTCTTTCTCTACGGCCTGCTGGTCGGCAGCGTCATGACGGTCAACTTCTTTCCGAACGTCGACCGTTCGGTGGCGACGATCGCCGCCTTCGCCACGTTCGCGATCGGTTTCCTCGCGCGGCCGCTGGGCGGCATGCTGCTCGCCAATCTCTCCGACCGGTTCGGGCGCAAGCAGGTGCTGGTGGGCATCCTGTTCCTGACCGGCGGCAGCAGCTTCCTGATGGGGTTGCTCCCCACCTACGCACACGTCGGCATCGCCGCGCCGCTCGCGCTGATGGCGCTGCGCATCCTGCAGGGCGTGGGTGCCGGCGCGGAATACGCGGTGGCGGCGGTGTACGCGGTCGAGAGCGGTCCCGACGCACGGCGCGGGCTGCGTGGCGCGTATCCGGCCGCCGGCCTGTACCTGGGGCTGCTGCTGGCCTCGGGGGCGCTGGCCGTTTTCTCGAAATGGGCCGGGCCGGATTTCGTCCAGTGGGGCTGGCGCATTCCGTTCCTGCTGAGCGGGCTGCTGCTGGTGGCCGGTTTCTGGATCCGCCGCAACCTCGCCGAGTCCGCCACGTTCGAGCAGGCGCGGGCCGCGCACACGCTGCTGCGCCATCCCACCCGCGAGCTGTTGCGCCGCGAATGGCGCGGCGTGGCCTTCGTCGCCGGCGCGCAATGCGCGCAGGCCGGCCTCGGCTACCTGTACCTGACCTTCGCGATCTACTACGTCACCGACGTGCTCGGCATGGGCCGCGCCGTCGCGCTGCAGGGAACGTGGCTCGCCGCGGCGGTCGCGATGGTCACCGCGCCGCTGTTCGGCGCCTGGGCGGATCGCATCGGCACGCGGCGCTTCTTCATCGGCGCGCTGGTCTTCTGCCTGCTGGGGGGCCTGGCCTACTTCCCGATGCTGAACACGCGCAGCCCCTGGCTCATCGACCTGTCGATGGTGCTGGCCATCGGCATCGGCGTGAACGCGCTGCTCGCCGTGCAGGGCGCACTGTATTCGGCGCCCTTCCCGGCCGCGATGCGCACCAGCGGCGTGGCGCTCGGCCGGGAGCTGTCGACCGCGATCGTCGGCGGGCTCGCGCCGCTGGTGGCGACGGTGCTGCTCCAGCGCTACGGCCCCGCGGGCGTCGCGGCG
>JBPBQT010000098.1:0-1876 GCA_050955065.1 Janthinobacterium lividum | reverse complement strand
ATGGGTCTCGCCCGCCACCGCCACGTCCACCACGACCTCGTCGAACGTCTCGCCCGCCATGACGCGCTCGATCGGCCTGCGTCCGTCCGGAAGGCGCGCGCTGTTCCGCTCGCGCGCTTCAAAGCGCCGACAATAATCGGAGACGGTGGCACCCAGCTCGGCGACGTTTCGCACGCCATGCATCTGCAATGCGGTGTCGTTGGCCCAGATGATAGTCTGGTCGGTCTCGATCAGGATGACACCGTCACTGACGCCCGCGACGATCTGCTGCAAGTAGCGGTAGCGGGCATGCTGGCTTGGTATGCTTCCCGACATCCCCGACCTCGACGATAGACATGGCTTCAACCGCAGAAACCGCGAACAGTTCAGCCCAACGGAAACTCATCCGTATTTCGCTGGTGGACGGCATTTCCACACCGATGACTTGCAAATTCATTCGTCACCGCGCATCAGTAAAAGTCGAGGCACTTTCCTTGCCGCAAACAATACGGACTCACACATGGCTCGCGCGACGACACCTTCCCGTACCCGTACCACCCGTTCGGCCGAACCCGCGCCTAAGAAGCGCCTAGGCCGGCCGGTAGGCTCCAAGAATCGGGTCACTGCTGCAACCAAGACGAAGACAAAGGCAAAAACCGCTCCGGCGGCCGCACGTCGCTCGACGCCGGCTCGTCGCACCGCACCGGCCGCGCCGAAGATGAACAAGGCAGAACTCGAGGCGCAGGTTGCCAAGTTGGAGCGTGCCGTCGCCCGGCTGCGCAAGCAGAATGCCGAGCTGAAGCAGTCCACGCGCGAAGAGCATGTTGAACCGCCGAAGGCAGCGCCTGCGCCGGCCGCCGCCCCCGCCAAGCCGAAGCGCGCCGCCGCTCCGCGTGCACGCCGCGCCGCCAAGGCCCCGGTCGGGCAGGACGACGCATCGACCGACGACCACGGCGAAATCGATTCGTCTGACGACTGATTGGCTGCGTCGTCGAAACGGTCGCGGCAGCCTCCGTCCAGGTTGTCGCGACCGCACGTACCACGTCTGCCACGAACCCGACGCCACAGGCGCTGCATCGAACCGGCCAGCGATCGTGTAGATCGGCAGATCTCAGGGTAGCTGGATGTGCCGGATATCTCCGGGCCGATCACGACGGTCACCGCAATGCCTACTGCCACCGCGCCAGTGGTCGTCGCCAGATCAGGTCTGGTGCAGGGTAGCGTCAGGCAAATCCAGTGTTGTCTTGTCATCCCCTGCACAACCCCGCCACTACGGTGGGCTGGTCGGCTTACGACAGGCGACGCATCACGCCGTCTGGTCGGCCAGCCGCGAAGCAGCAGCGGCGGCGGCAACAGGAATATCGCGATCTTGATGCCTCGTTCTCCGCATCCGGCACGCGCTGCCCGGTGACGGTCGGAATCCATACAGGGTTCTTCGGCATCGACTAGGGCGACGACTATGACGCCACCGCCCCGGTCGAGATCGGCAATGTCGTCGGCACCTAGGGCCTGCTCGACCAGCATGCGCCGTTATGCTGGTTGCAGGCGAACATCGCCTTCTTCAGCAAGGACCGGTCCAGTCTCACCATAGTCGGCAAGTCCGCCGGCGACGGTAGCGTCTCGATACGGGTTGCATCGCCCCAGGCATCGGGGCCGTATTCAAGCACGCCATCACCAAGGGCGGGTTCTAGGACCTAACGTTACTCCCGCTCTTCGAGGCCGAAGGCAAGACTATCACGTGTGCGACTGCAGACGGCTGTTCCAACCTGGGTGTGACCTGCTTGCGGAGCATCTCCACCACGGCGATCGAACTGGCCAGGGTCGTCGCAGTCGGGCGCAATCCGTTATCAAGGCTTCAGCGTCGCTGCCCGGCAAGGACGAGTGTTCGATCGACCTG
>JBPBQT010000097.1:0-1932 GCA_050955065.1 Janthinobacterium lividum | reverse complement strand
TCGTGCCGCCCCAGACGCCGATGATGATGTACATCGGGATCAGCGTGGCTTCGAAGAACGTGTAGAACAGCAGGCCGTCGGCGGCGCTGAACACCCCCACCATCAGCCCCGAGAGGATCATGAACGACGCCAGATACTGCGCGGGCTTGACGGTGATCACCTCCCACGCGGAGATCACGACGATCACCGTGACGAAGGCGGTCAACACGACGAACCACATCGAGATGCCGTCGACGCCGAGGTAATACTCGACGTTGTAGCGCTCGATCCAGCTGATGCGCTCGACGAACTGCAGCGAAGCGGAACCGGCATCGAAGCCGGAGATCAGCGGCAGCACGACCAGCAGGCCGAGAATCGCGCCGCCAAGCGCGATCCAGCGCGCGACGCGCGGGTCGCGGCTGGAACCGAATACGAGCGTGACGATGCCGGTGACGATCGGAATCCAGATCGCCAGACTCAACAACGGAAGTGCATGCATCCGAGATCCCCTCGCCTTAGTTCCCGCCGAGTGTAACGAACAGCGTCAACAACGCCACCACACCAAGAATCATCGCAAACGCGTAATGGTAGACATAACCGGTCTGCAACGGCCGCAGCAGACGGGCGATGCCGCGCATCGCGTTGGCGCTGCCGTCCACCGCGCCGTCGATCACCGCCTGATCGCCCTCTTTCCACAGGCCGCGGCCGATCGCCAGCAACCCGCGCGCGAATACGGCGTCGTTGATCTTGTCGAAGTAGTACTTGTTCTCCAGCAGCGTGTAAATGCCCGAGAAGCGGCGCCGCAGGGTGGCCGGAATGTCCGGACGCTTGATGTAGAAGACCCATGCCACCACCACGCCGAGCAGTGCCAGCCAGACCGGCGCGCCCTGCAGCGAATGCAGGGTCATGCCGAGCCAGCCATGGTAGCCCTGGGCCATTTCCTCGAGACCGGCATGGTTCGCGCCGATGAAGATGACTTTGTCGAACACGACGCCGTGGCTGAAGAACCCGCCATACAGCAGCGGCGAGATCGCCACCGCGCCGATCAGCAGCGACGGAATCGCGAGCAGGATCAGCGGCAGCGTGACCACCCACGACGATTCGTGCGGCGGCTGCTGGCCATGGGCGTCGGCGGCGCCGTGCTGCGCGTGCGCGGCATGCCCGCTCGACGCCTGGGCCGCGGCCACGCCATCGAGGTGCTGACCGGCATGCTGCCGCGGATGCGCGTCGGCGCCGGCAGGCGAGGCAGGGTTCGAACCGTGCACCTGCGCTTCCTGCCCATGCTGCGTGTGCGGCCGGCGGAAACGCTCCGGACCGTGGAACACCAGGAAATACATCCGGAACGCGTACAGCGCGGTGATGAACACGCTGAACAGCACCGCGAAATACGCGAAGCCGGCGCCGGGCAGATGCGACTCGCGCACCGCGTCGATGATCGAATCCTTCGAGTAGAAGCCGGAGAAGAACGGCGTGCCGATCAGCGCGAGCGAACCGACCAGCGACGTGATCCACGTGATCGGCATGTACTTGCGCAGGCCGCCCATGTTGCGCATGTCCTGGTCGTGATGCATGCCGATGATGACCGAGCCGGCGGCCAGGAACAGCAGCGCCTTGAAGAACGCGTGCGTCATCAGGTGGAACACGGCGACCGGATACGCGGACGCGCCGAGCGCGACGGTCATGTAGCCGAGCTGCGACAGCGTCGAGTACGCGACCACGCGCTTGATGTCGTTCTGCACCAGCCCCAGGAAACCCATGAAGAGCGCGGTGATCGCGCCGATCACGAGGATGAAGGACAGCGCCGCGTCGGAGAGTTCGAACAGCGGCGACATCCGCGCGACCATGAAGATGCCGGCGGTGACCATCGTCGCCGCGTGGATCAGCGCGGAGATCGGCGTCGGGCCTTCCATCGAATCCGGCAGCCAGACGTGTAGCGGGAATTGCGCGGACTTG
>JBPBQT010000096.1:0-2209 GCA_050955065.1 Janthinobacterium lividum | reverse complement strand
CCGCATCGGCCATGGCTTGCGCGTACAGGGCGACTGCCTTGCTCGAGTCGTCGTTACCCGGGATGATGTATTCGAGGCCGTCCGGCGAGTGGTTCGTATCGACCACCGCGATGACCGGCACGCCCAGCGCCTTCGCTTCCGCGACGGCGATCTTGTGATAGCCGACGTCGACGATGAAGATCGCGTCGGGGATGCCCGGCATGTTCTTCACGCCGCCGATCGAACGCTCGAGCTTGCTCATCTCGCGTTCGAACAGCAGGCCTTCCTTCTTGGTCATGCGCTCCAGATCACCCGCCTCGACCTGTGCTTCCATGTCCTTCAGCTTCTTGATCGACGCCTTCAGGGTCTTGAAGTTCGTCATCATGCCACCCAGCCAGCGGCTGTTCACGTACGGCATGCCGGCGCGTGCGGCTTCAGCGGCGATCGTCTCGCGCGACTGACGCTTCGTGCCGACGAACAGCACCGTGCCGCGGTTGGCCGACAGCTGGCGGACATACTTCAACGCGTCGTTGAACAACGGCAGCGTCTTGTCCAGATTGATGATGTGCACCTTGTTGCGGGAACCGTAGATGAACGGCGCCATCTTCGGGTTCCAGAAACGGGTTTGGTGACCGAAATGGACACCGGCTTCGAGCATTTCGCGCATCGAAACGGCCATGGTGATTCTCCTGAAGGGTTGGGTCTTAAACCGGCTGCGACATCCACGCGGCGCGAGGTTCGATGCAAGGGCAAAGTCGAACCCGCGGCGCCGCGCGAACACCCTGGATGCGCCGGCTTGCGATTTACTGAACGAAATTACTACGGAATGCTGTTGCCTGGGCCTGCCGACAAGACGCGCAAAACCCAGCCGAAGATTATAGCACCGCTATGCGTTCGAACTCAAGAGACTGGCCAGGGGCCGACTGTGAGATAATGCACGATCGATCGCAATACAGAAACAATCATGGCCGTCTCGCTGAAAACCGAACAGGACATCGCCCAGATGCGCGTCGCTTGCCGACTCGCCAGCGAAGTTCTCGACTACATCACGCCCTTCATCAAGACCGGCGTCACGACCGGGGAACTCGACCGGCTCTGCCACGCGTACATGACGAACGTGCAGGAGACGGTGCCGGCGCCGCTGAACTATCAGCCGCCGGGCTATCCGCCCTACCCGAAGGCCACCTGCATCTCGGTCAACGACGTGATCTGCCACGGCATTCCCGGCGAGAAGGCGTTGAAGAACGGCGATGCGCTGAACATCGACATCACCGTCATCAAGCACGGCTACTATGGCGACACGAGCCGCATGTTCATCGTCGGCGAGGGCTCGATCCTCACGCGCCGCCTGGTGCAGACGACATTCGAATGCCTGTGGCTCGGTATCGACCAGGTGCGTCCCGGCGCGCGGCTCGGCGACATCGGCCACGCGATCCAGCGGCATGCCGAGGCCACCGGCTTCAGCGTGGTGCGCGAGTATTGCGGCCACGGCATCGGCACGGTGTTCCACGAGGATCCGCAGGTCGTCCACTACGGTCGGCCGGGCACGGGTCTGGAACTGAAGGCCGGCATGATCTTCACGATCGAGCCGATGATCAACGCCGGGCGCCGCGACATCCGCACGATGCCGGACCAGTGGACGGTCAAGACCCGCGACCGCAGCCTGTCCGCGCAGTGGGAACACACGGTGCTGGTGACGGCGGACGGTTACGAGGTATTGACGACGTCGGCGCTGACGCAGCCCCGGCCGGAAACCCTGGCGGCCTGAGCACCGGCGCCCGGGGCGCACGGACGCACCCATACGCGCACACGCGTTGTCGAACCTAGCGAACATGAAACTGCCAGCTCAGCCGCCCTCGTCCTCTCCTCCCGAAGCCGGGGCCGGGGTCGCGCCCGATCCGGACCTCCGCCAGGCGTTTCGCGCCGACAAGGCCGCCCAGATCGAGAAATACCGGGCGAGCGGCAAGATCGACACGCTGATGCGCGGTCTCTCGCGCAATGCCGACCGCACGCTGAGCGCCATCTGGCACGATTGTCACCTGCCGGGCGGCCTGACGCTGGTGGCCGTCGGCGGCTACGGGCGCGGCGAACTCGCGCCGCATTCGGACATCGACATCCTCGTCCTGCTGCCCGTCGAGCCGGACGAATCGCTGACCGGGCGGCTCGAGCGTTTCATCGGCTGCGCATGGGATCTGGGCCTGGACGTGGGCAGCAGCGTGCGTACGATCGA
>JBPBQT010000095.1:0-2265 GCA_050955065.1 Janthinobacterium lividum | reverse complement strand
TCGAACCATTCGCACCATCCGCGCCGCGCGCGTCATCGGCCACACTGCCGCTCGCGCCGCTGGCTGCGCCGTCGTGCGCCGCCGGCAGCAGGAACACCCCCTGGCCGCCGAGCGTGATCAGCACATGCCGCGCGCCCAGCTGCTGCAGCACGCGTGCCGCGCGCCGCGCACTATCCGGCGAATCGACCGCGACGCCGGACAGCGCCGCCGCCTCGACTTCGTTCGGCACCAGGAAGTCGACGTTTTCAAGCCAGCCCGACGGCAGCGGCCCGGTGACCGGCGCCGGATTCAGGACGACCGTGCGGCCCAGCGCGTGCGCCCGACGCAGCGCGGCGAGCACCGTCGCCTCGGGTACCTCCATCTGGCAGACCACCACGTCGGCCTGTTCGATCAGTTCGGCGTTCGCCTCCACCGCCGCGGCGTCCAGCGCGCCGTTGCTGCCGGCGACGATGACGATCGTGTTCTGGCTGGCGTCGTCGACGACGATCAGCGCGACGCCGGTGGGGTGCGTGTCGTCGCGGCCGATGCGGCTGCAATCGATCCCCTCGTCCAGCATCGCCTGGAGCAGTTGCGTACCGTTCGCATCCTGACCGAGGCGACCGAGCATGCTCACCTGCGCGCCGAGGCGCGCGGCGGCGACCGCCTGGTTCGCGCCCTTGCCGCCGGGGACCTGGTCGAAGGCGGTGCCGGCGAGCGTTTCGCCGGGTTGCGGCAGGCGCGGCGAGCGCACCACCAGATCCATATTGAGACTGCCGATGACGGCGACACGACCGGTTCGAGCTTCCACGGGGGGCCTTGAGAAAAGAGTCATTTGCTTGCAGGAAGGGGCGCGCCACGGCCAGCCGTCTGGCGCGCCGGCGGATTCGTCACCGGTGCCGGCAGGCGGGCGCACGACTCGCGCACCACCAGGTGCGGCGCGACCGGTTGCTGACAGGCTAGGCCGGTCGTCACGCCGTTGATGCGTTCGAGCAGGCGGCGGGCGGCGGTTTCGCCCAGATGCAGGATCGCCTGCCCGACCGTCGACAGCGCCGGGTAGACGTAGCGGCTCATCTCGATATCGTCGAAACCGACGATCGAGCAGTCCGCCGGCACCCGGATGCCGCGCTCGGCGGCGGCGCGCAGCGCGCCGATGGCCATCAGGTCGTTGCCGGCGAAGAGGGCGCTGGGCGCCAGCGTATCGAACAGCGTGCCGGCCGCCGCCCGGCCGCCCGGGCTCGAAAAATCGGCTTCGACGATCGCGTCGGCCGCCACCGGCACGCCGTGCTCGGCCATCGCGCGGCGAAACCCCGCGACGCGGCTGGCGCTGATGCCGCCTGCGGTGCCCGGCCCGGCGATGCAGCCGATGCGGGTGTGGCCCAGGGCCAGCAGATGGCGCGTGGCGATCGCGCCGCCGGCTTCGTGGTCGATCTGCACCAGATCGGCGTCGACGCCGGCGATCGGCCGGTCGATCATCACCACCGGCACGCCCGACTGGGACAGCGCCCGCGCCATCCGGACATCGTCGCCGGCGGACGCGACGATCAGGCCGTCGATGCGCTTTTCATGGAGCACGCGCAGATACGCGTATTGCGTGGCGATGTCGTTGTCCGAATTGCAGAGAAACACGCAATAGCCGTGGCGTCGCAGATGGCCTTCGATGCCGCGCGCGATTTCCGCGAAATAGGGATTGGTGTTGCTCGGCACGAGCAGGCCGATGGTGGCGGTCGCGCGCGCCTTGAGCGAGCGCGCGACCGCCGACGGCACGAAATGCAGCTCGGCGATGGCCGCCTGCACCCGTGCGCGTTTCTCCGGGTGCACCGGCCGCGTGTCGTTCACGACATGCGACACGGTCGTGTACGACACACCGGCCAGCGCGGCGACGTCTCGGATCGTGGACATGGTTTCGGCCGGTGGCGGGCGGGTGAGCAGACGTATGCGCAGAGACGTGAAGGCGGAGGCGAAAGCCGGCCTCAGGCGCGCCGTTTCGCGCGGTGGCTGCGATAGGTGTCGAGCACCACCGCGACCACGATGACCGCGCCGGTGATGATGCGCTTGGTCGGCTCGTTGGCGCCGATCTGGGCGAGTCCCGCGGCCAGTACGGAAATGATCAGCACACCGAAGAACGTGCTGATGACCGAGCCGCGTCCGCCCATCAGGCTTGTGCCGCCGATCACGACCGCCGCGATCACCTGCAGCTCGCTGCCGGCGCCGGCGTTCGGATCCGCCGCTTCCAGGCGCGAGATCTGGAACAGCGCGGCGAGGCCCGCGAGCGCGCCCATCAGCGAG
>JBPBQT010000094.1:0-2399 GCA_050955065.1 Janthinobacterium lividum | reverse complement strand
GATCTCCTGCGCGCCCGTGGCGCTCAGGCGCGGCGCGATCGCCGCGAAACAGCCGTCTTGAATGCCGACATCGACTGTCCCGAAGGCGCTGGCGCCGGGACCAGACCCAGACCCAGACCCAGACCCGGACCCGGACCCGTCCAGCGACGCGCGGCGAATGATGAGATCGAAGGTCGTCGGCATGGGCAGGGCCTCCCGGCAGCGGTGGAACGCCTCATCAGGCGTCGTGGGGTTCGTCCGCAGGCGACGCGGAGGCCGGCTCCGGGCGCAGGAAGGCGATCACCGTATCGATCTCGCGCGTACGCGTGAACGACGGCAGACTCTGCCAGATCCGGCGGCCATACGGCTTGTCGGTCAGGCGCGGATCGCAGATCATCAGCACGCCCCGGTCGGTCTCCGCGCGGATCAGGCGACCGGCGCCCTGCTTGAGCGTGATCACCGCCTGCGGCAGCTGGTGCGCGGCGAACGGGCTCAGCCCCTTTTTCGTCAGCGCATCCAGGCGTGCGGCCAGCACCGGGTCGTCGGGCGGCGCGAACGGCAGCTTGTCGATGACGACGAGCGACAACGCATCGCCACGCACATCGACGCCTTCCCAGAAGCTCTGGCTGCCGATCAGGATCGCGTTGCCGTAATGACGGAAGCGGTCGAGCAGTTCGGTGCGGCCCGCCTCGCCCTGCACCAGCAGCGGGAAATCCCAGCCGCGCGAGGCGATCGTCTCGCGCAGCCGGATCGACATGCGCTCGACCGCGCGCAGCGTCGTGCAGAGCAGGAAGCAGCGCCCGCCCGCCGCCTCGATCGCCGGCAGCGCCGCGTCGAGCACCGCGTCCGTGAAGTTCGGCGCCGACGGCTGCGGCATGTTGCGCGGCACGTAGAGCAGTCCCTGATGCGGATAGTCGAACGGACTCGGCAAGGTCATCGAGCGTTCGGCGGACAGGCCCATCTGCGCCGCGTAATGGGTGAAATCGTTCTTCACCGACAGCGTCGCCGACGTGAAGATCCACGCGCGCGGAATGCCGGCGCGCTGCTTCGCGAAGATCGGCGCCACCGACAGCGGCGTCTGGTGCAACTGCACCGAATGCGTGAACACCTCGATCCAGCGCACGCTGTCGATCTCGCGGCGCCCGGCCATCGCGCCGACGGCGCTCGCCGCCCCCGTGCCCGTCGACTTGCCCGCACCCGCGGCGGGTGTCTCGACACCCGCCGCGCCCGCCCCGGCCGCTGGCGCGCCCGGCGCCACGAGGTCGTCGACCAGCGCCGGCGGCTCGGCGTACGCGCCCTCGCGCCAGCGCGCCAGGCCGTCCTGCAGTTCCCGGGCGCGCTTCAGGCAGTTCGCCAGCGACTCAGCGCGTTCGGCCTGCTTGCCGAGCATCGCCGCGACCGCCTCCAGCGCCCCCTCGACATTGTCCAGCGCTTCGTGAAACGGATGATCGTCGTCCAGCTGCGCGATCGACAGCCGCACGATGTCCTGCCGGAACGCGAGCCGCACGTCGCGCGTCGCGCGCTCCAGCACCGCGCCCACGTCGCGCCAGTCGACCGCGTCGCGGGCATGCGCGAGCCCTTCGGCCACCGTGTCGCGTGCGAGTTCGAGCAACTGTCCGGTGGATACGGTCTCGCCGAAGAACAGCGTCGCCGTCTCGGGCAACTGGTGCGCCTCGTCGAAGATCACCGTGTTCGCCATCGGCAGCAATTCCGCCATGCCGGTGTCGCGCAGCAGGATATCGGCGAAGAAAAGGTGGTGATTCACCACCACCACGTCCGCCTGCTGCGCCTCGCGACGCGCCTGCATCACGAAGCATTCCTTGTAATGCGGACACTCCTGCCCGAGACAGTTTTCCCGCGTCGACGTGACCAGCGACCAGACCGGCGCCATTTCCGGCACGCTCGCCAGTTCCGCCTTGTCGCCGGTGCGGGTCATCTTCGCGAAACGCACGATCTCGGACAGATGGCCCGCGTCCTGCCGCGACGGCAGGCGCGCGCCGGTCGCGGCCTTCTCAAGATAGTAATAGCAGAGGTAGTTCGCGCGCCCCTTGAGCATCGCGACCGTGACCGGCACGCCGAGCGCGTCGCGCACCGTCGGCACGTCGCGCTGGAACAACTGGTCCTGCAGATGCTTGGTGCCGGTGGAGACGATCACCTTGCCGCCCCACAGCATCGCCGGCACCAGATAGGCGTAGGTCTTGCCGGTGCCGGTGCCGGCTTCGACGATCAGCGTGTTGCCGCCATCGCCCCCCGGCGCGTCCGGATCGAGCGGCGGCGCGGCGTCCTCCGCGGGGGCGCCGGTCTGGCGCAGCGCGAAGCGCCCGTTGTCCGCCGGCATGCTCGCCGCGATCGTCGCCGCCACCGCGAGCGCCATGCGCAGTTGCGACTCGCGTGGCCGGTAACCGGGAATATTGCGGGCG
>JBPBQT010000093.1:0-2418 GCA_050955065.1 Janthinobacterium lividum | reverse complement strand
GGCGCGCCACCGACCGCGCCCCAGCTGGTCGAACGTCTGATGCGCATCGCCAATGGCGACCGCGCGATGGCCTCGCGCCTGTTGCGCCTGTTCGAGGAAGGACTCGACGAATCCCATCCCCGTTACGAGCGGGCGATGCGACGTGGCGACCGCGCCGCGCTGCGTCAATACGCGCATCACAACAAGGGCCCGGCAAAAATGCTCAGCCTGCACGCGTTCGCCGATGCCTGCGATGCATTGACCGAGGCCAGCTGCACGACGTTCGATATTCCGCCCCGCGCCAAGGACACGCCCGAGACCGAAAAATCACCGCCGGTCGATTCGAATGCATTTCCGCACCCGGCGGCAGGCGCGGCATCGGGCGACATCGACGCATCGGATACCGCCGCGGCGCTGTCCCGGGCGAACCACGCCTTTCTCGCGGAACTGGCCCGGGTACGCGCGCTGGTGGCCGCGCTGCGCGAGCAACTGGAGGACGGGCCGTCCCGCCGTCCCTGATGCGTCCGCCCCACCTGTCGGCCCGCCGTCGCTCCGCAAAATCGCGCCGTGCCAGCCCGCCTCGCGCGCGAAGCGGCTCCGCGACGTGTGTCGCGCACCGTGCGCCGTGCGCGTGAACGAAACCCGACCGTCCTGAACCCGGCCGAGCACGCCCTGCTCCGGCGAAGCGAACGCGTTCACCGAATGGCTGCTGGCCTTGACCATGTCGCGGGCGGTCCAGCGTGTCGGTTCCGTGCGTGATCACGACGCCATCGACATCGTCGCGCGACAGCGCGGCGCCGACCTCCCGGCTCAAGCCACACAGAAAATCGAGCGTCGCATCCTTGCTGTCGATCGCGGCGAACTGGCGCGTCTCGATTCGCGCGAGCCGGTCGAGCCCGGGAACGGCCGCCAGCAGCACATCCGGCGCAAGCGTTCCCGCCCGATACCGAAGCGACTGCGCCGCACTGGCGGCGGCCCCCGCAATCGTCCCGCCGGTGGCGAGTATCAACACGCGTGGCATCGATGCCGACGGCGACGCCGGCGTGCCCTCGGCATCATGGGGGGCGCCGGCATCGACGGGGAAAGCGACGACGGCGGCGGGAACGGGAACACGGGGGGAATTCATCTGGAAGCGATTCGGGCGGATGACAGGGAACCCGGGACTTTAACGGAACGGGACATGTTTCCGGGCAGCGGGCGCGAGACGTCGTGCGCACCCCACACCCCGCGCCCCGCCACGAAAAAGGTTGCCACCCACGGAATACTGTATAGAATTACAGTATCGCATCCAGGAACGACGTCATGCTCAAGCTTACCGCACGGCAGCAACAAGTCTTCGAATTAGTCCAGCGTGCGATCGAGCGCAGCGGCTTTCCGCCCACACGCGCCGAGATCGCCGCGGAATTGGGGTTCAGCTCGGCCAACGCAGCCGAGGAGCATCTCCGCGCGCTTGCACGCAAGGGCGTGATCGAGTTGGCGCCAGGCGCCTCCAGGGGCATCCGGGTGCTCGCCCCGCTCGATGCCGCCAATGATGCGGCGGCGCCCTTCCCGCGGGCGCGATCGCTCTCCCTGCCGCTGATCGGTCAGGTCGCCGCCGGCAGTCCGATACTGGCCCAGGAACACGTCTTGCGACAGTATGGGTGTGATCTGACGATGTTCCCGGACAAACCGGATTATCTGCTGACGGTCAGGGGGCTGAGCATGCGCGATGCGGGAATCCTCGACGGAGACCTGCTGGCAGTACAGAAGCGCCGCGAGGCGAACGACGGTCAGATCGTCGTCGCACGTCTCGGCGACGAAGTAACGGTGAAGCGTTTCAAGCGCACCGACTCGGGCGTCGAGTTGATCGCGGAAAACCCTGATTTCGCCAATATTCTGGTCGATCGCGAGCGCACGGACTTCGAGCTCGAAGGAATCGCTGTCGGTCTCATACGTCCCACACAACTTTGAACGGAGAAACGTCATGTCGAGGCTCGTCCGCCTGCTGTCCGTCAGTACCGCGTTGCATTCTTTTGGTCGTTTGCGATTCACCCGTGGTTTCCGCTCGTGCCGGGACAAGGCTGCGGCGCCGGCGCCGGTAGCAGCCCCGGCGGAATCGCAGCGCTTCGGCTCGGGAATGGCGAGCAGCGCCAAGCGAACAGCCTCCGTGCGTCCGATCCAAGCCACGACACCCCAATCGCCCGGCCGCAGCGCGGTACGTGTCTACCGGGGCAGCTCCGGCACTACGATGGTCGGAAAAATCGATGCGATCTGCCGAATGATCGACCGATGCATCGCGGATGAAAGTGCGGCAATGATCTCCCCGGCCAGCGAAGCAAGCCGTTCGGTCTGATGCTCTGAAGCCTGTATGTGGATAATGGATGCCTTGGATAAGCCCCATGCGCATAAAAAGAGATAAGCAGTCCTCTCCATTTTCATGGACGGGTCTCGTTATTGCTT
>JBPBQT010000092.1:0-2435 GCA_050955065.1 Janthinobacterium lividum | reverse complement strand
AGAACGGCCGATAGTGCGTCAGGGTTTTCGATATACGTTAAAATCGTTGCCGACACATCTAGGAAGAGCGAGGGCATGCGAACCCATGGAGAATCTGAATCCGCGGCATGAACGGGCGGCGAGCAGTCAGATCAGGCCGTCGATCGTCGCCTCGTCGTTCGAGAAAAGCCCGCAGCAGGCGACGCGGGAATTGCTGACCGAGCAGGCGCAGCACACGCTCGCCGGCATTTCCGAGCTGATCCGCCTGCCGGCGCGCCAGGTGCTCTACCGGCAGGGCGAACGCGCGGATGTCGTCTACAACATCGTCAGCGGCACGGTGCTCACCTATGAGCTGCTGGTGAACGGCCACCGGCACATCACCGCGTTCCTCTTTCCCAACGATCTGCTCGGCCTGAGCGTTCACGGCGCGTATATCGCCACTGCCGAGACCCTGAACCCGGTCGTCGCCTACAGGATCCCGATCGACGCGCTGCGCGAGACGCTCACCCACGATCCGACGCTCAGCGTCGGCCTGGTGCTCAAACTCTGCCACGACCTGCGCGATGCGCAGCACCATGCGATCACGCTGGCCGAGAACTCCGCGCACGCGCGCGTCGCCGGTTTCCTGCTCTGGCTGAAAGACGCATTGAAAATTCCGGATGCCCCGCTTTCCCTGCCGATGGCGCGGCAGGATATCGCCGACTATCTGGGTCTGTCGGTCGAATCGATCAGCCGGGCGCTGCACCTGCTTGAAAGCGAGGCCGCCATCCTGCGGGTCGGGCCGCGCCTGATCCGGCTGCTCGACACCGATAAACTCGCGTCATACAGCGGATTGGACACCTGAACGCGGTCCGGGTTATTCTGACCCACCCGCCTGACCCACCCGACCCGCCCGTCCTACCTGTCACGTTCGCGACAACCTCAGGAACAGCATGACCGATACGACCGACGGCCCGGTTCCGCCCCATGCCGGCGATCCCGGCATCCTGCGCAATCGCCTCTTCGACGACATCGAGCTGGGTGCGTGCGCGAGCCTGGAGCGCACCCTCGGCGCCGCCGACATCCGGCTGTTCGCCGTGGCCACCGCGGACGCCAATCCCGCGCAGCTCGACGCCGCCTATGCCGCGGCGTCGCCGCAACGCGAGGTCGTCGCGCAGCACCTGTGGAGCGCCTCGCTGTTCTCGTCGATCCTGCTCAATCAGCTGCCCGGACCGGGCACGGTGATCAAGGACCTCGGCTTCCGGTTCCACGGCGCCGTCGTCATCGGCGACACGCTGCGCGCGCAGGCGCGCGTCACCGCGCGCGACCCGGACACCCGGCGCCTGACCCTGACGCTCACCTGCTGCAAACGCGACGGCGTGAACGACGTACAGGATGCGCAGGACGGCACGCCGGTCGTCTCGGGCAGCGCGACGGTGATCGCGCCCGCGCTCGCCGTCGCCCGCCCGCGCAGCGCGTTGCCGCGCGTGCAGCTCATCGACGACGCCGGCGGCCTGCACGCGCTGCTCGACACGGCGCGCGCGCACGCGCCGGTCCGTACGGCGGTGGTGCATCCCTGCGACGCGCTCAGCCTGCAGGGCGCGCTCGACGCGCAGGCCGCGGGTCTGATCGTCCCGGTCCTCATCGCGCCGCGCGCGCGTCTGGAGCGCGTCGCCGCGGCCGGCGGCATCGACCTGCGCGGCCTCGAGATCCACGACGTCCCCCACAGCCATGCCGCCGCCGAACGGGGCGCCGAACTCGCCGGCAGCGGGCAGGTGCGGGCCCTGATGAAAGGCAGCCTGCATACCGACGAACTGATGGCGGCGGTCGTCGCCGCGGCGGCCGGCCTGCGCACCGAGCGGCGCATCTCGCACTGCTTCGTCATCGACACGCCGTTCTACCCGCGGCCGTTTCTCATCACCGACGCCGCCATCAACATCGCGCCCGACCTGGCCGCGAAGGTCGACATCGTGCGCAACGCGATCGATCTCGCCCGGGTCCTGGGCGTGCCGCGGCCGCGCGTGGCGATCCTGGCCGCCGTCGAAACCGTGAATCCGCAGATGCGCGCCACGCTCGACGCCGCCGCGCTGTGCAAGATGGCCGAGCGCGGCCAGATCACCGGCGCGGACCTCGACGGTCCCCTTGCCTTCGACAACGCGATCTCCGCGGCGGCCGCACGGGTCAAGGGCATCGTGTCGTCCGTCGCCGGCCACGCCGACATCCTGGTCGTGCCCGACCTGGAAAGCGGCAACATGCTCGCCAAGCAGCTCGAGTATCTTGGCGGCGCGAAGAGCGCGGGCATCGTGCTCGGTGCCCGGGTGCCGATCGTCCTGACGAGCCGGGCCGACTCGCGCGAAGCCCGGGTCGCCTCTGCGGCGGTGGCGGTATTGATGGCGCACCGCGAGGTGCAATCCACGTGAGCGCCCGCACCTCGGCTGCGATCCAGACGACGGCTTCGGTGCCTGGCGCCGCGTCCG
>JBPBQT010000091.1:0-2717 GCA_050955065.1 Janthinobacterium lividum | reverse complement strand
AGGATGAACAGCAGGATCATCACGCCGCTGGTCGCGCCCGACAGGCGCGAGCGTCCGCCGGAGCCCAGATTGATCATCGTCTGGCCGATCATCGCGCAGCCCCCCATGCCGCCGAACAGCCCGGATACCACGTTCGCCGCGCCCAGCGCCACGCATTCGCGGTTCGGCCGGCCGCGGGTCGCGGTGATGTCGTCGGTCAGATTGAAGGTCAGCAGCGTTTCGAGCAGGCCGACGAGCGACATCAGCACCGCATAGGGCAGCACGATGCGCAGCGTCTCCAGCGTGAACGGCACGCCGGGCAGGTGCAGGACCGGCAGCCCGCCCGCGATGTGCGCCAGGTCGCCGAGCGTGCGCGTGGGCAGATGCAGCCCCTGGCCGAGCAGGCCGATGCCGACGATCGCGACCAGCGCCGGCGGCGCGGCGCGCGTGACGCGCGGCAGCAGATGGACGATCAGCATCGTCGCCGCCACCAGTCCGATCATCAGCCACAGCGCGCCGCCGTGCAGCCACTGCATGCCCCGCGGCGTGCGTTCCTTGAAATGTTCGAGCTGGGCCATCGCGATGACGATCGCCAGGCCGTTGACGAACCCCAGCATCACCGGGTGCGGCACCATCCGGATCAGCTTGCCCAGGCGCAGCGCGCCGAAGAGGATCATCAGCAGGCCGCCCAGTACCACGGTCGCGAGCAGGTACTGCACGCCGTGCTGGACGACCAGCGCGACGATCACCACGGCCATCGATCCGGCCGCTCCCGAGATCATGCCGGGGCGCCCGCCGAACAGCGCGGTGAGCGTGCAGATGATGAAGGCGCCGTACAGTCCCATCAACGGGTTCAGGCGCGCGACCAGCGCGAAGGCGATGCACTCGGGCACCAGCGCGAACGAGGTCGTCAGGCCGGCGAGAACGTTGGCGCGCAGATCGGCGAACGCGAACGGGCGGGGCCCGGGGGGAGGGGCGGTGGCGGCGAGGATGTCTGAAGTGATATCGGATGTCATCGGGTAATCGCACGGTGTCGTCGGATGACAGGGCGGCGATTTTACAATATCGCGGATGTTGCCGTGCTCAACGCACCATGCACGGCTTGACGGTACCCGTCTCGCCCGGCCGCAACGCGAGCAGCGCGCCCGCGTGCGGCTCGTCGCGCAGTTGCTGCGGGGTCAAGTTTTCCGCCGAGCTGGTGACATACAGCGTGTCGAGGGACGGGCCGCCGAACGCGCACATCGTCGGCTGGCTGACCGGCAGCGCAATGTCCCGATCCACCGTGCCGTTCGCGTGATGGCGGCGCAGCCGTCCCGCGCCGTGCAGCGCGCACCAGTAACCGCCGTTGCTGTCCATCGCCGCGCCGTCGGGGACGCCGCCCACCGCCTCGGGAATCTGCGCGAACAGGCCGCGTGCGCCCAACTCGCCGCGCTCCGCGTCGAACGGATAGGCGAGGATTTCCCGGGTCTGCGTGTGCGAGATGTAGAACACGCGCTCGTCGGGGCTCCACGCCATGCCGTTATGCAACGCCGACGTGTCCGCCGTCGGACGCAGGCCGGTGGCGAACGTGAAGGTGTGCAGCGCGCATTTCTGCGGCGCGGCCGTGCTGTCCCGGTCCAGCGGCTCGAACATCGCGCCGATCCAGAAACGTCCGGTGCTGTCGCACGCCCCTTCGTTGAAACGGAACAGCGCCGGGTCGAACGGCGGCGGCGCGAGCCGTTCGAGCGCGCCCGAGGCGAAATCGAGCCGGTACACGCCCTCGCGCAACGCCACCACGGCACCGGAGAGATCGACGAGCAGCGCGAACGCGCCGATATGGCTCGTCACCGGCCAGCAGCGCTCGGCGCCGCTTGC
The DNA here is from genome assembly GCA_050955065.1 of Janthinobacterium lividum. Taxonomy (GTDB): domain Bacteria; phylum Pseudomonadota; class Gammaproteobacteria; order Burkholderiales; family Burkholderiaceae; genus Robbsia. The sequence goes on along the minus strand of JBPBQT010000091.1, from coordinate 884 downwards.
GGGGTCGTACCGGTAGACGGCGGGCTTTCTGACGTCCATCCAGTAGAGCGCGTTCTCGGCGGCCACCCAGGTGGGGGACTCGCCGATGCCGGCATGGACGTCCAGTACGATGTCGATTTGCATGGATCGATCCTGTTCGGGGTGAAAAGAAACGTGCTGCAAGCAGCGTTCCACCCCTTTTCCCACGCCTGGATCAGGGCGCCGTCACGGTTTCGACCGCCTGCCAGCGGCCGTCGACGGCCTGGTACAGGGTCATCTTCGGATCCTGCAGGTCGCCGTTCGCATCGAACGCGATCCTGCCGAGCACGCCCTGGAACGCGAGTTTGCCGATGGCGGGACCGAAAACCGCGGGTTGCGTCGAATCGGCCTGTTTCATGCCGTTGATCGCGACCCACGTGGCGTTGTAGGCGAATGCGGCGAACCCGACCGGGTCGGCGTGATACATCGCGCGAAACCGTTCGAGGAAGGCCTGACCGCCCGGCGTACGCGCGATCTCCGCGCCCTGTTCGAAGGCCAGCATGCCGTTGGCCGCGCTGCCCGTGAGTTTCAGAAACGCGGGATTCGCGAAGGTCGCGCCCGCCATCAGCCTGCCGTCGAAACCCACCTGACGCGCCTGCTTCGCGAACAGCGAACCCTGCACGCCCAGCCCGGCGAAGAAGACGAGATCGGCGTGGCGGGCCTTGAGCGTCGTCAGGATCGCCCGGAAGTCCACCGCCTGATCGCTGGTGAACTCGTGGTCGACCAGCGTGCCGCCCTGCGTCCGCACGGATTTCTCGAATTCATCCGCGAGGCCCTGCCCGTAGGCGGTGCGGTCGTCGACGACGGCGATGCGTTTCGCCTTGAGCGTGCGAACCCCGTACGCCGCGGCGCTGTCGGCCACCGTG
>JBPBQT010000090.1:0-2775 GCA_050955065.1 Janthinobacterium lividum | reverse complement strand
GGCGCGCATCGCGTTGCGTTGCAGATTGCGCCACGACGAGGGGCGCATGAAGGCCTCGATCGCGCGGCTGGTGGCCTGCGTCATCGCCTCGGCGGTTTCGCCGTCGAACAGGAAGCCGGTCGCGGGGCGCGCGAAGATTCCGGCACGCTGACCGTCCGGCGCCACATGAACCGATGCCCCCGGCCCCTGATCGACGATGCTGTCCGCCAGGCCGCCCACGCGCGACGCGACCGGAATCGTGCCGTAACGCATCGAATACATCGGCGTCAGGCCGCACGGTTCGAAACGACTGCCGTGCAGCAGGATGTCCGCGCCGGCGTGCAGCAGATGGGCACGCCGTTCGTCGAAACCGACGTAGACGGAAACGCGGTCCGGGTAACGCTGCGCGAGACGCATCATGCCCTGTTCGAGGCGCGCCTCGCCCTTGCCGAGGACCACCACCTGCAAGCGCGGATAACTCTGCATCAGGGCCTCGATGGAGTCGAGCGCCAGGTCGCCCATCTTCTGCCACGTCAGGCGGCTGCCGATCGCCAGCAGGGGCACGAACGGGTCCGTCGGCAAGCCGAAGACCTGTTGCAGCTCGCGCTTGCAGACGTGCTTGCCGCGCATCTCGTCGATGCCGAAGTGGCGCGGAATCATCGGGTCGCGCGTCGGGTCCCAGGTGTCAATGTCGATCCCGTTCATGATGCCGGAGACCTTCGCCGCGCAGTCCTGCAACACGCCTTCCATCAGATGCCCGAAGCGCGGCGTCAGGATTTCGCGGGCATAGGTCTCGCTCACCGTCGTGATCCGGTCCGCATAGCGGATCGCGGCCTTCATGAAGCTGATCTGGCCGTAGAATTCGATGCTACCGGACGAGCGGGGGTCGGCGGTCAGCAGCTCGGCCGGGATGCCCAGTCGCGGACCCAGCTCGATCGGGTAGTTGCCCTGGAACGCCAGATTGTGGATCGTGAAGACGCTGGGCGTGGCGACATGGGCGAGCTTCATCAGCAAAGGCGTCAGGCCGGCATGCCAGTCGTGCGCATGCACCACATCGACCTTGCGCACGCCCGGCACGCCCTGCGCCACGCGCACCGCGGCGGCGCTCAGCGTCGCGAAACGCACCGCGTTGTCCTCCCACTCCGCGCCGTTCGGGTCCTGGTACAGGCCGCTGCGGTCGTACAGCGCATCGGCCTTGACGAGCAGCACCGGCATGCCGGTGTCGGGCATGCGTCCGCGCAGCAGTTCCACATCGCCGCCCGGCAGGCCCTCGAGCATGCAGACGTGTTCGACCTTGTCGGCCCGGGCAATGGCCTCGGGGTAGCCCGGCAGGATCATCGTGGCATCGACGCCGCCTTCCTGCAGGGCCGGGGCGTAGGCGCTCAGCATGTCGCCCAGTCCCCCGGTCTTTGCGAGCGGGAGCGCTTCGGAGGCAACCAGAAGTACGTGAATTGGCAAGATTAGTCTCCGAGGGGCAGGGGCTGGCGTCACTCCCGAGGGGATCACGGCGCCGCGTCGATCAATAATACTTCTTCGTCATTGTGTAAGCAATCGTCATGCCTGAATGGGCTCAGGCGAAACCCGCAATAGTCGCGTCGGCCCGACAGAGCGTGTCGGAAAGGCCGCCATTCGGCCGCTGTAAAAGTGACATCGGGCACTCGACTTTTACACGTCGTTACAGAACTTACGGGGTCTGGCGTACTGTCGGGAAGACGGTTTCCCGTCGTCGGAAAAAGGGACTGGCGGGCTGCGACGTTGCGTCACAGCGAACGCATTGTCGCCGATACGCGATGGCAGGCAGGCGTACCTTTTGCTGAAACGACATCCCCGCATCGCCAGGACACGATTTTGCCCAACCAATCTTCCTCCCTGCTGCGGACATCCGGACCGTCGGCAGACGCGCCACAGGTGCCGTGTCCGGCCGATCTGCCGGCGGACCTGCACTACGTGGACGACGGCCAGCCCGGTCTGACGCGTCGCCTCGTCGGTGACGTCTTCACCTACTTCAACGCGCGCGGACGACCGGTCGAGGCACCGGCGGAGATCGCGCGGAGCCAGGCGCTGACCATTCCGCCCGCGTACCGGGACGTGTGGATCTGCGCGGACCCCCGCGGTCATCTGCAGGCGACGGGACGCGACGCCCGGGGCCGCAAACAGTATCGCTATCACGCGCGCTGGCGGGCGGCGCGCGACGCGACCAAATACGAGCGGATGCGGGCGTTCGGCGCGGCGCTGCCGCGCGTCCGCGCGCGCGTGAGCCGGGACCTCAAGCTCGGTGGCATGCCGCGCGACAAGGTGCTGGCGACCGTGGTGCGATTGCTCGATACCACGTTGATAAGGGTGGGCAACGCCGACTATGCACGCGAGAATCATTCGTTCGGTCTCACGACGCTGCGCAACCGCCACGTGAAGATCCGCGCCGGGGAACTGCGCTTCCAGTTCCGCGGCAAGAGCGGGGTGCATCACGATGTCGCGGTCGCGGATCCCAGGATCGCGCGCATCATCAAGCGCTGCATGGAATTGCCGGGACATGAGCTGTTCCAGTATCTGGATGACGACGGCAGCCGTCATACGGTGGACTCTTCCGCGATCAACGATTACCTGCGCGCCTGCTCGGGGGGCGAATTCACCGCGAAGGATTACCGGACATGGGCGGGTACCGTGTTTGCGCTGGCGGCATTGCGCACGCTCCCGTGGGAGTCGGTCACCGAGGCGCGCCGTCACATTTGAAGCGCGACGAGGTCGCATTGACGCGTTTTCTCGGACAACTGGCTCGCAATGCGGAAACGGCGGCGC
>JBPBQT010000089.1:0-3070 GCA_050955065.1 Janthinobacterium lividum | reverse complement strand
CTCGCGCGCATCGGAATGGCACGCATATTGCGAAGAACAGTAAACATGAAATTTGCGGAGTCGCGATGTTTGAGTTCGAACCGGGATACTGGCTGCTCGTGCTGGCCGTCGGGGTTTTCTTTCTGACGGCTGTCGTCATTCTGGCGTCGTCGCTGATGGGCGACGAGGACCCGCCGTTCGCACCGCAGCTTGCGGGACGGCCGCGCAAGGAATCGGAAGCGGCCTGAGCACGGCATTCGATTCCCGTTTGACGTGCCTCGCAGGCATGACCGGATTCGGCATCGCGTCCGGACCCGTTTCTCCGGGGTTTTTGTCTCTCCGCTTCGTTGACCCTTCGCCGTTTCCTCAGTCCTGCCGGGCGACGGATGGCCTGGACAGGGGCGACATGGCGCGGATCAGCGACAGCGTCCCCCAGCCCCACATCGCATTCGTCGCGAAGCCAAAAGCCACTTCCGGCAGGATGTTGCCGGTCGGCCAGTGCCCCTGCAACGGACCCTGCACGAAAATGGTCATCGCGGTCGGCACGATGCCGCCAAACACGAAGGCCGCGAGCCAGGGCGCGGGGCGCTGCGGGTCCACGCGCAACAGCCAGGCCATGACGACCGCGTAAAACCCCGATGCGATTCCGGCCACGATGAATTCAGGCAGTCCGAACGGATCGATCCGCGCGAGCGTGAACGGTGCGATCGTAGTCAATCCTGCGGCATGCAGCATGCCGGTCGTGGCTTGTTGAAAGAACAGTACGGCCAGAAAGCCGCACAGGTAAGGCAGGATAAAACGTTGCATAGAGGTTCGCGGTCGGCGGCCACGTGCGCGGCGGCGGCAGGTATTCGGTCACGGCTCCAGGCTGCGCGGCTGGGGCCCTTCCCGATCGGGGCCCCATTATAGAGTGCGCGCACTGCCTCGGGCAGGCAACTTTGCATGTTGCGCAAGGCAGCGCACCGCTGCGTGCCCGTCCGGCGTCACTCGTCCTGCAATTCCTTTTGCCGCGGCGCGATCCTGACGGTCGTGATCCGCGGTCCGGTCATCTTTTCGATCAGGACATCGAACTCGTCGAACGCGATACGCTGTCCTTCCACCGGCAATTCCTCGAGGCGATAGGTCACCAGTCCGCCGATCGACTCGACCTCTTCCACGCCCAGGTCGATGCCCAGCGCGCGTTCCAGTGTAAACAGCGGCAGGCTGCCCTTGCCGACCAGCGTGCCGTCGGAAAGCTGCGTCCAATCGTCGCCATGCTCGCCGAATTCATCGCGTATCTCGCCGACGATGGCCGTGAGCAGATTGTCGAGCGTGATGAAGCCGACGGGTTTGACCGGTTGCAGCGGATCCGCATGACCGACCACGGCGAAATGCGGGGCGCCGCCGCGGAACCGTCGAAAGAGTTCCGGCGCGGGCAGATTTGGCGCGACCCGTTGCGCCGGGCGAATGAAGCGCTCAAGCGAGGCGATTTCCTGGTGATCGATACCCGCCAGAAAGAGATCCTTGACGTGGAGGATGCCCAGTACGGTTTCACCGTCGGTATCGAAATAGGGATACCGGGTGAAGCGCTGCTTGCTGGCGATCGCCAGGTTTTCCTCGACGCTCAGCGCGCGCGACATCGACACGACCTCGCCGATCGGGCGCATCAGGTCGGAGACCTCCAGTTCGCTGAAATCCAGTGAATGGGCGAGGATGTTGCGCTCCGGCGCGGTCATGTTGGCGCTGGTGCGGCGCGAGCGGAGAATCAGCTTCAACTCGGACGACGAGTACGTGGCGTCGGGATGGTCGCCGGTGTCGAGCCCGAAGATGCGAAGCGTCGCGTTCGCGCTGGCGTTCAACAGCTTGATCGCCGGCAGGGCGATCCAGTAGAAACCGTAGAGCGCCCACGCGGTCCAGGCGCCGACCGCCTCCGGCTTGCGCAGCGCCAGCGATTTCGGCGCGAGTTCGCCGACGACGATGTGCAGAAAGGAGATGAGGCAGAATGCGATGGCGAACGAGACGCCGGAAACCACGGCCGGCGTGGTAACCCCCGCCGCCCGCAGCACCGGCGCGAGCAGGCGCGCAAACGCCGGTTCGCCCACCCAGCCCAGCCCCAGGGAGGCCAGGGTGATGCCCAGCTGGCAGGCGGAGAGGTAGGTGTCCAGCTGACCATGCACGCGCTGCAGGATGCGTCCGCGCCACCCCAGTATTTCCGCGAGTTCCACGACCCGGGTGCTGCGTAGTTTCACCAGGCCGAATTCGGCGGCGACGAAGAATCCGTTGAGCAGGACAAGGAATAAAGCGGCGACAACCAGCAGGACGTTTAGCATTCAGGCGGCGCTGCCGGCCAGGGAGGCAGGCAGACAGTGGAGGAAAAGGAGACGGGCAGGTTCGCCGGACGAGCGTGTCGACACGCTTGCGTCGGTCGACTCGCCCGGCCGGCGGCGATCAGCGTACCAGTGCGTCGCTGACGGCGCGATCGTGGACCATCCGGTCTTCAGTGGCGTGAACGGGCGGGCGCCGGATGGGCATATCCTGTGTACGGCGGCTCGGATCACGGCTCATCCCGTGCCGCTGCGACCCGCGCGCGATGGGCGATGCCGTCGGCGCGGACGCTGCGGCTCCCGGGGGCGCCTCGATTCGCGACACGCGCGCATCGACTGTCCCCGGACCCGCAGCGGAAACGTCCATCGCGCATAGCGCCAGCGCTATCCACGTAAGACGGGCCCGACGTGGTAAGTGAGACAGCGTCGTCCGGCGCCAGGCCGGGGTCGGGACATCTGCTGCCATCCTGATCGATTTCATTCGTCGGCCCGTCGTTCATGTCACCGCAGAACGCCATGGAACACCATTTCAAACAGATTACACCGTTTTCGGCAGGCTGCGAAGCATCCCGGCGGAAAGCGTTCGGTCGCGACGATGACGCGCTCAGAGGCGCCCGTTCTGGATCGTGCCGGTTTCGAGCGCGCGATCGATCAAACCGCCTTCCTTGGCCTTCTCGATAGCGTCGTCGAGCATGGCCTCGGCGGATTCGAGACGGACCTTCAATGCGGACAACGCGCCTTCGGCCTGCATGATCACCAGCGTTTCCGGCGACTGTGCCGAACTGATG
>JBPBQT010000088.1:0-3167 GCA_050955065.1 Janthinobacterium lividum | reverse complement strand
GGAATGGCGCGTTCCCGTCCGAGCAATCGGATCACGGTTTCGACGATCGCGCGCGAAAAGCCGGACAGTTCGATGATTTTGCCGAACAGGGCGCCCAGTAGGAACACTGGGAAATAGAGTTTGATGAAACCGACCATCTTGTCCATGAACAGCCCGGAAAACGCGGGTGCGACGGCGGAGGGGTCGGTCAGGAGAACCGCGCCGAGCGCGGCGAGCGGCGCGAACAGGATGACGCTGTAGCCGCGATAGGCGGCCGCCATGAGCACGGCCAGCGCCGCGATGGCAATGAGGACACTCATCGGATACCTTGTATCGACCTGGCTCCGCGCGGGAGCGGGTCATTGGGTAGAGAAGCCGCGCCGCCTGAAAGGCGTGGCGCGGCGCTGTGCTGCCTCGCGCGATGTTTTCAACGCGCCGCCTGCGCGCCGGAGCCCGGCGTCAGGCGCGCTGCGCGATGCGCGTCGTGCCTTGCGCCGTCCCCGCGTAGGGCACGTCCTCATGCCCGTAGCGGCGCACGCGGATGTTGGCCTGTTCGCCGTGTCCTGCGAAGCCCTCGAGCGCGCAAAGGCGCGAGCAGTACTTGCCGATCATCGCCGACGCATCGTCGGTCAGGACCCTCTGATAGGTGCAGGTCTTCAGGAATTTGCCGACCCACAAACCACCCGTGTAGCGTGCGGCGCCCTTGGTCGGCAGCGTGTGATTGGTGCCGATCGCCTTGTCGCCGAATGCCACGTTCGTGCGCGGACCGAGAAACAGCGCGCCGTAGTTGCGCATGTTCTGCAGGAAATAGTTCGGATCGCGTGTCATCACCTGGACGTGCTCGGAGGCGAGCCGGTCGGCGATTTCAATCATCTCCGCATCGCTGTCGGCGAGAATCACCTGGCCATGGGCATCCCACGCGCGTTGGGCGATGTCGGCCGTGGGCAGGATTCGCAGCAGCCGTTCCACCTCGACAAGCGTGTCCTGCGCGAGGGCGCGCGAGGTGGTCAGTGGTCAGCAGAATTGCCGGGGAGTCGGGGAGTCGGGGAGTCGGGGCCGTGTTCCGCCTGCCCCAACAGGTCCGTCGCGCGCAGTTCGCCATCGACGCTGTCGTCGGCGATCACCAGCGTCTCGGTCGGTCCGGCGAACAGATCGATGCCCACGCGCCCGTAGAGCTGCCGCTTGGCTTCCGCAACGTAGGCGTTGCCGGGGCCCACGAGCATGTCGACGCCCTGGATCGAGGCGGTACCGATCGCCATCGCGCCGATCGCCTGGATGCCCCCCAGGCAGTAGATGGCGTCCGCGCCGGCGAGATGCTGCGCGGCGACGATCGCGGGCGCCGGCGCGCCGTGGTACGGCGGCGCGCAGGTGATGATGACGCGCGGCACGCCGGCGACCTTCGCGGGGATCACCGACATGTGTGCCGATGCGAGCGGCGGATATTTCCCGCCCGGCACATAACAGCCGGCAGCGTTGACGGGGATGTTCTTGTGGCCGAGCACCACGCCCGGCAGCGTTTGCACTTCGATATCGCGCAGCGCATCGCGCTGGTGCTGCGAGAAATTACGCACCTGTGTCTGTGCGAACGCGATATCCGAAAGGTCGCGGTCGCTCAGCTGGTCCAGACACGCCTGGATCTCGGCGTCGCTGAGCCGGTAGTCTTCGCGATCGAGCTTGTCGAAACGGATCGACAGATCGCGCACCGCGGCGTCGCCGCGCGCTTCGATATCCGCCAGGATCTGCTCGACGGTTTCCCGCACCTGGCGGTCGGCGCTCTTGACCGATTCGATCGAAGCGCCATGTTTGAGCCACTCTGCCATGTCGGTTCCCCTGAGATGAATTTGCGTTGCATACGTATGCAAAGCGCAATGTATCGTTTGGAAAAACACTTCGGAAGCGGGGTTTACGCTACATCTGCCGCTGGCCGCCGTGCCGAGCCGCGTGCCACCAACGTCCCCGGCACGATCTCCTGAACCGCGGGCTGTCCGGGGACGCGCAACTGGGCGTCGATGATCGCCACCGCGCGTGCGGCGAGTTCCCGGCCCGCCGCGTTGAGCGTCGCGGTGAAAGCCGCTTCCCGATCGTGACTGGTCGACGAGGATTCGAGCCCGGCGATGAACGCATAGCGGCGGTGCGCGCCGTCGAGCAGAAAGCGCGCGATCGCACATGCGCCCGCGCGGTTGTCGCCGGTGACGCTGGACACCGTCGGACGGGCCGTGGTGCGGTTCAACAGGACCACCGGCAGGCCGACCTGCCGGCATTCGTCGGCGAATCCGGACGATAGGCTTGTCGATACCAGGATCAGCGCGTCGAGGCGATAGCGCAGCACTTCTTCGAGAATCGGATCCGATGATGCGGAGGAATGCGTCGTGAACAGCAGCACCCGATACCCCGACACCGCCAATGCCTCCGACAACGCCTGCAGCACGCTGGGGTAAAACGGGTTTCCCATGTCCGGCACCGCGACGCCGACGGTGTTCGAGCGGCGCGTGATCAACGAGCGGGCGATGAGGTTCGGCCGGTACCCGAGGGTTTTCGCAGCGGTATGGACCCGTTCGCGGGTGTCGTCGGACACGCTGGCGCCGGGTGTGAACGTGCGGGAGACGGCGGACTGCGATACCCCGGCCAGCCTGGCGACATCATGCGCGGTGGGGTGCCCTCCGTTCGTTTCCGCAGAGGGCGCGGGCGCGTCGCTCGCCGTCACCTGCCCGCTCCGACCGCTCGCTCCCTTGCGGCAGCGAGCACGCCATACGCGCGACGGCGAGCGGAGTCCGGCGACGCGTCTCCCCGGCGTGGTCGAACCAGGGTGCCGAAACGGTGCGAGTCAGCTGGATGCATCGAATGTCTCCGGAACGACCAGGCGGGATCGAAGGTGACGGGATTCGCTCGACCATGCCGGGTATGGAGGCGGCACGCGCGGGGCGTTGTCGAAGTGTAGCCGATCGTGCGCGTGCCGACTGCTTCCGGATGGACTCTCCCACGGGGGAGATCCCGCGACAAGCTGGCACGAACGGCGTGGGGGCTGCCCCGTGCTCCGCCGCCTGCCCGGCTGCGAGCGGCGGCGGGCGCTGTGGCGGTACAGGTCCGGGTGTGGTATCTCGCGCTTACGCGTGCCACCGGTAAGCGGCCGGCGATCCCATCTTGACGCCAACTTCAGGCCGCAGTAGGCGTCCAATTATGGGGTAGCA
>JBPBQT010000087.1:0-3195 GCA_050955065.1 Janthinobacterium lividum | reverse complement strand
CTGCAGCCGATGCTCGACGCAGGCGCCGATACGCTCGCCCTGGGCTGCACGCACTACCCTTTCCTGATCCCGCTGATCCGCTCGCTCGTGGGCGAACGTCTGCACATCATCGACAACAGCACACCGGTCGCCCGGCAGCTCGGCCGTCTGCTCGACACGTACGGCCTGCGGGCGCGGGCGCCACGTGCCGGCGTCACGCTGACACTGATGTCCACCGCACCGAGTGCGGCGCTCGACGCGTTGGCACGCACGGTGCAACATACGGCGCCCGCGCCGCACAGCGGCATCGCGCCCACGGTCGCGACCGCGACTGAAACCGCGAACGCGACCGAAACCGCGACCATCCAGGACATCCTTTCGCCGCTCACCGCCACGGATCCCCCCCTCGCATCCCCCGCGCCGGGTCCGCATCGGCCCGTCACCCATCGTCCGGCCTGACTGGAGACCCTTCTGCCGCACGGGTCGCCTCCCTTCGCCACGTTTCGTTTCCCGTTCCGCCGTCGCGCGCCGCGGCGGGTTTGCCATCGATGCGAAGCGACACGCTTGCCAAGCCGCCGTTCTTGAATGATAATAATTCGCATTAACAGCTTCCGACTCGCTCGCTCTATCATGATCGTCTGTGTCTGCAAGGCAATATCCGACCGTCAACTGCGTGCTTCGATACAGGCGGGACACGATTCCTTCGATGCGCTGCAGTTCGAGCATGGTGTCGCGACCTGCTGCGGGCGCTGCGAGGAAGCCGTTCACGAGGTACTGGCCGGCCAGGAGGTGGGATGTTCGCGCGTGGAACGCAGCAGCGAGCGTGCGCGCCACGCCGTCACCGCTTCGCCCGTGGTGTTTTACGCGCAGGCGGCCGCCTGAACTGATCTCCCCCACAGCTGTTCCGCGCCGGTTTTCGCGACCGGGCGTATTGCGTCGTTGACTGCAGCGCCGCTGATTACGGCGCCGTCGCCCGTTCCGCCATTCCCGGGCGGCGCCGGATTGCCCGCCGACAACGGTTGGGTGCGACGAATCCTGCAGGCGAGCCATTGCAACCGCGAGGGCTCGCCAACGACCAGGAATTTGCCTACGCAACGTTCACCTGCCCGAAAGATCCGCTTCGCGCTTCCCATCACTTTTACCCAGACGAAAATGACACTCGGTCCTGTCTCCCGTCGCCACGCCGCCTTCCACAGCGGCGATGACGGGACACCCTCTTGCGGTGACGCCACACCACGCCACGCCGTGACGCAACCGCCGGCGAGATCACCGGCGAGATCACCGGCGCAAGCACCGGCCCGGCAGCAGCACGCATGAGTTCGTCTGCCCCTCCTGTTTTCCCGCCGCACGCCGCACGCGGCACGCCGTCGCGCCGCGCCACGTGGACGGCAACAGCGCTGGTCGCCGCCGCCCATGCGCTGGCGATCGCGGCCTTTTTCCTGCTCAAGCAGCCTGACCCGGTCAAGGTCGTCCCGCCCCGCGTCGTCACCGCCTCGCTGATCAGCCCGGAACCGGCGCCCGTCCCCGTGGCCGCGCCGACGCCGCCCGCGCCGCCCAGGACCGTCACGCCGCCGAAGCCCCAGGTGCACAAGACGCCGCCGAAGCCCGTGCCGCGCCCGACGCCGACCCCGCTGCCGACGGCACGCCCGACGCCGATCGCCGCCGCGCCCAGCACGCCGCCCAGCCCGCCCAGCCCGCCCACGCCCGCCGCGCCGCCGCAACCCGCCGCGCCGCCCGCGCCCACACCGGCGCCCGCGGTCAATCCGGACATCCCGAAGGATGTCCGCCACCTCACCTGCGCCAGCACGCCGCCGGAGTACCCGGCGCTGTCGCGCCGCCGCGGCGAAACCGGCACGGTGGTCATCCAGTTCGTCGTCGACACGCGCGGCAACGTCGAAAGCGCGCGCGTCAAATCGAGCAGCGGCTTCGACCGCCTCGACGAGGCCGCCCGCGCCGCCGTGCTCGCCAGCCCCTGCACGCCGTATAGGGAAGGCGGCCAGGCCGTCAAGGCCCTCACCGAACGGCCATACAACTTCAGTCTGGATCACTGATTCATCGATAAGGAATCGACATGCAACAATACGGTTTGGCTCACGTCTGGGAACAAGGTGACTTCGTCACACGCGGCATCGCGTTGCTGCTGCTCATCATGTCGGTGCTGTCGTGGACCGTCATCGTCGTCAAGTCCTGGCAGGCATGGCGCCTGAAAGGCCTGTCGAAGACCGCGGAGCAGGATTTCTGGCACGCCGGCGATTTCGACGACGGCATCCAGCGCATCGGCGGCGCGCTCGACAATCCGTATGTCGCGCTGGCGCTGGCGGGCCGGGACGCCGCCGAGCATCACCAGTCGAACGTCAAGGAACTGCATGGCGGCATGAACGCCAGCGACTGGGTCGCCCGCTGCCTGAAAAGCGCGATGGACGAGATCGTCGCCCGCATGCAGGCCGGCCTCGCCGTCCTCGCCTCGATCGGCAGCACCGCCCCCTTCGTCGGCCTGTTCGGCACGGTATGGGGCATCTACCATGCGTTGCTGGCGATCGGCGCGAGCGGCCAGACATCGATCGATCACGTTGCCGGTCCGGTCGGCGAGGCGCTGATCATGACCGCCTTCGGACTGTTCGTCGCGATTCCCGCCGTGCTCGGCTACAACGCGCTGACCCGCTCGAACAAGGCGAACGTCACCAAGCTGAACCGCTTCGTCCATGGCCTGCACGCGTATTTCGTCACCGGCGCGCGCGTGCGCCCGACGCGTCTCGAAGGCCGCGAAGGACGCGAAGGCCTGAAGCTCGCCGCGCGCGCGCAATGAGCGGGGAACGCTGAACCATGTCAATGAGTCAATTCGACAGCGATGACGACGACGGCCTGATGAACGAGATCAACATGACGCCGCTGGTCGACGTCATGCTGGTGTTGTTGATCATCTTTCTGGTGACCATCCCGGTGATGAACAACGCGATCAAGGTCGACCTGCCGCGCGCCAGCAGCCAGCCGATCGACGAAAAACCGGCGTTCGTCGAGGTCGCCGTCCAGGCGGACGGCACCGTGGTGTGGGACAAGACGCCGGTCAACGACGCGGCGCTCGACCTGCGCATCGCCGAGGCCGCGAAGCGCGAGCCGCAACCCGAGCTGCGGCTGCGGGCCGATCGCGCGGTACGGTACGAACGCGTCGCCCAGGTCATGGCCGCGGCACAGCAGGGCGGCCTGTCGAAAATCGGC
>JBPBQT010000086.1:0-3522 GCA_050955065.1 Janthinobacterium lividum | reverse complement strand
CGCGCGGCGGTGCTTGCGTGCGGGCGCGAGGCGCTGACCGAACTGCTCGAGATGCGGGGCCGGGAAGGGACGGCGCTGGGCGCGGTGCTGCGCGAACATGTCGCGGCGATGGAGGCGATCGTCGCCGGTCTCGCGCCGCTGGTGCCGGAACTGGTCGCACGACATCAGCAAAAGATCGTCGAACGGTTGCAGGACGCGCTGGGCCTTGCCCTGCAGGACGGCGGCGCGCCGACGATCCCGCGCGACGAGGTGGCCGAGCGGATCCGCCAGGAGGTCACGGTCTACGGGGTGCGGATCGATATCGCCGAGGAACTGACCCGGCTCGCCACGCATCTCGCCGAAACCCGGCACGTCCTGGAAGAAGGCGGCAAGCAGGGCGGCAAGCTGGGCAAGCGGCTCGACTTCATGATGCAGGAATTGAACCGCGAGGCGAACACGGTCGGATCGAAAGCCGCCGCGAAGGAACTGGCGGACGCGGCAATGGCGCTGAAGCTGCTGATAGAACAGATGCGCGAGCAAGTGCAGAACCTGGAGTGAACCACATCATGCATAACGAACGTCGAGAGCAGGACGACCACCGTCCACGTCAGGCCGCGGGACGCGGCAACGAGGCCTATCCGGGCAATCTTTTCATGGTGGTGGCGCCATCGGGCGCCGGCAAGTCGACGCTGGTCAATGCGCTGCTGAAAGGCGACCCGGGCATCATCCTGTCGGTGTCGTATACGACGCGCCCGCCCCGTCCGAAGGAACAGGACGGGCGCGAGTACCACTTCGCGAGCGTCGAGGCGTTCCTCGAACGGCACGCGCAGGGCGAGTTCCTCGAGAGCGCCGAAGTCCATGGCAACTATTACGGCACGTCGCGGCTCTGGATCCAGGAACAGATGCGCAACGGCCGGGACGTGTTGCTCGAGATCGACTGGCAGGGCGCGCAGCAGGTGCACCGGCAGTTCGGCAACGCGGTGGGTATTTTCATCCTTCCGCCCTCGCTGACGGCGCTCGAAGAGCGCCTGAAAAAGCGCGGCCAGGACGAGGAAAACGTCATCGTGCGCCGGCTGCTGGCGGCCGGCAGCGAAATCGCGCATGCCCCCGAGGCCGAGTATGTCATCATCAACGAGGACTTCGAAACGGCGCTGGCCGAGCTTCGGCAGGTGGTCGCGGCCACGCGGCTGCGCTTTGCCTCGCAGTACGCAAAGCATACGAAGCTCTTCATCGAACTCGGGATTCACCTGCCTCGGACGGATTGAGACAGGCGGATTGCGCCCGGCGTGATGTAAAATAGCGCAAATTCAAGAAGGATGGACCTGACATGGCACGTATCACCGTTGAAGACTGCATTGCGCGCGTTCCGAATCGCTTCGAACTGGCACTGGCAGCAACCTATCGCGCGCGGCAACTCGCGCAGGGGCACACGCCGAAGATCGACAGTCGCGACAAACCAACGGTCGTTGCGCTGCGTGAGATTGCCGCAGGGTATTTCACGGCCGAGGAGCTGCTGAAGAAGGTCCCGGTCTGACGCCTGCCGTTTCGATCGTATCTGCGCGCATCTGCATTTCCCCCTCCAGGACGGCGCGGCTCGCGCCGTCATCCGCTCCGCTTGCACTCTAGCCAGGAGGCGACCATGAGTCCTATCCCCTCGTCCGCCTCCGCGCCTTCCGGCCTGTCCGGAGCGTCGGCTCTCGTCTCCGACGATCACACCCCGACGGCGCCGCGCTCCGACGTGTCGTCCGCAGGCGCCGCCGGCGGGAACATGGCGGCACCCGTCATCACGGGGGAGGCCGACATGGCGCTGGATGCCGATCCGGACGTCGATATCGACGCCGATGCCGACACCGATGCGGGCCCCGACTCCGGCGGCGCGCAGGGTAAGGCCCGGCGTTACATCGACGCGGTGCTGGAGCAGTCGTTCCGACACCTCTTCGGTCCGACAAACACGCCCCAGCAACCGCGCAAGCACGAAGTCGTCTCGATCGCCCGGCTCACGGGCATGCTCGCCGAATACCTGAGCGAGTCGGAGATCCGCGAGATCAAGCTCGCGTTTCACTTCAGCGACGAATCGCATCTGGGGCAATACCGGCAAAGCGGCGAGCCCTATATCACGCACCCGGTTGCGGTGGCCGAGATCTGCGCGGGCTGGAAGCTCGACGCGCAATCGATCATGGCGGCCCTGCTGCACGACGTGATCGAGGACCAGGGCGTCGCGAAGATCGAACTCGCCGAACGGTTCGGGCCGAAGGTGGCGGAACTGGTCGACGGCCTGTCCAAGCTCGACAAGATGGAGTTTCGCAGCCGCGAGGAAGCGCAGGCGGAGAACTTCCGCAAGATGCTGCTGGCCATGGCGCGCGATGTGCGCGTCATCATCGTCAAGCTCGCCGACCGGTTGCACAACATGCGTACCCTCGGCGCCGTGCCGCCGGAGAAGCGCCGGCGCGTGGCGCGCGAGACGAACGACATCTACGCGCCGATCGCGCACCGTCTCGGGCTGAACAATACCTACCGCGAACTGCAGGATCTGAGTTTCGCGAATTCGCATCCGGGCCGTTACGCGACGCTGTTCAAGGCGGTCAAATCCGCGCGCGGCAACCGTCGCGAGGTGGTCGGCAAGATTCTCGAATCGGTACAGCAGACGCTGGTCGACGCGAAGCTGCGCGCGGAGGTGACCGGGCGCGAGAAGACCATCCACAGCATCTACCACAAGATGCGCGACAAGCAGTTGTCGTTCTCGCAGGTGCTCGACGTCTACGGTTTTCGCGTGGTCGTCGAGGGCGCGCTCGACTGTTACACCTGCGTCGGCGCGCTGCATGCGCTCTACAAGCCGGTGCCGGGCAAGTTCAAGGACTACATCGCCATCCCCAAGGTCAATGGCTACCAGTCCCTGCATACCACGCTGCTCGGTCCGTTCGGTACGCCGATCGAGTTTCAGATCCGCACCCGTTCGATGCACGAGATCGCCGAATCGGGCGTCGCCGCGCACTGGTTGTACAAGAATGGCAGCGCCGACCTGAACGACGTGCAGGCCCGCGCGCACCAATGGCTGAAGTCCCTGCTGGATCTGCAGTCGGAGGCGGGCGACTCGACCGAATTCCTGGAGCACGTCAAGATCGACCTGTTCCCGGACGCGGTCTACGTCTTCACGCCGAAATCGAAGATCATGGCGTTGCCGCGCAGCGCCACCGCGCTGGACTTCGCCTACGCGGTGCACAGCGAGCTGGGCAACCAGTGCGTCGCGGTGCGGATCAACAACGAGTTGCTGCCGCTGCGCACCGAACTGAAAAGCGGCGATATCGTCGAGGTCATCACCGCGCCGTACTCGAAGCCGAACCCGGCCTGGCTGGGCTTCGTGCGCAGCGGCAAGGCACGCTCGGCGATCCGGCATTATCTGAAGACGATGCGTTTCAACGAGTCGATGCAGCTGGGCGAGCGGCTGGTCGAGCAATCGTTGAAGGCGTATGGCCTGTCGCTTGCCAATATCTCGCCGGAGGTATGGGACAAGCTGGCGCTGTGGACGGGCAACAAGACCCGCCA
>JBPBQT010000085.1:0-3564 GCA_050955065.1 Janthinobacterium lividum | reverse complement strand
GGATGAAATCCCGCAGCTTGCGCGCATGATCGGCGCCGTGCCGGGTCAGGATCGGCGACAGCCTTGCCAGTTGCTTCTCCCAGTTCAGTCGCACCAGGTAAAAGAGCAGCGCCTCCTTGTTCGGAAAATATTGATAAAACGACGCGATGTTGACGCCGGCTTTCTCGACGACCCTGTTCGCGGTGAAACCTGCCGGGCCATCACGTCTCAGAATGTAAGCCGCCGCCTCCGCAAGCGCTTCGACCGTCGCGATCGATCGCGCCTGTTTCGGATGCTTTTTCAATGAGATATCGATATTTTTCGGCGTTGTCACAGCGCTTCCGACAATGTGATTAGAAAATGTAACTAAAAGATTATATTCTGAATCAATCGAAACTCACGATGGACGGAACCTGTGAAAACGCATAACGAGGCGACCACGGTCGTCGTCATCGGCGCCGGCGTGGCCGGGCTCACGCTGGCGACTTTCCTGCAAAAATCCGGCGTGGCGTGCGTCGTGGTGGAACGGCGCGACCGCGCCTATATCGAAATACGGCAGCGCGCCGGTGTCGTCGAAGCCCGTGCGGTGCGGATGTTCGAGCAATGGGGCCTGGCGGACGCGCTGCTCGGCGGCCCGGTCGCGCAGACGATCGACTATCGCATCAACGGCGCGCGCCGCGTTTTCGAGATCCCGGGAAACGATGCCGGTCAGAGCCGGTTCTGTACCCAACAGATGCTCGTCAACAACCTGCTGCGGGAACTCATCGACGGGCTGGCCGGCGACGTGCGTTTCGGGGTCGGCGACGTGACGCTCCAGAACGATCCGGACCGCCGCCCCCGGGTGACCTATTGCGACGCGCACGGCTCCCATGAACTCGTCTGCGATTACATCGTCGGATGCGACGGCGACCGTGGCGTCAGCCGGTCGTCGATCCCGGCGGGCATCGTGACCGAGCACGTTCATGAGTTCGGCTATGCATGGCTGGCCGCGCTCGTCGAAGCGCCGGTCACCGGGGATCCGATCATGGGCGTCAGCGACCATGGCTTTGTTGCGCAATTGCCCCGCGGCCCGAAGAGGAGCCGATATTACCTGCAATGCGCGCTGAGCGATGGGCCCGAGGACTGGCCGGACGCGCGCATTTGGGATGAAATCCGTCTGCGGCTCTGCGATGACGCCATCGCGAACGCGGCGGTCCACGACAAGGACTTCGTGCCGCTGCGCTCCGTGGTCCGTGCACCGCTGCAATACCGGAATCTGTTTCTTGCCGGCGACGCCGCGCATCTGGTGCCGCCGACCGGCGCCAAGGGCATGAATCTCGCGCTTCATGACGTGGACGTTCTGGCCCGGGCGCTGCTGAGCGCCGTGCGCGAACACGACGCAACCGCGCTGGAAAACTATTCCAGCCGGATCCTGCCCCACATCTGGACTTACCAGGATTTCAGCGTCTGGATGACGGAAACGATGCACGACGCGGGCGATGCCGCGCAACGCGGGCTGTTTCGCCAGAAGATCGCACGCGCGCGCCTCGATGCATTGTTCCACTCATCCACGGCGGCGCGCCTGCATGGCGAGTACCAGCGCGGAATGGTATGACGGCGTGCGTCTTGCATCGATGTCTTCACCTGCGTGCTCGCTCCCTGCGCCCCGTCCCGGCCGACAGCAGAACCAGCAGGGCGAGAACGGCGCAGCCGGTCATCACGCCGCTCATCGCCGTCATTCCCATTCCGGGAAACAGGAACGCCACGAGCGAACTCGACACCGCGCCGATCAGCATCTGGACCGAGGTCAGCAGTCCACCCGTGACGCCGGCAAGCGCGGGCAACGGCTCGAGCGCGCCACGCGCGGCGCTCGGCGCGGCCAAACCGAAACAGAACGTGCTGGCGACCAGCAACGGCATCACGCCGGCGAGGGAGATCCATTGCAGGACGCCGAGCCCGAGCAACGCGGCCGTCGACAGCGTGGCCAGCACGACGGCGACCGCCAGCACGCGGGGGCTCGAAACGCCGCGCCCGACGATGAAGGCATTGCAGGACGCGCCCGCCACGATACCGGCGCCGGTGAGGGCGAACATCCCCGCATAGACCGCCGGGCTCACGTGCAGCAGTTGCTCCAGCACGAGCGGCGAGCCCGCGACATACGCGAACATCCAGCCGAACCCCAGGCCGTTGAGCAGAATCGACATGACGATGCCGCGG
Organism: Janthinobacterium lividum; assembly: GCA_050955065.1. Taxonomy (GTDB): domain Bacteria; phylum Pseudomonadota; class Gammaproteobacteria; order Burkholderiales; family Burkholderiaceae; genus Robbsia. The sequence goes on along the minus strand of JBPBQT010000085.1, from coordinate 1,389 downwards.
TGTCCGAACACCGTTGCATAGCCGCGCCCAAGAAGCGGCAGGGACACACGCGTCCTGGGCCCGGGCGCGCTCTCCCGCAGGCCGATCCACGCCACGCAGGCGGCAAGCAATCCGCAACCCGCCATCAGCGCATACAGGCCGCGCCAATGCACGGTCGAGAGAAGCGCCACGCCGATAGACGGCGCGACGATCGGCGCCACGTTGGCGACGACGGTGATCGCGGCGATTCGCCGCTGCATCGCCGCGCCGTCGAAACGGTCGCGCACGATCGCCAGCGCGATCGTCATGCCGGCCCCCGCGCCGAGCCCCTGGATGAAGCGCGCGACAAGCAGCAAGCCGATGCCGGGCGCCAGCGTCGCGAGCACGCCGCCGCTCGTGAAGCACGCCAGGCCCAGCAACAGGATCGGCTTGCGCCCGCGGGCGTCGGACAACGGGCCATAGACGATCGGTCCGATCGCGAAGCCCGCCATGAACAGGCTCAGCGTCAGCCCGGTCCGGCTGCTGCTCGCGTGCAGGCTGGCGCCGATCTCGACCAGCGCGGGCAGGGCCATGTCGATCGAGATGGGTGCCAGTGCCGCCAGCGCGCCCAGGAAAATCGCGAACAGGACGGCACGGGGAGCGGTCGACGGGCGTGCGCGCGGCGTCATGGCGTCAGCACGACACGCCCGGCGGTGCCCGCCAGGACCGCGCGGTACGCACGCTCCGCCTCGTCCAGCGAATGGCGCGCGGCAATGACCGGCGGCCGGTAGCTGCCGTCCTCGAAACCCGGGCGCAGCGCTTCGAGGATCGCCGCGGCCGCGACCGGATCGCGCTTCAGCGTATCGACGCCGAGCAGCCGGCTTTCGTTGTGATAGAAATCGGCGAGGTCGAACGTGACCTGGCGACGGTCGGTGGCGGAAATCTCGACCAGACGCCCGCCGAGCGCCAGCAGATGCACCGCGGTCTCGAACATCGACCCGCCCACCGTATCGAACACCACCGAGGCGCCGCCGTCCGTCAGCGCGCGCAGTTGCGCGACGACGTCGGCCGCGCGGCTGTCCAGCATCGCGTCGATAAACGGATGAGCGGACGCGCCGCGCGTGACGCCGACGACCCGCGCGCCGATGCGCCGCGCGATCTGTGCCGCCGCCCCGCCGACGCCGCCCAGCCCGATGATCGCCACGGTGTCGTTCGCGGTGACCTGGGCGGCCTCGACGACGCCGCACCATGCGGTCACGAAATTGACGCCGATCGATGCGGCCTCCTCGTGCGACAGCGTCGCGGGTTTGCGACGCAGGCTCGCGACGGGTACCGCCATCAGCGCCGCATGCGATCCGTCTTGCGTGAAGCCGGTGTCGCCGGAGCCCCATACCTCCGCGCCCAGCCATTCGGCCGGCCCGTCGACGACGA
>JBPBQT010000084.1:0-3753 GCA_050955065.1 Janthinobacterium lividum | reverse complement strand
ATACATTTTCGCCGACGCCAGCCGAACTGCAACTGATGAATCGCCGCTTCGGGCTATTTTCCCGGAGACCTTGAAAAGCGGACCCGATGGCCGGGCCTGCGGCACGATCGCCAGGGTCGGCGCGTACCGTGCCCGGCAGTTGACGAAGCAGAACGACGGCAGCCGGGGCAGAACGTCGCCCCACCCTTTCAACGACACGCAGCGGCCGGCCTCTTATAACTTCAATTTATGGACCGATAAATAAACAAGATTATTTTTATGGTAGCGGGTCATTTACAGTGCGTGCTGTCGAACGCGCCGAAAGAGATCAGAGCGAGCGCGACGAGCCCATACCACCCGCTATCAGAAAATCATGAAACTTTTCAAGCTGGCTCCCCTGGCCGTGCTTGGCGCGTTCGGCGCGCTTCCCGTGGTCTCGTACGCACAAAGCAGCGTCACGCTGTACGGACTGATCTCCGCGGGCATCGGCTACGCCACCAATCAGAGCGGCCACAACGCGTGGCAGGCGGTCAGCGGCACCAATCAGAACCCGCGCTGGGGCCTGAAGGGCAAGGAGGATCTGGGTGGTGGCACGAGCGCGGTCTTCCAGCTTGAAAACGGCTTCAACGTCATGACCGGCAACGCCGCCCAGAACAGCCGCGAGTTCGGCCGCCAGGCCTTCGTCGGCCTTGCCGACAAAACCTTCGGTACGCTCACGCTCGGCCGTCAGTACGATGCCATCCACGACTATCTCGGTCCGGTCATCATCGCCAGCAACGGCGTGAACATCGGCGACAACGACAACGGCTACAACGACATCCGCGTGCAGAGCTCGGTCAAGTACGTCACCCCGGACTATCGCGGGCTGAAGGTGACGGCCCAATACGGTTTCAGCAATGCCACGGGGTTTCACGACAACAGTGCGTTCAGCTTCGGTGCGGGCTATGTGCACGGCGCGCTCAAGTGGAGCGCGGTCTATGCCCAGTACAACCACCCGTACAGCAGCACGAACCGGGACGGCGCGATCTCCAACGACTATGCGTCGTCCATCCTGATCTTCAATAGAAGCGCCACCACCGCCAACGCCTACGCGAACAAGCAACGCATCGCGGGCACGGGCGGCTTCTACACGGTCGGCCGCGCACAGTTCGCCGCGCTTTTCTCCGACGTCCGCTACGACTACCTCGACCACTCGCATCTGCACCTGCAGAACTACGGCGTGAACGTGGTGTACGCCGTCACGCCCTCGATGTTCCTCAGCGCGGCCTACGGTTTCACGAGCGGGAAATACGACGTCATCAACCAGCGGCCGAAGTGGCATCAGGTCAACCTGCAGGCCGACTACTTCCTGTCCAAGCGCACGGACGTCGCCCTGACGATCACCGGCCAGCAGGCCGCGGGCGACGCCGAGCACGCACAGATCTTCGCGTTCGCCCGCTCGACGACCACCCGCCAGGTGGTCGCGACGCTCGGCATCCGTCACCTCTTCTGATCATGACGCAACGACACCAACCCTCCCGCCGGGTGCTCCTCAAGGCCGCGTCGGCGCTCGCGGCCGGGTCCCTCGTCGGCCGTGGCGCGTTCGCGGCCGACGCGCGCCGGACCGTGATCATCGACTGCGACCCGGGCCAGGACGACGCGATCGCGATCCTCTTCGCGCTGGGCGCCGCGGACCGGCTCGACGTGCGTGCGCTCACCGCGGTGGCCGGCAACGTGCCGCTGGAACTGACCGAGCGCAACGCGCGCATCATCCGCGACTGGGCCGGCCGCACCACGTCGCTGCCCGTCCACGCAGGCTGCGCGCGGCCGCTGGCGCGCGAGCTGATCACGGCGGTGAACGTGCATGGCAAGACCGGGCTCGAAGGCGTCGAACTCCACGTGCCGCAAGGCCCGCTCGCGGCGCAGTCCGGCGTGGCCTACCTGATCGACACGCTGCGCGCCGCCGCGCCGCACAGCGTCACGGTGTGCGCGCTCGGCCCGTTGACGAACCTCGCGACGGCCCTGACGCAGGCGTCGGACATCCGTGCCGGCCTGCGTGAAATCGTGCTGATGGGCGGCGCGTTCTTCGAGCGCGGCAACATCACGCCCGCCGCCGAATTCAACGTCTACGTCGATCCGCAGGCGGCGAGCATCGTGTTCAGCAGCGGCGTGCCGATCGTCGTGCTGCCGCGCGACGTCGCCGTCAAGGCACCGATCACGCCGGCGCGCATCGCGCCGATGCGCGCGATCGGCAACCGGTGCGGCGCGATCGTCGCCGACATCATGGCCGCCGAGGTCGCGTATCAGAAAGGGCGCCGCGGCGTGGAGGAGGCGCCGATGTACGACCCGACGGCGACCGGCTACCTGGTCGACCCGTCGCTGTTCAGGGGCCGCCTCGTCAACGTGGTCGTCGAGACCACCGGACAGTGGACGATCGGCGAAACGGTGGTGGACTGGAACGGCCGGAGCGGCCGTACGCCCAACGCGACGTGGATCACGGAGGTCGATGCCGATGCGTTCCATGCCGCCTTGCGCGCCAGCATCGCGACCTTGCCGTGACACCTGCGCCGGCGCTCAGAGGTTCGCGGCGATATGATCCCAACACGCCTTGACGTGCGGCCCGCGGTCCTCGCCGTCGAGCGACATCAGCGCGATCGTGCGCGTCACGCGCGGCTTGTGCAGGCTCAGCGCGAGGAGTTCCGGGTCGTGCAGATGCATCGTATAGAGACTGGGCAGTACGGCGATCGCGAGACCGTTGCGCACCAGCGCGTAGAGCGGCTCGGTGTATTCCATACGATACGTGACCTTCAGCTGGAGATTCTCCGTACCGCCGGTGCGGCGCAGCGAATCGCTCACGCTGCCCCGCACGAACACCGCGAGATCGCGGTCGACGAGCGCGGACCACGGAACCGAGCGGCGCTTCGCGAGCCGGTCGTCGCGCCGCGCGACGACCACGATTTCGTCCTCCAGCACATCCTGGAAACGCAGCCTGTCGTGGACCGCGTCCGGCTCGTGCACGCCGACGCCGATGTCCGCCGCGCCATCGCGCACCGCCTCGATCAACGACGAATTCGGCAGATCGGTGAGCGTGAAGCGCAGCAGCGGATGCTGGTCGCGAAACGTGTTGAGCACCGGCAACAGGCGTGCGGCGATGGACGGGATCATCGCGATCCGCACGGTCTGGTACCGCTCGGCGAACGTGCTCGCCATGTCGTCGAACGTGCCGCGCGCGTGGTTGATGAGGCGTTCGGCGAGCGGCAGGATGCTCGCCCCGGCCGCCGTCAGCGTCAGCCGATGCGCCGAACGCGCGAACAGCGGGCCGCCGAGCAGATATTCGATCTGCCGGATGGCGGCGGTCAGCGCGGGTTGCGTCAACGACAGCGACCTCGCCGCCTGCGTGAAACTGCGCGCATGGGCGAGCGCGACGAAGTATTGGACCTGGCGCAGGGTCAGCGCGGGCAGCAGGGATGGACGGTCGGACATGCGCCGCAGTATAGAACGGAGTTGCGCCGCAGCGCGCGACAAAAAAAACAGGACTCGAGGAAACCAAGATGGCAACTGATGACAGCGGGCAGCGCGTGGCCCCGCAGGGCTGGCTGGAACGACGTTTCGCGTTGCGCGCGCGGGACACGAGCATGCGCATCGAGACCCTGGCGGGCATCACGTCGTTTCTGGCCGCGGCGTATCTGCTGGTCGTGATCCCGTCATTACTGGCCAGCGGCGGGATGGACCGCGGCGCGGCGACGACGGCGACGATTCTCGTGTTCGTTCTGAGCACGATTTTCATGGGGCTCT
>JBPBQT010000083.1:0-3976 GCA_050955065.1 Janthinobacterium lividum | reverse complement strand
GTTCGCATCTCGGACATTGGCTCAGGATCGATATCGAGGCGAGTGCGGGCGGACCGACGTTTCACGCGTCGCTGGAAAAATTGCCGCTCCAGTTGCACGACCATCCGCCGGAATCGACGGTCCTTCCTCCGGTGAGCGTTCCCGAGAAAGAGCATCCGGCATTCGGGGACATCGCCACGCCCACCCTGTTGCCGCTGCCGCCGCTGAGCCCGACGGGCCTGGCCGAACCGGGATACCCGACGTCGACGCCATGATGCGGGCGCGGCAGGATCGGCGGAACAGGGTCGACCCGTCGGCAGCATCTCGATAAAACGGCCCGGAAGGGCCGTTGGGTGGAACCGCTCTCGGCGAAGTCGCCTGAGGAAACCGGGGCGCTGCAAACGGCTCAGTGGAGCGTCGGCGGCGAACCGGCACCCTCCTCGTCCTCTTCATCCTCATCCACCACTTCCAGCCCGTCGAGGCCGTGCGCATGCTCGTGTTCGATCTCGTCGGGCGTCGCTTCGCGCACTTCGGTGACCGTCAACGAGAAACGCAGCGCCATGCCCGCCAGCGGATGATTGCCGTCGAGGACCACTTTGTCGTCGGCGAGATCCGTGACCGTGTAGACCAGCGCATCGTCCGACGAATCGTCGGCTTCATCGGGCGTGCCTTCGAACTGCATGCCGACTTCCAGCGGCTCCGGAAACCGGTCGCGGGCTTCGATCTTCACCAGTTCCGGGTCGTATTCGCCGAACGCATCCACCGGCTCGAGCTGGATCTGCGCCTTGAAGCCGTCTTCCTGGCCGTCGAGCGCTTCCTCGATTTTCGGGAAAGTGCCTTCGTAGCCGCCGTGCAAATACACCAGCGGCTCGTCGCTTTCCTCGATCATGTTCCCTTGTGCGTCAGAAAGCGTATATGCGAGCGCGACAACGGTGTTCTTTGCGATTTTCATTCGGTTCTCCCATCTCAAACCCCATTATACGATGCCCGCACGTTGCCGATCGACTTCCCCGTCAATGCCGGCTTCCGATATCGGGGCGAACATGCGACCATGGTGGCGGATCGGGACGCGGCGTGCGACGCGGCGATGTCCGCGTCGCGCCGCGTGACGTCGCCCTCTGCTTGCGTCGCGCTTTCACCCCGCTTTCATCTCACCTTCAGCCCGTTTTTATCTCGCTTCCACCCTGCTTCCACCCGAATACCATGTCAGACAGGCTCCCCGCTGCATCGTCTCCCCCGGCCCGTTCCGCCGCGCGCGCCACCGTGCGCCGCGCCGCGCTGCGCCGCACCTCGGCACTGCTGGGCGGCATCAGCCCCCAGACCTTCATGGCCGAGTACTGGCAGAAAGCCCCGCTGCTGATCCGCCAGGCCGCGCCGGAATACATCGACCGCTTTCCGGTGGACGACCTCTTCGAGCTGGCCGGCGACGACGACGTCGAATCGCGCCTGGTCACCCGCTCGCGCGGGCGCTGGAAACTCGAACGCGGCCCGCTCGCCGACGACGCGCGCGCCGCGCTGCCGCCGCGCGACTGGAGCCTGCTCGTGCAGGGCGTGAATCTCTACGACGACGACGCGGCCGCGTTGCTCGAGCGTTTCCGCTTCATTCCCGACGCGCGCCTCGACGACCTGATGATCAGCTACGCCCCGGACGGCGGCGGCGTCGGTCCGCACTTCGATTCGTACGATGTCTTTCTGCTGCAGACGCATGGCCGGCGTCGCTGGCGCATCAGCCAGCAGCAGGATCTGTCGCTGGATCCGCGACAGCCGATGAAGATCCTGAACCGTTTCGTGCCGGAGCAGGAATGGATCCTGGAACCGGGCGACATGCTGTACCTGCCGCCGCACGTGGCGCACGAAGGCATCGCGCTGGGAGACTGCATTACCTGTTCGATCGGCTTTCGCGCGCCGTCCGAGACGGAACTGTTGTCGCAATTCCTGCAGCGCATGGCCGAAAGGATCGCCGCCGCCGAGACGAAACCCGTGCGCTATCGGGATCCCGAACAGGATGCGGTCGCGCATCCGGCGGCCCTGCCGGTGCGTCTGGTCGCCGCGACCCAGGCCCTGGTCGACGGACTGCGTTGGGACGCCGAGGACGTGCGGGCTTTCCTGGGCAGCTATCTGAGCGAGCCCAAGTCCCATGTCTATTTCGATCCACCACAGCGCGCGATGCGGCAGGAGACCTTCGTGCGCCGCGCGCAGGCACGCGGTTTGCATCTCGATACGCGTACGCAGATGCTGTACGACAAACAGCGTCTTTACATCAACGGCGAACCGCTCGAAATCGCGTCGCCGCGCAGTCGAAAAGTGCTTTTCGGCATGGCCGACGACCGTTCGCTGGAACCCGCGGATTTTGTAACACTCTCTCACGATTCTCCGATAGTATCCGCAATGTTCGAATGGTATCTTGCGGGCTGGATTGACCTCGTATAGGTGTTATTGTCAACGATTGCGCATCGCTTTTCGCGAGAGACGCAGGCGGCGACAAAAACACAACGTAGCGATACGCTTACGGAGGTCGACGGTCCTACCGAAAATGCATATAATTTTGCGCAAGGCAGTCGGTGGCGGCGGATGGACGAAAGCGACAAGTTCCGCCCCCGCCTCCGTCGCCAACAAAAACGGTTGTTTCCGCGCTGTTGCTTACTCTTCACCTATAAAAGGGACGTGATCATGAACAAGAATCTCATCGTTGCTGGTACTCTGGCACTGGCTTTGGCACTCGGCGCATGCGGCAAGAAAGACGACACGACGAGCAGCTCCGCTGCGGCAAGCGACGCATCGGTGGCGTCGTCGTCGATGGCGGCATCGGATGCAGGCGCAGCAGCTTCGAGCGCAACGGCAGCGGCGAGCGACGCAGCAGCGTCGGCATCTGACGCTTCGTCGAGCGCAGCAGCAGCCTCGGACGCGGCAGCTTCGGCCGCTGTCGCCGCTTCGGGCGCCAGCCAGTAAGCCGTAGCAGTAGCGCTTCAAGAAAAACCGGCCTGCGGGCCGGTTTTTTTATGCCTGGACGCGCCGTGCTTCAAACGCCCAGCCAGTCAAAGCCGTCTTCCTGGCCCGCCACGATGACATCGTCGACCTGTGTGCCGAGCGTCGCGGCAATGGCCTGTTGCGCAAGCGTCGACTGATTGTTTTCCCGGCTCAGATGGGCGACGACGATATGCTTCAGACGGGGCATGTCGAGTTCGGCGAGCAGCGCCGCGGCCGCATCGTTGGCGAGGTGACCGTGACTGCCGGCGATGCGTGCCTTCAACGACGCGTGATAGCGGCTGTTGGCGAGCATGTCGCGGTCGTGATTGCATTCGAGTACAAGCGCGTCGCAGGCGGCCAGCGTGGCGACGATGTGCGCGGTGCCGCATCCCACGTCGGTCAGCACGCCCAGCTTTTCCGCGCCCGACGAAAAAACGAACTGCAGCGGTTCGCGGGCGTCGTGCGGCACGGTATAGGGCAGGATTTCGAGATCGCCAACGACGAAGGACGCGGCGCTTTCGCACACGCGCAGGTCGAGCCCGGCGGCGTCCGCGCCGACCGCGCGCGCGGTGCCCCAACTCATGTGCAACGGCAGCGCGAACTTGCGCGCCAGCGTGAGCGCGCCGCCGATGTGGTCGGCATGCTCATGGGTGATCAGGACGGCGTCCAGATCCTCGACCCGCAGCGACAGGCGTTCGAGCCGGCGCCGCATCTCACGCGCGGAAAACCCGCAGTCCAGCAGCACGCGCGTGGTCGTCGTTCCGTCGGTGGCCTCGACCACCATCGCGTTGCCGTCGCTGCCGCTGCCCAGACTGGCGAAGCGCATCACCGGGACCGGATCAGCTCAACTGCGCCTGCAGCAGCGACAGGAGACGCCGTGCCTGCTTCGAGTCGTCGACCTGGCCGTTGCCATCCACCACGGCGACCTGGGTGCCGCCATTGCTCGCGGTTCGCACGCTCACGCGGTACGGCTGGCCACGCGGCGCGCTGCCGGGCTTGCGGCCGAACAGCCTGCCGAGGAAACCCTGGC
>JBPBQT010000082.1:0-4150 GCA_050955065.1 Janthinobacterium lividum | reverse complement strand
CCCGTCGGTTCGCTTCTAATGTTGAACTCATCGTCGGCGAACCATCGGCTCGCGATCGGCAAACAAATCGAGATCGGTGTCAAGCAGACGTTCTGGCACGGCCTTGGCGATTGAACATTGGCGGCCTACCGGATCGTCAAAGACCATCTCGTTACGGTCAGCCCGTTGAATCCGAACGAATCCGCCCAGATTGGACAACAGTCCTCTCGCGGCATCGAGGCTTCGCTGGGGCTGACGATATCGCCAACCCTGCGCGTCGACGCGAATGCCGCCGTGCTGCGCGCGAAATTCGACGATTACAGCGAGTCGACCGGACTGGGGACGGCATCGCGCGACGGCAATGTGCCGACGGACGTGCCGCAGCGTCTCGCCAATCTCTGGATCAGCTGGCGGTTTCAGCCAGCATGGAGCGGCAGTGTGGGAATGAAGCATGTGGGAAAACGCTTCGCCGACGCGGCAAATCAACTGTCGATGGGATCCTACACGACGCTCGATGCCGCGCTCGCATGGCAGGTACGGTCCGATACCACCCTCACGGCGCGGGTTTTCAATATGTTCAACCGGCGCTATATCGAGACGGCCTATTACGATCAGACCCAATGGCTGGTGGGAAATGACCGTCGTCTCGAAGTGGTGTTGAACCATCGGTTCTGAAGGGTCGCATGCACCCTCGTGGGCCGCCGAATACGCGGCGTCGGACCCGGCACGACGCGCTCATGCGGCATACTGGGAGACCATCAACCCTGGTAACGAACGCTCGCCACGGGTTGTCGTCGCCCACTCGAACGTTTCCGTCGCTCGTCATGCCCCTCACCTCCCTAGTCGTCCGCGATGCGGGCGCCGCAGACCGCCCGGCGCTCGAACAGATCTTCCTGACCGGTCGTCGTCAGATGGGCATGCAAGGCGTGCTGACGCTCGCGCAATTCGGCGAGCAAACCCGCGGCGAGCGGGTGCTGGTCGCCGAAGAAACGCCGGCGACACCGCTCGGGTTTGTTTCCGTGTTCATGGCGGATCACTTCATCCACCACCTGTATGTCGCGCCCGGTCACCGGCGTCGCGGGGTCGGACTTGCCCTCCTGCGCGCGCTGCCGGGCTGGCAACGCGTCCGATACCGACTCAAATGTCTGTCGCTGAATACATCGGCGCAGACGTTCTACACGTCCTGCGGCTTTCTGCCGATCGCGTCGGGGTCATCTGAAAACGGCGACTATCTGTTATTGGAATCACGTGGCGCCAGTTATGCCCAGGATCGGGTCTAGAGCGATCCTGGCGAGACGTTGTCCTTCCTGGCCGTCCTCGACCGCCCACCCTTGCACGTGCAAAGTTCTCCGTATGGCGTCGGCTTTGGCCCAGTCCTTTGCTTTCCTCGCCCGCTCGCGCGCCCCGAGCAGCGCCTGGATGCCTGCCGGGATGTCCTGCGCGACCGGTTGCCAGTCGCGCAGTCCCAAACCCAGCAACAGATCGAAACTGTCCACGGTCGCCTTCAGGGTCGCGGGCGGCAGGCCGCTCCTGACGAGTTCCCACAACACCGCCAGCGCCTTCGGAAAATTGAGATCCTCGTTCACCTCGGCATCGAAGCGCGCAACGAAATCCGGATCGGCATTGCCACCGTCGGGCCAGCCAAAGTAAAGTTGCCGCAGCCGGTTCAACGTCGTCTGCGCCGCATCCAGAGACATCCAGCTGAAACGCAGATTGCTGCGATAGTGCGCCGTCAGGCACAGGTAACGATAGGCGATCGGGTCGACGCCCCGGCCGTGCAAGGTTTCCAGCCGAACGAAATTGCCGCTGGATTTCGACATTCTGGTATCGGCATCGAGCGTCAGAAAATGCCCGTGCATCCAGAAGTTGGCCAGCCGGGTGCCGTGCGCCGCCTGGGTCTGGGCAATCTCGTTGCTGTGATGCACCGCGATATGATCCTCCCCGCCGCAATGGATGTCGAACCAGACACCGAGGTGCTTCGCCGACATGGCCGAGCACTCGATATGCCATCCCGGAAAGCCGCGTCCCCACGGGCTGTCCCACTCCATCTGTCGCGAAACACCCGCCGGACTGAACTTCCACAACGCGAAATCGGTGATGTTCCTTTTGGCACCCACCGCCACGCGTTTGCCGGCCCGCAGACCCGCCCGGTCGAGTCGGGCCAGAAAGCCGTAGTCATCCTGCTTGCCGGTGTCGAAATACAGGCCGTCATCGATCCGATACACGTAACCGGCGCGCTCCAGCTCCCCGACGAACGCGATCTGTTCGGCGATGTGATCGGTCGCACGGCACCAGAGCGTCGGTTCCAGAAGATGGAGGGCATGCCAGTCCGCGATGAAGGCGTCGGTGTAGCGCTGCGCGATGGTCCAGGCCGATTCTCCGGTCCGCCGGCTGCCCGTTTCCATCTTGTCCTCGCCTTCGTCCGCATCCGACGTGAGGTGACCGACGTCGGTGATATTGACGACATGCCGGACCGCATGACCGTTGCGCATCAACGCCCGGCGCAGGCCGTCCTCGAACACGTAGGTTCGCAGATTGCCGATGTGTGCGTGGTCATAGACGGTCGGACCGCAGCAATACATCCCGACCCGGCCAGCGTGGATGGGCGTGAACGGGCGCAGGGTACGCGACCAGGTGTCATACAGCGCGAGCGGCATCGGGTTTCTCGGTCCAGAAAGGTATCGGTCCGGAACAAAAAGGCCGCCTGTTTTTCAACAGGCGGCCGGAGGGCAAACGGTTCGATGTACAGCAAGATCCGTCAGACGCAGGTTTCCCCCGGCACGTTTTGACAACATGCGGAAACCAGCGAAAGAAGGGAAACGGCGCGAGCGGACATGAGGCCGATACTAGCGTTGGCGACCGCGTTGGTCAACCTCGCCCCGTTCAGGAACACTTCCGGCGTTTCAACACACTGGCGTTCATCCCCGACGATCCCCGTCAGCGCGATTTCCCGGCAGCGGGCCGGCCCCGCATTTGTCACATACAATGCGGACAGCGTCCCACGCGGCGCACGGCGCCGAAAATCCACCGCGCCTGCGGCGGATGGCGGTACACGACATGGCACCACGAATATCACGAAGCGGAGAGATACCTTGAGCGAATCGGCATTGGTTTTGGGCGGCGGCGGCGTCGCCGGAATCGCGTGGGCCACGGGCGTTCTTTTCGGTCTGCACGAGCATGGCGTCGATCTGCGCTCGGCGGACCGGTTCATCGGAACGTCGGCGGGATCGACCGTCGCCGCGCAGATCCTGAGCGGCGTGTCGCTCGCCGACCTGTTCCAGCGTCAGGTCGACCCCGCGCTGCAAAACGAGGAACTCGCGCCGCACCCCGATGTGCTGTCGTTGATGGCAAAGAGCTTCCCGATCCTGCTCAAGCTGAACGACCCGGTCGAGCGTACCCACCGGATCGGGCATATGGCGGTCTCCGTGAAGACCGTGGATGAGGCAGCCCGCCGGGCGGTCATTGCCGCCCGTTTACCGTCGCATCAATGGCCGGCGACACCCATGACGACCGTCGCCGTCGATACCGAAACGGGCGAAACGAAGCTGTTCGACCGGCATTCCGGCGTCGATCTCGTCGATGCGGTCAGCGCCAGTTGCGCCGTGCCCGGCATCTGGCCGCCGGTCACGATAAACGGCAGGCGGTACATGGATGGCGGCATTCGTTCCAACGACAATGCCGATCTCGCCATCGATTGCCGGCGCGTCGTGATCCTGTCGCCGCTGGGCATCAGGAAGTCGCCGATGCCCGGGGCCGGGCTGGCATCGCAAATCGCCAGCATCGAGGCGGCCGGCGGCAAGACCTATTTGATCGAGCCCGACGACGAATCCGCGAGCGCGATGGGCATGAACCCGCTCTCGCCCGAGAGTCGAGGTCCGGCAGGCGCGGCAGGGCGCGCGCAGGGGGACACGATATCCGCATCGGTCGCGGCATTCTGGAACGCCCGGGACTGACCTGCGCGGGATGCGGCGGCCCGTGCATCCACGCACCACGCATCACGTCGAGGAATACGCCGGCCATTTCAAATGGCGTTGCCGGCATCGATGAAACGCACACCGTGCTGACGCAGCAGACCCAGCGCGGCGGGCCCGTCGACGCACTTGAAAATCGGGCAGACGCCGTGGTGCGCGGCATAGGCGAGCAGCGGAGCGACCATCGCGTCGCGCAACGC
>JBPBQT010000081.1:0-4153 GCA_050955065.1 Janthinobacterium lividum | reverse complement strand
CCGGCTTCGATGACGTCCCATTTCGACGAGTCGATCATGATCGGCACGCGCGCGATGTCCGGCTCCGAGGCGATCAGATTCAGAAAGCGCACCATCGCCGCCTTCGAATCGAGCATCGCCTCGTCCATGTTGATGTCGATGACCTGCGCGCCGTTCTCGACCTGCTGGCGGGCGACCGCGACGGCCTCGTCGAACTGCTCGTTGAGGATCAGGCGGGCGAATGCCTTCGAGCCGGTGACGTTGGTGCGCTCGCCGACGTTGATGAACAGCGCCCCGGCGCCGACGTTGAACGGTTCGAGCCCGGCGAGGCGCATCGGATGGTCGGGCTGGTGGGCTTCGGTCATGCTTTCCTGTCTTTTTCTGTGTCGCTGTCTACGGGCGGTCAGGCGGCGTTGCGATACTGCGCGGGCCAGGGGCGCGGCTTCACCGACTGGATGGCCTTCGCGATCTCGGCGATGTGCTCGGGCGTGGTGCCGCAGCAGCCGCCCGCCACGTTCATCAGGCCCGCGGTCGCGAACTCGTGCAGCAGGCGCGAGGTCACGTCGGGCGTCTCGTCGAAACCGGTGTCGCTCATCGGGTTCGGCAGGCCGGCGTTCGGATAGCAGGACACGCCGCAATCGCACAGCCTCGCGAGTTCGGCGATATAGGGGCGCATCAGCGCGGCGCCCAGCGCGCAGTTCAGCCCGAAGGTCAGCGGTTTCGCGTGGCGCAGCGAGTTCCAGAACGCCTCGACGGTCTGCCCGGACAGGATGCGTCCGGACGCGTCGGTCACCGTGCCGGAGATCATGATCGGCAGGCGCTCGCCGCTGTCCTCGAACAGTTGTTCGAGCGCGAACAGGGCCGCCTTCGCATTGAGCGTGTCGAAGATCGTCTCGACCAGGAACAGGTCCGCGCCGCCGTCCATCAACGCTTTCGCCTGCTCGTAGTAGGTCTGCCGCAATTCGTCGAACGTGACGTTGCGCGCGCCGGGATCGTTCACGTCCGGCGAGATGCTCGCGGTCTTCGGCGTCGGACCGATGGCGCCGGCGACGAAGCGCGGCTTGTCGGCGGTGCCGGCCGCGTCGCACGCGGCGCGGGCGATGCGCGCCGATTCGACATTCATCTCGATCGCGAGATCTTCCATCCGGTAGTCGGCCTGCGCGACGCGTGTCGCGCCAAACGTGTTGGTCTCGATGATGTCCGCGCCGGCCCGCAGATACTGGTCGTGGATCTCGCGGATGATCTGCGGCTGCGTCAGCGACAGCAGCTCGTTGTTGCCCTTGACGTCCTGCGCGATCGACGCGAAGCGCGCGCCGCGATACTGCGCCTCGTCGAGCTTGTAGCGCTGGATCATCGTGCCCATCGCGCCGTCGAGGATCAGGATGCGGCGCGCCAGCAGCGCCGGCAGCTGCGTACCCCGGGTGTAGGGGCGCACGGGCGGCTGCGCGGTGGACGGCGTGGCGGTCGAGGGCGACGTCGACGTGGAGGTGGCGAGGGTCATGGAGGGCGGCGGCGTGACGCGGGAGCGCGGAAAAAGTACAGATTCTAGCCTGATCGGCCCGCCCTGGCAGCGGGAGTGGTCCCGGCGCCGCGGACGATCAGGGCATTGCCGGTCGCGACGGGCCAGGGCGGATGCGCCGGAAAGGAAGGGGCAGGGAGCGGCGGGGCCTGCGACGGTCGTCTGCCGGCGGGGCCCGCTGCGGATCGGGCGGCCGGGGCGGGGGGGCGGCCCAGGGGGCCGGCTCAGGGGGATGGGACGCGTCGACGCACCGGGCGGCCCGGTCAGTGCAGGATGACCGGATGGTTCATCAGGTCGTCGAACTGCCCGAGGAATTCGTCGACCTCGTCGGTCGTCGGTTCCTGTTCGATCAGCTTCTGCACATGCTCCCGGAAGCGGTTCGCCAGTTCGCCTTCGATGAAGAGCTCGCGTTTCAGGTTCTTGTCGACGATTTCATAGCCGCCGGCGTTCATCAATTGGTGACCCAGTTCGGCCGGGAACTCGACCACGCAGTAATTGGGACTGTTGTAGATCATTTGCATCGCGATACTCCTGTGGTTCCTGCCATCTAGTCCGCTTGTTCCACGTGCGTCTGCCGGCTCGTTCGCCGCTCGTTCCTTCCCGCTCGTTCTGCTCGTGCCGTCAGAGTGTCCCACGTCCCTAGAGTGGCGTAAAAAACCAGACCGGTAAAGCGGCCAATTCTTCCTGGGGAGAGAGGATTGGTAGGGATGCAACAGCGGATGCAACGGCGGGAGTGACGGGTGCGGCAGTGGGCATGGCGGCGCACGGCCTGGTGACGTTGCGCGCAGCGATCGTGCCTGCGCGCCGCGGTTGTGCCTGATGGTTTCCTAGATGGGGTGCATGCGAAGGATTGCAATACCGCGCCGGCAGGTGCCGCATCTGCCCGGGCCCGACACGTGTCCCGCTGCGCGCGGCTCAAGCGGGAAGCGGCGCGATGCTGTCCGTCTTCAGGAAGTCCAGCAGGACGGCCGCAAAGCCGCCCGGATCCTCGATCGTCGCCAGATGCGCGCCGCGCAGCCGCAGGTGCCGGGCCGCTGCCGGAGGAGGGATCGATTTTACCGGCGGCGTCGCAGGGGGCGCCGTTGCCGAAAGAGGCAGCGCCGCGGCGGCGGCCGACACGTCCGCGGCTTCCTCCCCGGTCACCACCAGCGTGGGCGCCTCGATGCGGGAAAAGCGCGCGCCGCCGTCGAACGTGGCGATCGCGTCGCAGCCGGCCGCGTAGCCGGCGGGATCGGTCCCCGCGAGAACGTCGTGGACCTGCTCGGTGACTTCCGGATGCGCCCGGGAAAAGTGCGCGCTGAACGAATGGTCGAGCAGCGGCGCGACGAGCGGCGCCATGCCGCGCCGGCGAACCAGCGCGGCGCGTGCGGCGAACGCCTGACGCGCGGCGTCCGAGGGGTCGGTCAACGCATCGCACAGGGCCAGCCGGCCGACGCGCGCGGGATGGCGCAGCGCGAACTCCTGCGCCACCAGCGCCCCCAGCGACAGGCCGACGATATGCGTGCGGGACACGTGACAGCGGTCGAGCAGCGCCAGCAGGTCGGCGCTCAGGTCGGCGATCGTGAAGGGGGTGCCGTCACCGGTGGGCCCGTGGCCGCGCAGGTCGTAGCGCAGGACCCGGAAATGCGCGGCGAAGGCCGTCGCGAGCTGGTCCCAGACCGACAGGTCGCCGCCCAGCGGGTGAATGAAGGTCAGCCAGCCGCCCGTGCCCTCGCTGGTGAGGAAATAGCGCATGTCGACGCCATTGAGTTTCACCTGCATGACATCCTCCGGGAATCGGTTGCGTGGTCACGTCTCCCGGGCAATGGTCATGGCCGGTCGGGCCGCGGACCGGCGCCGCCGGAGGCGCCCGGGAGCACGACGGCCGGCGCGCCGCCCGGGGTGGCACGTCCCCCCGTGGGAACCCATGGGGGCGCCGCCACGATCCGGGCGCCGCCGTGATAGACCAACTCTATCTGCGTTCCGCTCGGCTCCGTCTGCATGATGCGCACGGGCAGCCACCCGAGCGAAGGCGCGAGCCAGACATCGATGCGCCGGCGATCGCCCGCGTGGCGGGGCAGACGCGTGAAGCGCACGGCATCGATCGTGCCGTCGGCCAGCGCGACCGCGTCCGGGCCGGTGGTCTGGATCGGCCAGGTTTCGCCGCTGTCGTTGTCGACGACGAAGAACTCCCGCGTGACCCCGGGCTGATAGCGCCGCGGCTCGCCCCGCACCAGGCTGGCGAGCTGGAAGATCATGCTGAAGCGGTCCTGCGCGCCGTCCGGCAGGGCCACGGTGTTCGACGTGCGGGTGAACGCGACGTGCGGCGCCGGTGGCGTGCGGTCGAAACGCGAGACGTCGCTGCCCCGGCGGCCGCGGGTTTCGGTGTAGACGTCCGGGGCCAGGCCGAACGCATCGACATGACCGGTGCTCGCATAGCTGTAGGTGCCGACGAATGGCAGCGGCAGCGAGATCACCAGTTCGTACTGCCGGCCGTCGGTGCGCCAGCGGATGGTGCCGCTCTGGTTCTGCGCGCCGTTGAAGAAGGTGTCGTAGCGCAGGTCGCTGGAGGGCAGCAGCGCGAAACGCGTGCCCCGGGACGTGCCCGCGGCGGGGCCGCCGCCGGCAGCACGGGATGCCGGCGTGGCCGCGCCGGCGGTGGTGGCGGTGGCGACC
>JBPBQT010000080.1:0-4539 GCA_050955065.1 Janthinobacterium lividum | reverse complement strand
CGACACGAAGACCGTGTGGCCTTTCAGATCCGCTACATGCCGGATGCGGGACTTCTCCTGAACGAGAATGCCCAGCGCCGAACCGGACCCGGCCCGCGCGGCCACGATCTTCAGCGACGGGTCGCCGGTCGCCGCGGCGAGGACCGGCAGGTCGCCTGCCGGTGCGAGATCGACGCTTCCCGCACGCTGCGCTTCGAACAACGGCGCCGCGCCCTGGAAGTTGGCCCAGCGGAACCGGTACGGCGTGTCGCCCAGCACGCCCGCGGCCTCCGCCAGCGCGCGCGTGCCCATCGCCTGATCGCCGAGGATCAACGTCACATTGGCAAGCGCCGCAGCAGTGACCCCCGCTTCGGCCGCACGCGGCAAACCCAGGGCGGCCGCCACCGGCGCCAGACCCAGCAGCCGCACTGCGCGCCGGCGACCGGCAAACGACTTTTTCTGGTAATCGGATGGGTGATCGGTCAGTGACATGGGGGGTCCTCGTCAAGAGACGTTGTCATCGAAACCGCCGGGGAACGACAGCGGAGCTACCCGGATTCGACGAGTGGCAAGCGCATGCCTCATCGTTCCAGACGCCCCAGCCCGAACGTCTCCTGCTGGCCTTTCCCGGCCAGATAGAACGCGCCGATGGCGGCCTCGCGCTGCGTCGCCGGATTATGCGAGGCCAGCACGCGGGCGTTGCGCCAGTGCCGGTCCAGGCGCCGCGTTTCGCTGGTGGCGGTCGCGCCGCCGACCTCGAACAGCAGCGTGGCTGCCTGCAGCGTCTGTTCGAGAATGATCTGTTGCGCCTGAAACACCTGGATTTCGAGACGGATGTAGGTGTCGTCGTCGGTGCGTCCCTCCGCCCGCGCGGCGGTGACCGCGTCGAACGCGCGGGAAATGGCATCGCTGGTGTTCTGCGCCGAGAAGGCCAGGCTCGCGATTCGTCCCACCACGCGCTGCACCAGCGGGTTCTCCGCCGGACGCGACTCGCCGGCGACACCGAACGTGCGTGTACGCGGCTTCGTGAACGCCACCGCGTCGCGCAGGGTCGCGCGCGCAATGCCTGCCAGATTGGCGAGATGGATCTGCTGGAAGAACGAGGTCTGCAGCGTATGCCGACGCGGCCGGCTGGCGTCGAAACGACGATAGATCTGGTCATGCGGAACGGGCACCCCGTCGAAACGCACGGTGCCGCTGCTCGTGAGTCGCTGACCGAAACCGTCCCAGTCGTCGATGCGGTGCAGGCCGGGTGTGTCCGCTCGCACCAGCACGCGCACATCGCCCTCACCATCGTTCGCCGACACGTCGATCCAGTCCGCGTACAGGCTGCCGGTGGTGTAGAACTTTTCCCCATCGAGCTGCCAGTCCTCGCCGTTACCTTCCTGCCGGCTCACCCGTGCCGAATTGTTCGTGACCCCGGTACGCTCGGAGACCGCCCCGGCAATGATCTTGCCGTCGACGATTTCCCTGAACCAGCGTTCACGGAATGCATCATCGCTGTCTTCCAGCAGCATTTCGATGAAACCGGCGTGCACGCGCAGGATCTGCGGCAAATTGGAATCCGCCTCGCCCAGCCGCGTCACCAGTCCGAAGAATTGCGACAGGGTGATGCCGTCGCCGCCGTATCGCTTCGGGATCCGCAACTTCGTGTAGCCGGCATCGCGCAGCCATCCGACCGCGTCGTAGGCCAATGTCCGGTTGCGTTCGCGTTCGACGGCGCCCGCGGCGATCCTGTCGAAGACCGGTGCGAACCGTTCGAACAGCGCATTCTCGGGGAACGGCACGGCGGCATCGGCGACCGATGTCGCGCCGTTCGCGTTCCCCGTAGAGCCATGCGTGAAAACGGGAGCCGCAGGGGCGGAAGCGGTATTGCTCGCCGTCACCGGATTGAAATCGATCAGCGCCATGACAGTTTCCAGGAAGTTCCCCATCCCACGGACAGGAAAATAAGAAAACGTCACCTTAGCGTCAACGCCCTGCGCGCACAAACAAGCGATGGTGCTAGCGTTAGGCGTTTTCCAAGAAAGGCATGGCGTCTGGCCGAGGCATCCACGATCGCGAATATGCTTAGCGACATTCATCATAAAGCGGCGCCCGCCCGGTGCGCTAGTATCCGCGTTCGTCCCACCCTGCGCCGTCACCGCCGCCCGCCCGATGAAACCCCTGACCGCCCGTTCCGCCCCCGCTTCCACCCGCATTCCCGCGCGCCGTGCCGCGCTGCTGGCGATCGCCACCATCGCCACGGCGACCGTCGCGTTGTTCGCGTCGCCCGCCTCCGCCGAGGAGACCGCCTTGCGCATCGGCTATCAGAAGTCATCTACGCTGATGGCGATTCTCAAGGCGCGCGGCACGCTCGCGCAGGCGCTCGCACCGCTGCATGTGACGCTGTCGTGGAATGAGTTCGCGAGCGGCTTGCCCCTGACCGAGGCGCTGAACGCCGACGCGGTCGACGTCACCGCGGACGTCGCCGACACCGTCCCGATCTTCGCGCAGGCGGCGAACGCGCGGTTCGCGTATTTCGCGCAGGAAGCGCCGTCCCCCGATGCGCAGGCGGTCATCGTGCACCGCGATGGCCCCATTCATGCATTGAGCGACCTCAAGGGCAAGCGCATCGCGGTCACCAAGGCCGCCGGCAGCCACTATTTTCTGCTCGCCGCGCTGGCGCAGGCGAAACTGTCGCCCGGCGACGTGCGCATCAGCTATCTGACGCCCGCCGACGCCCGCCTGGCGTTCGAGCACGACAACGTCGACGCCTGGTTCACCTGGGACCCCTACGTCGCCTCGGTCGAGCAGGAGCCCGGCGTGCGGGTGCTGACGCGGGGAGACGGTTACGCCTCCTACCAGCGCTACTACCTGGTGACCACCGCGTTCGCGCAGGCCCATCCGGACCTGCTCGCGCTGATCTATCGGCAACTGGCGGATACCGGACGCTGGGTGAAAGCGCACCCCGACGAGGCAGCCCGCATCCTGGCGCCGGTCTGGGGACTGGACACGGCGACGGTGGTACGCGCGAACGCACGCCGCAGCTACGCGGTGCGGCCGGTGCTGACGCAGCACTTCGGCGAACAGCAGGCGATCGCCACCGCGTTCCTGCAGGCCCGGCTCCTGCCCCGGCCGGTCGATCCGGCGCTGGCGCAACTGTGGGACTTCGAGCGCAAACAGATGCGCCCTGCGGGCCGCTGAACCGCTTGCCGTCAGGACAGGCCCAGCCGCGCGGGCACGGTCTGGCGCAGCGTCGCCAGGCCGGATCGTCCCGGCGCCGGAGACAGGACACCGGATTCTCCACGACATCGATGACCCACGCCGGGCGCTCGCTGAAGACCACGACCCGGTTCGCCGGCAGCAAGGCTTCCTCCACGTCGTGCGTAACCATCAGGACCGGGAAGCCCGCCCCCTGCCAGAGCCGGGCGAGTTCCGCCTGCATGCGAGTGCGGGTCGGCGAGTCGAGCTTGCCGAACGGCTCGTCCACCGCGCGGTCGATGAATGTCTCAATGAATGCCAGCATCAAATGGCGCTACCGGGTAGCAGCAGAGCATGAACCGTGGTGAAAATTGCGGGGACCCGGTTCGCCGTGTCGTGACTATTTTTGCGACGGTAACCGAACCATTGTTTTTTTTGGATCCGCATAATGAGCGCGGTATCGAAAGGGTCCAGGCTCGCGCCTGTCTTGAATCGACATTCATCAGGATGACCTCGGCATCATGCACCCATTGAATGCGGTGCCGCCGGGCTACCCACTTGAAAAGCGGAACGACACATGCCCCTCTCACATCATTTGCCATGCTCCCCGCAGACAGTGCATTGGGGATATTTCGATTCTTCGCTTCCCCCCCAGTTGACCGTCGAATCCGGCGATATCGTTAAAATCGATACCGTCAATGGTCAGGTCAGAGGCATCGGCGCATTGAAGCTGTTGCCGGAACATGAACAGATTCTTGCGCAATGCACTTCTAAATTAGGACCACATATCATGACCGGGCCGGTTGCGATGGCGGGCGCCGAGCCCGGCGACGTCCTGGAGGTGCGCGTATTGGACGTTCAGTTGCGCCTTGACTGGGGCTGGAACAGGATGAGTCCGCTGCGCGGGACCCTGCCGAAAGACTTTCCCATTACCCAGGTGTTGCACATTCCGATTGATCGGGAAAAGATGACGGCGACGCTGCCGTTTGGTCCCACCGTGGAATTGCACCCCTTCTTCGGCATCATGGGCGTCGCGCCGCCGCCCGTTTACGGCGCGCTGAGTTCGATCGAACCACGTGAGCATGGCGGCAATATCGACAATAAGGAACTGGGTGTCGGCAGCACCGTCTTTTTCCCGGTCCATGCGCCCTTGGCCTTGTTCTCCGTCGGCGACGGTCATGCCGTCCAGGGTGATGGCGAGGTCGACCTGACCGCCCTTGAGACCTCGCTCACCGGCGTGTTTCAGCTGTTTCTTCATCGCCGCGCCGAGTTGGTCTTGCCGATAGGCACGACCTCGACCCATCTCATCGCGATGGGATTCGACGAGGATCTCGACGAAGCCGCACGCATCGCCCTCCAGCAGATGATCCGGCTGCT
>JBPBQT010000079.1:0-4546 GCA_050955065.1 Janthinobacterium lividum | reverse complement strand
CCGGATTGCGCACTTCCGCACAAAGTCCCGGTCCGGAAACCTTTTTGGTACGATGAGTTCCCGAACCATACTGTCGAGGCAATATTGGGCATTCACAGCGTTCGCATGTGGAAAGGGATTTCGCCTGTTCTCGCCGCCCTGGTTCTCGCCATCGTGGCGATGGTTTTATCCGGTTATCTGTTCGGTGAGCCGCAATTCATACGTTTGTCTCCCTCGACACGAGGCATGTCGCTGCTGACGGCATTGTCGCTGGGCGGCATCGCGTTCGCTCTGGCAGGCGAGCATCGCGTGAGACGCGGCGTGCTGCTGGCCGCCCTGTGGTCATCCCTGCTCATTGCCGTCGCCACGCTCGCAGAGCAGGCCGTCCTGGGCACCGAAGTCCTCAGTGTGCGGCTCGCCCAGCGTTTCTTCG
The DNA here is from genome assembly GCA_050955065.1 of Janthinobacterium lividum. Classification (GTDB taxonomy): domain Bacteria; phylum Pseudomonadota; class Gammaproteobacteria; order Burkholderiales; family Burkholderiaceae; genus Robbsia. Next base: position 4,134 of record JBPBQT010000079.1, on the reverse strand, counting down.
GCATGGCACCCGGAGACAGTGGCAGCATGTCGATCGCGACCGCGCTTGCCCTGACGTTGCTCACGCTCGGCCTGTTGCATCGTTACCAGGCACGGCCCGCCATGTGCAACTACTGCGCCGGCGCGGCGTTGCTGGTCTCGGGCACCGCGCTGCTGGGGTATGCGTATGGCATGACTGATCTCTATTCGCTCTTTTTTTTCAGCACGATGGCGCTGCACACTGCCGCCGCCATTTTCCTGCTGGGGGTCGCCGTGCTGTTTTCGCAAACCGAGCAGGGTTGGATCAGGGCGATCGTCTCGCCCGGCGCGGGAGGACATACCACGCGCATACTGCTCGCGTTCACGTTGCTACCACCGGTCGCCGGTGCCTTGCTGCTGCGCCTGACGCACGCATCGCATCTCGGACTGAACGCGTCGATGGCCATCCTGGTGATCGTCTCCGTCGCCCCGCTGGCCGTATCGATCCTGCGCAGCGGCAAGATCCGCGACGATCTCGAGGAGGAGCGGCGCTCGACGGACATCCTGACGGAACGCGTCGCCGCGCATCTCAAGCGCGAGCTCGCCGCACAGGCCGTCGAGTTGCGCCGCGAATCCGAAGAACGCGCCAGAACCGAAGCCATCGCCTACGGCGTACAACGGCTCGAAGCCATCGGCCAGTTGACTGGCGGCATCGCCCATGACTTCAACAATCTGCTGATGGGCGTGAGCATGAACCTGCATCTCTCGAAAAGCCATCTTCCGGGAGATCACCCGGTGCAGATCTATCTGGCCAGCGCCCTCGCCGCCGCGCGACGCGGCAGCAAGCTGTCGGGCCAGTTGCTGGCGTTCTCGCGAACCCAACGCCTCGATGTGCAGCCGATGGAACTGGACGCATCGCTCGCCGACATGCGCGAACTGCTCGACAATGCACTCGGTTCGTCGATTTTCGTGGATATCCGGCCCGATGCCGGCAATGCCTGGGTGCTGGCGGATGCCGATCAACTGAACCTGGCGGTGGTCAACCTGGCGCTGAATGCGCGCGATGCGATGCCCGAGGGCGGTATCTTCGCGGTCACGACGGCCGATCACGTCACCCGGAGGGTCAACGGCGAAACGCGTACCTACGTCGCGCTGCGCGTGCGCGACACCGGTCATGGCATGTCCTCGGACGTCGCCGACCGCGCGACAGAACCCTTCTTCACGACCAAGCCGCAAGGCAAGGGAAGTGGACTGGGACTCGCGCAGGTCTACGGCGTCGTCAAGCAATGCGGAGGCGAACTGCAGATCGACAGCGACCTCGGAAAAGGCACGACGATCGAGATATTGCTGCCCCGTATCGACCCTCCCGCCAAGCCCGCGGCAGGTGCCGCCGATCGGTCGTCATCCGCCCACCTCCTTCCCGCATCGCGATCCGTGCTGCTCATCGACGACGACGAACATGTCCGCATGGCGGTAGCCGAAATGTTCAAGTGCGAGGGGTACGACGTCACCGAGGCGGAAAACGGCGCCGTCGGCCTGCAGTTTCTCGAAACGATGACGCCCGCGATCGCGGTCATCGATTTCATCATGCCGGGGCTCAACGGCGCCGAGGTGGCGCGCCTCGCACGGGCCAAGCTGCCAAAATTGCCGATCATTTTCGTCAGCGGCTATTCGGACACGCTGGCACTCGACGAGATTTCCGGCGCGGTCGTGCTGCGCAAGCCGATTCCCGCCGAGACACTGCTTGCCGCGGTCGAGACGGCGATCACAGGATGAACGGCCGCCCGCGCAGTTCGTCACGCTGCTGCGCATGACGCTCGCCGCGGCACTGCTGCGCGCAGGCACCGGCGTGCAGAACGTCGCCGAGCAGGTCGGATCCGGCCGCGCATCAGGCGTCGGCTTTCTGCGGGGCGAGCGCGATCCCGAGCCGCGCGGCGACGCGACGCGCGCTCGCCTCGCGCTCGGCGGTAATGCCCGCCAGCGCCTGCCGGGCCTGCGCCAGCACCGCGGGAGGCGCGGTCCGAGGCGTACCGCTGTCGAACGGCGGTTCCGGCGCATAGACCATGTGCAGCTGGATCGCCCGCGCCGCATCCGCGCCGCGCAATTCGGCGGCGAGACGCAACGCCCCGTCGATGCCGGCGGTGACGCCGGCGGCGAACACCCAGTTGCCGTCCACGACCACCCGTTCATCCACCGCGATCGCCCCGAAAAACGGCAGCAGGTGAAAAGACGCCCAGTGCGTCGTCGCCCGCCGCCCCTGCAGCAGGCCCGCCGCACCGCATAGCAGCGCCCCGGTGCAGACCGAGAACACGCTGTGCGCGCCCTGCGCCTGCCGGCGGATCCACGTCAGCACCTCCTGGTCTTCCATTAACGCCTGCTGGCCGTACCCTCCCGGAACATGGAGCACGTCGAGCGCGGGCGCATCGGCCAGCGTCGCATCGGGCGTCAGACGCAGCCCTTTCAGGTCGCGAACGCTCTGTGTGGTCTTGCCGTAGATCCGGTACGTCGCATTCGGTATGCGCGAGAGCACCTCGAACGGTCCGGTCAGGTCGATCTGGTCGACACCCTCGAACAAAAGCGAGCCGATCTGCAACGGTCTATCATCGGGAATCAAGGACACCTCCGTACAATGCGGGAACAGGAACCGCCATTCTAGCGGTACGTTCCGGCGCGAAGCCGCCAGACTTCCCGCGTTGTACGCCACGCCGGCACTGGCAGATACGAACCATGAAAATCGCATTCAGGGACTTCAAAAGGGCGTCGAAGATGCTCGGGCTGGCGAATGCGCCGCTGCAAACCGCGGTGGATGCGGCCAATCTCTGGATCGCGGAAGAAGCCGTGACGGTGCTCAGCATCGAGACGCTGCGTCACACGAACGGCGCATCGGGGATGACGTCGACCAGGGAGGACGGCATTCGGGTCTGGTATGTCCCTGCCCGGAACGGCGCTGCGCCGACCATTGGCGGGGCGGCGACTTTTCCCGGATAAGCAGATCCTCTGGCGCAAATCCGGAAGGCGATCTCAGCTCCAGCGTTTTTCCACATACCGTTTCAGTCCCTGGACGAGACGGTACGGATCGGTGTAATTCATCTGCCGCAGGCGCCGATAATAGTGGACCAGCCGCCCCGGGCCGGTACGCCATGCCTGCATCTGCTCTTCGCGCCGGGACGTGATCGCCTGCCATTCGAACACACGCGGTTCGTGTGCAAGCGTGCGCGGCGTATCGAAGTGCACGACATAGGCATAGCGCGCGTCCCCGGTCCCATTCGGACCCGCGCCGTGCAGCGTCCTGCCGTGGTGCAGGGTGCAGCCGCCCACGGGTAGCGAGCAATGAACCGCGTTGTCTTCACCGAAATCGGCGCAGCATTCGAGCGCATGCGCACGCGGGTCGTCTCCCGGGCGGCAGTGCGCCTGTACCTCGCCCAGATGCGAGCCGGGAATGAATTTCAGGCAACCGTTCGCCTCGTCGACGGCCTGCAACGGCAGCCAGAAAGCCAGCTCGTTATATTCCAGCGTGGGATCGCGGAACGCCTCGTCCTGGTGCCACGGTGTCCTCGGACCTGTAAGCGCGGGCTTGTAAAACAGATGGTCGCCGCTGAAGCGGGCACGGGATCCCAGTACCTGCCTGGCGATGCGATGCAGGCGTCGGCGATACGCCAGCCGGCGAAAGCGCGCGTCATGGTTGCTCGGATGCAGCATCTGCGTCAGCGCGGTGGCCGCGAGCGGTTTGCCACCCGTGAAATCGAACAATGCGCCTTCCTTCAAGCCACATCGTTCGTTGAAGAGCTTGTCCGAAAAAGTGCGGAGCTGTTCGATTTCGTCGAGTCGAGCGACCTCGCTCAACGAGAGAAAGCCATTCTTTGAGTAGAAATTCAGCTGTTCGGCCGATAACTTATTATCTTTAAGCGATGTTGGATGCATGCAGTGTCCGGTTCCGAAACCTCAATGAGGATCGCGTCGGTTCTCGAAATTCAACTCGTCGTCAAAAGGGCACTTATGACCAAAGGTGCCTCACCTACTTTTTTTCAATTTAACAGAAGTGGGCATGACAGAGTCCGCATGCACAGGTCCGGCATCGGATTGGACAGGCGACGACTGCAGACAAAGAATTCAAGGATATTGCGCAACGAAGCAAAACGTAGTCGGCGACCGGCGTTTATAACGCGCACCGGTAGAT
>JBPBQT010000078.1:0-4872 GCA_050955065.1 Janthinobacterium lividum | reverse complement strand
GTTTCACGGGTTTCCCTCGGCACGTCGGCGAAAACGTCGTCGTCCGTGCGTTCCGCGCGGCCCAGACCCAGCACGCCGGACGTCTGCGGCACCTCGCGGCGCTCCGCGCGCACGAGGCCCAGCACCGCGGCTTCGTCGGCGTGCGCGAGCATCGATGCCGGCGCCGGATCACGGCGCAGCGGGGCCGGTGCCTGATGGTCGGCGCTCGCGACCCGCTCGCGAAACGACGGCCGCGAGAACATGCGGGCGAAGATCGAACGGGCCGGCGACGGCGTCTCGACGGGGGCCGGGGGCACCGGCGCACCCGCCGCGGCGAGACGGCTGGCGGCAATCGACGCACTCGCGCCGTTCGCCCGGGCGGGGGCCGCCGCGGACATCGCGACGGGGGCGGCCGCCGAGGCCGCCAGCGACGCGCCCGGCGCCTGCCGTGCCGCCGGCTCCTGGCGCGGCGCGGCGAGCGCCGACGGCGTCCAGACCGCGCCGGCGTCGTGTGCGTCGTACGCGTCGTCACGCGCGTTATCGCGCGCATTCATCGCAGTGCCGGCAGGCGCGCGGCGGCGGTCGTCATCGGCGCCCTGCTGATAGCCGTTCCCCCGCGCCGCGCCATGCTCGTATCCGGCGTTGCCGTATGCGTCGTCGCCTTCGTCGTCCGCACCGTAGGCCGCGACATCGTCGTACGGCGACGGCGCGGAGGCCGGCGCAGCACGGTGGGCGGGCGTCACCTCGTTCGCGCGCGCCTGCGGCGCCGGGTTGCCCCGGTGCACATAGGCCAGCGCCGACGCGCCATCGTCGCCGATGTGCGCCGCGGCGAGCACGCCCGGCGGCGCGATCGTGCGGTCGCGCCGTCCCGCCTGCGGCTGCATCTGCGCCAGCGCCGGTGCCGACGGTACAAACGGCGCGGACGGTGCGGACGCCGCCGATGACGCCGGACGCGCGGTGCGCGCCGGCACGGCGTCACGCCACGACGGCGCGGCGCGCTCCTCGGCGGGCAGCGCCGGCGCCATGGCGGCCGGCGCCTGGCGTTCGTCGACGATGTCCGTCAGCGTTTCCTCGGTCAATGCGACCAGCTCGACCCCACCGTCGACCACCCGGTTCGACAGCACCACGGCATCGGCGCCCAACGCCTCGCGAACCAGGCGCAGCGCCTCTCGGGATGACGGCGCGAAGAATTTACGGACTTTCAAATCTGACCTCCGATGGTGGTCGTCACTCTGACGGTGCGGGTATCAGGCACTTCGGCGTAACTCAGGACTTTCAACTGCGGCATGCTGCGGCGCAGGAAACGCGCGAGCAGCGCGCGCAACCCGTGCTGGACCAGCAGGACCGGCGGGAAGCCCTGGTTCTGCTGATATTCGATGGCCTGCTGCGTCTGCTGCAGCAAGGTGGCCGCGAGACCCGGCTCCAGACCGCCCTGGCTGCCGTTGGCGAGCGCCTGCGACAGCACCCGTTCGAGCATCGGGTCGAGCCCCATGACCGACATCTCCATGTTGCCCGGCGCGACCTGCTGCGTGATCGCGCGGCCCAGCGCGAGGCGCGTGAGCGCGGTCAATTCGTACGGGTCGTTGATCTTCGGCGCGTGTTCGGCGAGCACGTCGAGGATGGTGCGCATGTCGCGGATCGGCACGCCTTCGTCGAGCAGCGCCTGCAGCACCTTCTGCAGCGACGTCAGCGAGATCACCTTCGGCACCAGATCCTCGATCAGCTTCGGCGCGTCGCGGCCGATGCGGTCGAGCAGCTGCTGCACTTCCTGGCGGCTCAGCAGTTCGGCGGCGTGCGACGTGACGACGTGGTTCAGGTGCGTGGCGACCACCGTGCCCGCGTCGACCACCGTGTAGCCCAGCAGCTGCGCCTGTTCGCGCATGCCGATGTCGATCCACACCGCCGGCAGGCCGAAGGCCGGGTCGCGCGTCGGCGAACCCTGCAGCGGGCCGCTGACCTGGCCCGGGTTGATCGCCAGCCACTGTCCCGGGAACGCGTCGCCGACCCCCACTTCGACGCCGTTGAGGGCGATGCGGTACGCGTTCGGACGCAGTTCGAGGTTGTCGCGGATATGCACCACCGGCGCGAGGAAACCGATCTCCTGCGCGAACTTCTTGCGAATGCCCTTGATGCGCTTGAGCAGCTCGCCTTCCTGCGACGCGTCCACCAGCGGGATCAGGCGATAGCCGATTTCCAGACCGAGCGGGTCGACCAGCTGCACGTCGTCCCAGCTCGCCTCGGCCGAGTCGGCGGAGGCCGGCGCTTCGAGCACGGGCTTCGGCGCGGCGTCGGCCGCGGCTTTCGCGGTGGCTTTCGCGCCGACGCGGCGCGCCAGATAGATCAGACCGCCACCCAGCAACAGAAACGCGAAGTGCGGCATGCCCGGGATCAGGCCCATGCCGCCGATGATGCCGCCGGTGATCGCCAGCACCTTCGGGTTGTCGAACAGCTGCCCGGTGATCTGCGTGCCGACGTCTTCCTCGGTGGCCACGCGCGAGACGATGACGCCGGCCGCGGTCGAGATCACCAGCGCCGGGATCTGCCCGACCAGACCGTCGCCGATGGTCAGCAGCGTGTAGTTGGTGGCGGCGGCGCCCACGGCCATGTCGTGCTGCACGACGCCGATGATCAGGCCGCCGACGATGTTGATGACCAGGATCAGCAGGCCCGCGACCGCGTCGCCGCGCACGAACTTCGACGCGCCGTCCATCGAACCGTAGAACTCGGCTTCCTGGGCGACGGCGATGCGGCGCTTGCGGGCGTCGGTTTCGTTGATGAGGCCGGCGTTCAGGTCGGCGTCGATCGCCATCTGCTTGCCCGGCATTGCGTCGAGCGTGAAGCGCGCCGACACTTCGGCGATCCGCCCCGCGCCCTTGGTGATCACCATGAAGTTGATGATGACGAGGATGACGAACACGACGATGCCGACCGCGTAGTTGCCGCCCACCAGGAAGTGACCGAACGCCTCGATCACCTTGCCGGCCGCGTCCGGGCCGGTATGGCCTTCCATCAGCACGATGCGGGTGGAGGCGACGTTGAGCGACAGGCGCAGCAGCGTGGAGAACAGCAGCACGCTCGGGAAGGCGGAGAAATCGAGCGGCTTCTGGGTGTACAGGCTGACCAGCAGCACCATCACCGACAGCGCGATGTTGAACGTGAACAGCAAATCCAGGATGAACGCCGGCAACGGCAGGATCATCATCCCGAGGATCATGATGATCAGGATCGGGCCGGACAGACCGCGCATGTTGGACGCGCCGCCGATGCCGGGCATCCCGAGCATGGTGCCGAGGCGCGAGCTCATGCCGCGTCTCCCGCGTCAGCACCGCCGCGCGGGCCCTTCAGGCGCACCGTGGCGTCGGCCGCGGCGACATCCGACGACGTCACGTCGGTGACGTCGGTGACGTCCGTCACGTCGCCGGCGTCGGCCTGCGCGCCGCTGCGGTTCAACGTGTCGAGCGAGACGGCGAGATCGGCCGGCACCGCGACGTCGCGCGGCGCGTCGGGACGCTCGCCGGCGCCGGCGTTCCAGCGGCGCAGCTGGAACACCCAGGCCAGCACTTCGGCGACGGCGCCGTACAGGCCGCCCGGGATCTCGCGGTTCAGTTCGACATGGTGATACAGCGCGCGCGCCAGCGGCGGCGCCTCGAGCACCGGCACCCGGTGTTCGGCCGCGAGTTCGCGGATCCGCGCGGCGACATGGTCGGCACCCTTGGCGACGACGACCGGCGCGCGCATCTGGTCGTCGGCGTAGCGCAGCGCGACGGCGAAATGCGTCGGATTGGTGATGATGACGTCGGCGGTGGCGACCGCCGCCATCATCCGGCGGCGCGACATCTCGCGCTGCTGCTGGCGGATCTTGCCCTTGATGTGCGGGTCGCCCTCGTTTTCCTTGTACTCGCGCTTGACCTCTTCCTTGGTCATGCGCAGTTTCTTCGCGTGCTGCCAGAGCTGATACGGCACGTCGGCGAGCACCAGCAGCAGCATCGAACCGACCGTGGACGCGCACACCACGCCGATCATCTTCGCCGCATGCGGCAACGCGACGCCGACCGGCTCGACCAGCAGGCCGATGACCTGCGACTTGTAGTGCAGCGCGACCTCGGTGGCCACCACGCCGACCAGCACGCACTTGGCGATGCCCATGCCCAGTTGCGCGAGGCTCTGCATCGAGAACATCTTGGCGATGCCCGAGATCGGGTTGAGGCGGCCGAAGTTCGGCATCAGCGGCTTGGTGGTCAGCAGCCAGCCGCCCAGCGCCAGCGGCGAGACCAGCGCGACGAGGGACAGCGCGCCGAGCAGCGGGCCGACCGCGGTGGCGGCCAGCACGCCGGATTCGCCCGCGCGCTTCATCGCGATCGACGCATCGAAGCCGATCACGTGATCGAACGTCAGCGCATGACGGAAAATCTGCAGGAATTGGCCGAACAGGGAACCGCCGAGCACGTAGACGCCACCAAACCCGACTGCCAGCATGGCGAACGTCGACAGTTCGCGCGAACGCGCAATCTGCCCGTCCTCGCGCGCCTGTTCCAGGCGCCGGGGAGAGGCAGATTCTGTCTTCTCGAGATCGCTGTCCTCTGCCACTTGGAAATTCTCCACTCGGGGTGACGTCGCTTTCCGGAAGAAAGATACGACCCGACGAAATGGATTATTGTCGCTATCGTCTACGGTCCATCGTTGGATAAGGCGGGAAAAAAGGGGTTATATCGTCCGATCGGACGTGACGAGGCCCCGCGCGCCGGCCGGGGAACGGCCCGAAAACGTATGGAAATCAACGTCCGAGCCCCGCCGGAGCGGCGGGACGGGAAGAGCCATGGACAACCGGCGTCGTCCGGCAACACCTGCCGGATGCATGAAGTCGAAGAAATTCGTCCTAAAGTTCGCCGAAAA
>JBPBQT010000077.1:0-5374 GCA_050955065.1 Janthinobacterium lividum | reverse complement strand
TGCGAGGATGGCGAAATTGGTAGACGCACCAGGTTTAGGTCCTGACGCCAGCAATGGTGTGCGGGTTCGAGTCCCGCTCCTCGCACCACTGTTTTATTTAGAATCAATGGGGTAAGAATTTTAGGGGCTTTCAATACCCCCCAAACCCGGCTTTTTCCCATCGAAACGACGGTTTTTCGCCAGCTTTTTTGGCGGGAATTCTGAAGCTCAGAAGCTGGGTTCGAAGGCCCGACACGGCGCGCGATCGCGCGCCCCATCCCGTGCAGCTTTTGCTGCAACCGTCACATTAAGATAAGACCTTCGAGCCATGCTTCCGGACAATCGTCAGAAGCTTGCGCGCCATGCCGCTTGGTCGCGTCGTGCCCGATTCCCATTTTTCGACCGTGCTTTCGCTGGTGTTCAGATACCGGGCGAAAACAGGCTGGCTGACGTTTTGCGCTTCCCGGATGCGTTTGATTTCCTCCGGTTCCAGCGAGGACGGCATCACGAGGCATGTTTCGTCGAAACGCCGCATCGTCGTCTTGTCGATGGTCCCGGAGCGGTACATCCCGGACACGCTGGAATGGATCGACTCGAACACATCGCTTTTGAATTCAGGCTTGGTCATGGCAAATTTCCGTCAGTACCTTGTTTTCGAGTTCACGCGCAATGTCGTCCCCGGTTTTCCTGGCGAAAAGACCCTGCGACTCGCGACATCCAAGAAGTTCATCTTTTTCGATATTTGCCCGATCATTTTTGGCGATAAAACAGACATGGACCCAATGGGGCGGGGCCCGGGATTCGCCTCGCGAAGCCGTTTTTCGCGGTCTCCTCCCTTCCAACCGGCAAGCATGTAATACGGTGAAGACATTCGTCGAGCACGACCGGACTCATTCCGATTCTGCGTCGCCTCGGCGATGGTCGAGTCATTCACTAGGAGTGCTCACGTGCTACATATTCACTTCGGTTGCGGCCGATTGGGCTTGGGACTGATTGCCCCGTACATGCGGACCGCGGATTCGGAGCTCGTCCTGTTCAACCGCTCGCCTTCCGATTCGCCGTCTGCCCAAGCCGGGTGGCTGGTCGACAGGCCGTCGCAGGCATTCGATTCACCATCGGCAGAATGCGATTCCGTGACACCGACCGATGCCGTGGGCCGCAACGCCCTGCTCGCGGATGGCGCCAATCGAGACGATGGCGAGCCACCCTATTATCTGATATCGCATAGCAATGGGCATGATCAACGAGGCAGGAGTCGGGTTCGATACAACCGTTTCTTCACCTATGGTGACGACATCGATACCCTCATCTGTAACGTGCTGGAGCAATCTTGCCAAAAACACAAAGGCGTGATCGTCAGCAGCACATTGGTGCAGGTGCAACATTACGCGGGCGTGGTGCGCGCGTTGAACGTGCTGCGCGGCGCGAACGAGATGTCTGGCCCGGCTGCACACGACGACGCGACGCAGGTACGAGAAAAGCGCATTGGTCGGCTCTATTTCGTGGCCTGCGAAAACATGTTTGACACCGCTGACGTACTCGCTGACGAGGCCTTCGCGGACATGCTTGGAACGCCAGGGCAAAGACCCATCCATTGCGTGACCGCGCTGGTCGACCGTATCTGCAGTCGTATGGACCGCTGCATGGAAAACGGTCGCGAGCGCCTGCTGGTCTCCACGGAAAGCTACGGCAAACTCACCTTGCATGAGGAGAGGGGCCAGACCGCGCTTGCCGAAATGCTGTCCGGGAGCAAGGTCACCTTCAGCAAACATCTGCAAACGGAACGTGAAATCAAGGTTTGGCTGCTGAACGGATCGCATCTTCTGATTGCATTGACGGCATTTCGCGAGACGAATGGTGATATGGATTTGAAACTGAATGAATTCATCGCCGACTCGACCATGCATCGCTACTTCGCCGGCGAAATCATTACCGAGATGCGCGCCGGTGTGGAGGCAGTACTGCAGTCCGACCCTACCTACGCGTCGTTCCTGCACGACGTGGATATTACCGCCTACCTTGACGAGACCGCTGCCTGCATCCTGTCGCGATTCGCCCATAACGAAGATTCCGTCATACGCATCCTGAACCGGTTTCGCGCGCCCGCCGAGGATGACATTTTTGCCGTCCAGACGTTTGTCAGCATCCTCCTGCGCAAAATCGAGCGTCCACTGCACGCCTACGCCGAAAAATTCGGTGTGCCCCCCAAGGCGTCAACCGAAGCGCTGGTGAATGTCTTGCGCCTGCAGGCATCGGCGACGTATGCGAACAGTACCCCGCGCTAGCATGAGCGGCGGCCCGTTTCGTCATTGCGCCGCACGACGCGGACTCCCCCTGCATCTTGCATTGCCTTGCTGCTCCTCAACGCGTTCTCTCCGGTCTCTCTCATGTTGATATTCGATTGCGATGGCGTATTGATAGATAGCGAAGTGCTGATCTGCCGGATCGTGGCGGAAACGCTGACCGAGGTCGGCTTTGCGATCACGACCGAGCAGGTGATACACCGCTTTGCAGGGCGACCCGCGCTCGAACAGCAGCGCGAGATCGAAGCGGAGTGGGGGCAACCGTTGCCAGACGATTATGGGGCCAAGGTCCACGCACGCAGCATCGCCGCCTATCGCCGCGAGTTGCAGGCGATGCCGGGGGTGTCCGACATGCTGCAGCAGATCCAGGTCCCGGTATGCGTGGCGTCAAGCAGCGAAATGGACAAACTCCGACTCGGACTTCGCGTGACGGGCCTGGCGTCGCGCTTCGAGCCAAACATCCTCAGTGCCGGCATGGTGGCGCGCGGCAAACCGGCACCCGATGTCTTCCTGTTCGCCGCCGGCTGGATGCGGACCTGTCCCAGAGAATGCCTGGTCGTCGAAGACAGCGTCGCGGGTACCATGGCAGCGATCCAGGCCGGCATTCCGGTGATTGGGTTCGCCGGTGGGTCGCACTGTCCGCCCGGCCATAGTGCGCGATTGTTCGAGGCAGGCGCGCGCGATGTCATCACCGACATGGCGGCGCTGCCTCACCGTCTGCAGCAACATATGCAGCGTCGGCACCTCACCTGATCTCGCTGAGCAATCTCCACGGCACGGCACGGCACGGCACGGCCAGGCATCGGCATCGACGCCCGCGTCCGATGGTGCCGGTGCGTGGCAGGGGAACATGCAACGCCATTGCCAACACGTTGACTGACATGTTGTAGGGCGTCAGGAATTGCGTGCGGAGAATATGGCGGGGGTGTAGCGGCTGGATGATTTCTCCGGTTTCGATATCGGTGAGATCGACGGTACGAAGCTGTTCACGACAAATCGTCACGACAACAGCTCTCTGAAAAAATCGTGGCAGCAAGCGGTTTTTTCGGTGAATCATTGCCGGCCTCATTGCCATGCAGCCAAGGTTTGCAAGCCTGCAGAACTTCCGCGCCGCATTGCGACTGTTTGTTTTGGGACACCCGAAATAGCCCATCGTTCAAACTTTTTGTCGCTCTGCCCGCGGATCAAACTGACGACGATATTTGACAAATCCCCGCTTCAAATCAGAGCGAAACCCTGCACTCTCGAAGAAACGATGTGCGTCGACGCGTAGCGCCGAACTGAGAAGCATCATCTTCGAGCAATCCCGCAACGAGCAAAATTGCTCGACCTCCCGCAGCAGAATTCGACCGATTCCTCGCCCGCGGCATGTTTGACTTACGACGACATTGTCAATCACCGCGAAGGGCTGACCGCCATACATGACATCTGCACATAGAGCTACCAGGGCTGTCGCGATCACATGCCCATCGCTCTCGCAAATGAACAGCCGTCCGCGACCCTCATCCGCGATGCGCTGGATCTGGGGCCCGGCCACATTCACGTTTTCGTCGTCGATCAACTGGCGATAAAGCGATTGGAGCGCAACCGCGTCAGCGGGTACGGCGGCTCGAACAATGGGCGGGCCGCTCATGACACGCAGATCGGCCATCTGTAGCCCAGCACGGAACCTATCGGATAGGCCAATTCGCGAACTTCCTCCAGCTGATTTCCCCCCAGCAGATATACAGAATCGGCGTCATGACGGAGGTAGAACCCGACGTGTCCCCGCCAGCTCGGAGGATCGTCCCGCGTAAGCACCACGACGCAGCCATAACATGGTGTGGCGAGAGGCGTCCCCCATTCAAGCCAGGATCGGGCCAAGGCCGAGCCCGTACCCGAAATCCCGACACGTGCCATGCACCAGTTCACGTACGACGAGCACCAGGAGATCTTGTCGTCATAGCCAACCAGATTGGTGTGATTGTTGTACTCGACGATCCGGGGATTCGTGTCGCCGACCGGAAAACGGCGAATGCCGAGTTCCGCGAGTGCGGCATGCATCCAGTCGGCTTCGATGTCGGTGTCGATATCGACAGCGTGAAGCTCGTCGCGACGAATCGTCATGGCAACGCCTTTTTGGGGAGGTGATCGGTCTCGACCGTTCGCGATATTGGCGGATTCGATTTTCGGCGATTCCCTGTGCATTGTCGAGCGAACGAAACCAGCAATCAGGCTCCGCGGATGCGGACTGCCCCCATCGGCTTCGATATGCCATCGGTCAGCATGTTTGCTTCACCTGGCCGATACTGGACCGTGCAGCATGACATTGCGCGCCGTCATTCACGACAAAACCCAAAGCCCGACAGGAGCACACAATGAAAGCATGGTTGCTAAAAGACTTTGGTCTAAAAAATCTATCTCAGGAAGACGTCGCCACTCCGCAGCCCCAGCCCGGCGAGTTGCTGGTGAAAGTCGGTGCGGTATCGCTGAACTTTCGCGATAAAGCGATCGTAGACGGCATTTACGAACCGCATCTCGTCCCGAGACCGCTCATTCCCGTATCGGATGCTGCCGGCACGGTCGTCGCCACGGGTGAGGGCGTCAGTCGGTTCAAGATCGGCGATCGCGTGAACTCGACCCTGTACTCGCGGTGGATCGACGGTCCTCCCGGTCCGAACGAGCCGGATTTCTGCCTCGGCATGCCGCTCCCCGGCGGGTTGGCCGAGTACATGATCATTCACGAGGAAAGCGCGGTACGCGCGCCGGGCATGATGACCGACGAACAGGCGTCGACGCTGCCGATCGCGGCGTTGACCGCCTGGTATTCGCTGATGGACGTCGGCAACTTGCAGCCGGGGCAGACGGTGCTGGTACAGGGGACCGGCGGCGTTTCGATCTTCGCGGCGCAAATCGCGGTGGCGCATGGCGCGCGCGTGATCGCGACGTCGAGCAGCGATGCGAATCTCGCAAAAGTGCAGGCGCTTGGCGTCAGCGCCGGCATCAATTACAAGACGCATCCCGATTGGGAAAAAAACGTTCTGGACCTGACCGACGGCAAAGGCGTGGACATCACGATCGATGTCGCCGGCGGAAACGGCCTGAACCAGTCC
>JBPBQT010000076.1:0-5428 GCA_050955065.1 Janthinobacterium lividum | reverse complement strand
CGTCGAAGGTTAATCCACCATGAACAGTGAGAAGAAAACGATGACACCGAGCGTGCTGGCGGTCGACGATTCGGTCGCGATGCGACACATCCTTGAGGCGACGCTCAACGCGGGCGGCTATGCGACGACGCTGGCCAAGGATGGCCGCGACGGGCTGGCGAAAGCGCTGGCGGCGGTCGCCGCCGAGCGCCGCTTCGATCTGATCCTGACCGATCAGAACATGCCGGGTCTGAACGGTCTCGAGCTGATCCGCGCGCTGCGCGAGCTCTCTCCCTACGTCGACACGCCGATCCTGCTGCTGACCACCGAGGACAGCGAGGCGTTCAAGGACGCGGCGCGCGAGGCGGGCGCGAGCGGCTGGTTGCTCAAACCGCTCGATCCGGGCGTTCTCACCGATGTCCTCACGAGCGTTCGCGAGGCGATGCAGGCCTGAGACCGCCGGCACACGACGCACACGACGCACACGACGGTCGGACGATGAAGCCGACCGACAACCGAATTTTTGTCCAACCGGGATGACCCACGGTTATGTCGCTCGATATCACCCAGTTCTACGAGACTTTCTTCGACGAGGCCGACGAGCTGCTCGCCGAAATGGAGCGCCTGCTGCTCGCGCTCGATGTACAACAGCCGGATTCGGAGCAACTCAACGCGATCTTTCGCGCGGCGCACTCCATCAAGGGCGGCGCCGCGACGTTCGGCTTCAGCGTCCTGACCGACACCACGCACGTGCTCGAATCCGTGCTGGACCAGGCGCGCAATGGCGAACTGAAGCTGCGCACCGACATGATCGACGTTTTCCTGGAAGCCAAGGACGTGCTGGAGAAGCAGCTCCGGGCGTACCGGGAGTCGGCCGGCTCGGTCGAACCCGACCGGCAACTCGGCATGGCCCTGGCGGACAAGCTCAAGGCCGTCAGCCAGGCGAGCGCGCCGCTCGCCGTGGCGGCAAGCACCGCCGCCGCCACGGCCGTGACGACCGCCGGAACCATTGCCGCGAACGTCCCCGCGAGTGCCGCCCCCGCCGTGCCGACGGCCGCGCAGCGCGAGCAGGACGCGCGGGCGTCGCAGGACGCTCAGGACGAACAGGACGCGCTGAACGACCCCGACGGTCCGCCGAACCGCCTGATCCGCCAGTTGCAGGAAATCGCCGGCGTCGTGCATGCCGCCCCGGCGGCGACGCCGGCCACCGCGGCCCCGGCCGCTGCGCCGACGGCGGGTTCGCTGAAGATCAAACTGACGGACCTGAGCGAAAGCGACGCGACGCTGCTGGTCGCGGAGCTTGGCAATCTGGGCAAGGTCGTCGGTCGCGAACAGGCCGGCAATCGGCTGACGGTCTGGCTGGACAGCGACTGCGCGCCGGATGTCATCGTCGCCGTGTGCTGCTTCGTGATCAACGAGGAACAGATCGAGATCGACGGCAGCGCCGGTGCCGTGCCGGCCAGCGCGCTGCTGACGGCGGCGCCTGTGGTCGCGGCCGCGACACCGGCGGTTGCCGCGGCCGCCCCGGACGCCGCCGCGAGCGCCGCCGTCGCCGGCGACAGCGCCCCGGTCAAGGGCGGCGCGCTGGTGCCGGCGACGGCGCCCCAGGCGGCGGTGGCCCGCAACGCGCCGGGCGCGGCGGCGCCGGCGGCCGGTCACGAGGCGGGGTCGATCCGCGTCGGCATCGACAAGGTCGACAGCCTGATCAATCTCGTCGGCGAGCTGGTGATCACGCAGGCGATGCTGGCGCAGACCGCGTCGAATTTCGATCCGGTGCTGCACGACCGCCTGTTCAACGGTCTGTCGCTGCTCGAGCGCAACGCGCGCGATCTGCAGGAGGCGGTGATGTCGATCCGCATGATGCCGATGGATTACGTGTTCAGCCGCTTTCCGCGCCTGGTCCGCGATCTGGCGTCGAAGCTCGGCAAGAAGGTCGATCTGGTGACGGTCGGCCAGGCGACCGAACTCGACAAGAGCCTGATCGAACGCATCATCGACCCGTTGACGCACCTGGTGCGCAACAGCCTCGACCATGGCATCGAAATACCCGACGTGCGTCAGGCGGCCGGCAAGGAAGCCGCCGGACAGCTCGTACTGTCGGCCGAACACATGGGCGGCAACATCGTCATCGAAGTCTCCGACGACGGCGCCGGCCTGAACCGCGAGCGCATTCTCGCGAAGGCGTTGAAGCAGGGCATGGCGGTCAGCGACGCGATGAGCGACGACGAAGTCGCCCAACTGATCTTCATGCCGGGTTTCTCGACCGCCGATCAGGTCACGGACATCTCCGGGCGCGGCGTCGGCATGGACGTCGTCAAACGCAACATCCAGGACATGGGCGGCCATGTCGAAGTGCAGTCGCGCCCCGGCGCGGGCACGACCACCCGCATCCTGCTGCCGCTGACGCTCGCGATCCTCGACGGCATGTCCGTCAAGGTGGGGGCGGAGACATTCATCGTGCCGCTGAACTCCGTGATGGAGTCCCTGCAGCCGACGAACGACGAGCTGTTCACGATCGCCGGCGGCCAGGACGACGGCCGGGTGATCCGCGTGCGGGGTGAATATCTGCCGGTCGTCGCGCTGCACAAGGTGTTCGGCGTGGTCGACGCGCGCACCGATCCGACCAAGGCGATCGTCATCATCCTCCAGGCGGAGGGCCGCCGCTTCGCGCTGCTGGTCGACGAGTTGCTGGGTCAGCACCAAGTGGTCGTGAAGAACCTCGAAACCAATTACCGGAAAGTCTTCGGCATCTCCGCCGCGACGATCCTCGGCGACGGCAGCGTCGCGCTCATCATCGACGTCCCGGCGCTGAACCGGTCGAGCCGCGATGATCTTTGTGGCCTGAAGGAAGCACCCGCTGCCGCCGGCCAACTCACCCATTCCGCCTAGATTTCTACTGGACCTTTACCGACATGACCACTGAGCTCATCAAATCCACGCGCGGCACGGCTTCGTTGTCGCTGATCGAAAACACGCAGGGCGACGGCGCCGCCAACGAATTCCTCGCCTTCACGCTGGGTGGCGAAGAGTACGGCATCGACATCCTCAAGGTGCAGGAAATCCGCGGCTACGAAGCGGTGACGCGCATCGCCAACACGCCGGACTTCATCAAGGGCGTGATCAATCTGCGCGGCGTGATCGTGCCGATCGTCGACATGCGCATCAAGTTCGCGCTGGGCACCGTCGAATACGATCACCAGACCGTCGTGATCATCCTGAACGTCGCGCAGCGCGTCGTCGGCATGGTGGTGGACGGCGTGTCCGACGTGCTGACCCTGAGCGCCGCGCAGATCAAGCCCGCGCCGGAGTTCGGTTCGGTGCTGAATACCGAATATCTCACCGGTCTGGGCACCGTCGACGAGCGCCTGCTGATCCTGATGGACATCGAGCGCCTGATGACCAGCGACGAGATGGCGCTCGTCGAGCGTCTGGCCGCCTGACGTTCCCATCCGATGCGATCTTCCGGAGCAGATAGAACGACATGAACAAGTTGACGATCCGGGCGACATTGACTTCGATCGTCGCCATCTTTGTGATCATGCTGGTGGGCGGCAGCGCGGTCGGGTTCTTCGCGGTCCGCTCGGGCAATGCCGCATTGCAGCAGATGACGCAGATCGAGGTGAAGACGGCGCGTCTTCTGTCGGAGAGCGAAGAAGCGTTGTTGCAGGCGCATGTCGCGCTGGTGCGCGCGAACATGCTGTATGCCAACGACGTGAACGCGGATGCAAGGAAGGCACTGGGCAACGGCCGCGACCTGCTGGAGCGCTCCAACGCGATGTGGGCGGACTATGTCGCGTTGCAGACCGCCGCGAACCGCAGCGACGGCGTGGCGGCGGCGAACCAGATGCGCGATGCGGTGCTGAATCAGGCGTTCAAGCCGGAGCTGGCGGCGCTCGGCAATCTCGACCTGTCGACCTACGGTCTGCTGGTCACGCAGACGATGCCCGCGCTGCTGTCCGGTTACGCGAAGGCGATCGGCGACCTGAAAAGCGCGCAGCAGCGGCATGCCGACGCGTTGATGAGCGATGCGCGTCAGCGTCTGGTCACTCTGAATGCGTTGATCGCCCTGGCGCTCGCAGGCGCGTTGCTGTTCGCCGCGTACGCGCTCTGGACGCTGCGCCAGGAAGTCATCCGGCCGCTGGGCGAGGCCGCCGGGCACTTTCATCGCATCGCCGCGGGGGATCTGTCGAACGTCGTCGCGGTGCGCTCGAAAAACGAGATCGGCACCGTGTTCGAGGCGATCAACGCGATGCAGCGCGGCCTGTCCGGCACCCTGCGTTCGGTGCGCGACAGCGCCGGGCTGATCGATGTCGGCGCGCGCGAGATCGCCACCGGCAACACGGACCTGTCGTCCCGCACCGAGCAGCAGGCGTCGTCGCTGCAGGAAACCGCCTCCAGCATGGCGCAGCTGACGGAGACGGTCCGGCAGAACACCGACAACGCCCGGCAGGCCCGGCAGCTCGCGTCCACCGCGTCGGACATCGCCTCGCGCGGCGGCGACGTGGTGGGCGAGGTGGTGACGACGATGCAGGCGATCGCGAGCAGTTCGGACAAGATCGTCGACATCATCGCCGTCATCGAGGGCATCGCGTTCCAGACCAACATCCTGGCGTTGAACGCGGCGGTGGAAGCCGCGCGCGCGGGCGAGGAAGGGCGCGGCTTCGCCGTCGTCGCCAACGAGGTGCGCAGTCTCGCGCAGCGCAGCGCGGGCGCGGCGAAGGAAATCAAGAGCCTGATCGACGACTCGGCGCAGAAAGTGCACAGCGGCTCCGCGCTGGTGTCGCGCGCCGGTGACACGATGGAGGAGATCGTGCAGGCGGTGCGGCGCGTCACCGACATCATGGGCGAGATCAGTGCGGCGTCCGAAGAGCAGAAGGGCGGCATCGAGCAGGTGAACCAGGCCGTCGCGCAGATGGATCAGGTCACCCAGCAGAACGCGGCGCTGGTGGAGGAAGCGGCGGCCGCGGCGGCCTCGCTCGAAACGCAGACGCATCAGTTGCGCGAGGTGCTCGACGGCTATCGTCTGGACACGAGCGACGGCGGCATGCAGCGCGCCGCCGCCGCGGGCATGGCCGGCGGTCGGGTGGCGCTCGCATCGGCGGCGCTGTCCACCGCGTCGATGACGTCGAAGGTGGCAAAGGCCGCGAAGGTGGCGGCGGTGGCGAAGGTGATGCCGGCGCTCGAGCCGACAGTGCCTGCCAGGACGGCGCCTGCGTCGGCGCCGCGAATCGCGCCACGGCCCCCGCTGTCGGCCGGCCGGGCGGTGACGGTGGCCGCGGGCCGGGCCGTCGTGCCCCGGGCTATCGTGCCCCGGGCCGTCGTGCCGGCGGCGAAGATGAAACCGGTCGTCGCCGACGGCGAGTGGGAAACGTTTTGAATCGCTTTAAATCGTTTTGACGATGTGACGCCCGGCCCGATCCGCGTTTGCGCTTCGTGCCCGTCGTCGACG
>JBPBQT010000075.1:0-5555 GCA_050955065.1 Janthinobacterium lividum | reverse complement strand
CGCCTGGACGTGTATCCGGAAACGCGTCCGGCGGCAGTGCGGCAGCGTTGAGCGCCGACGACATGGCGGCGCTGCAGCTGCAACGCACCCATGTGCGCGAGGAAAAGCTGCGTCAGCCCTGGTGGCTTGAGTACTCGGCGAGTTTCTTTCCGGTGATCCTGGCCGTGTTCCTGCTGCGCTCGTTTGTCGTCGAGCCGTTCAAGATTCCGTCGGGGTCGATGATTCCGACCTTGCTGGTCGGGGACTTCATCCTGGTCAACAAGTTCGATTACGGCCTGCGCATGCCGGTGCTGAACCGCAAGCTGGTCTCGCTGGGCGAGCCCAAACGCGGCGACGTGATGGTGTTCCGCTACCCGAAGGACGAATCGGTCGACTATATCAAGCGGGTCATCGGTCTGCCGGGCGACACCATCGCCTACCAGAACAAGCGTCTGACCATCAACGGCAAGCCCGTGCCGGAAGCGCCGCTGCCCGATTTCTTCGACGAGGACCGCGTCGCGTACTCGAAGCAGTACCAGGAAGACCTCGACGGTCGCAAGAACGCGATCCTCAATACGCCGCAGGTACCCCCGTACATCCAGGGCGCGGAGGACTATCCGTACCGCGACAACTGCAGCTACAACAGCGAAGGCGTGATCTGCAAGGTGCCGCCCGGCCATTACTTCATGATGGGGGACAACCGCGACAACAGCGCCGACAGCCGGTATTGGGGCTTCGTTCCGGACCGCAACATCGTCGGCCGCGCGTTTTTCATCTGGATGAACTTTTCGAGCCTGAAGCGGATCGGCCGATTCAACTAGCCATTCCCGCAGGAGAGAACGATGTCATTGACCCCGTTGGAAACACGGCTGCAGTACCGTTTCGAGAAGCCGGAGTTGCTGCGCCAGGCGGTCACGCATCGCAGTCATAGCGCCACCCATAACGAGCGTCTCGAATTCCTCGGCGACTCGGTGTTGAACTGCGTGGTGGCGACGCTGCTGTTCCGGCGTTACGCCACGCTCGACGAAGGCGACTTGTCGCGCGTGCGCGCCAACCTGGTGCGCCAGCAGACGCTGCACGAGGTGGCGCAGCATGCCAATCTCGCCGAATTCCTGCGGCTGGGAGAGGGCGAGCTGAGAAGCGGCGGGATGAAGCGGCCGTCGATTCTCGCCGACGCGCTCGAGGCGATCATCGGCGCGATCTACCTGGATGGCGGTTTCGAGGCGGCCGAGGCGGCGATCGCGCATCTGTACCAGCCGGTGCTGGCCGATATCGACCCGCTGACGCTCGGCAAGGACGCGAAAACGTTGTTGCAGGAACACCTGCAGGGGCATCAGCTCGCGTTGCCGCAGTATGTCGTGATCGCCACGCACGGGGCGGCGCATAATCAGCAATTCGAGGTCGAGTGCACGATCCCGCGACTCGATATCCGGGTCAAGGGCGCGGGCGCGAGCCGGCGTTCGGCGGAGCAGGCGGCCGCGAAGTGCGCGCTCGAGCGGCTGGTTGCGGTGGCGCCGGCGGTGGCGGCCCCACGTCGCGGCAAGGCGGGGCGCAAGCCGGGATCCGCGGCCGCGGCCGGCGCGGCACGCGCCGTGGATGCATCCGACGCGACCGGGGCTGCCGGTGCGCACCGGACAGCGGGAAAGACCGACGCCTCCCGCAAGGCAGGCGCTCCCGCCGCAGCGGACAAGGCGACACCGGCACGCCGCAGAATCCCGCTGCCGCCGCGGGTACGTACGTGAAGCGCGGCGCCCGCCGCAGGGCCTGAAGCCGCATCGTTTTGCCCGCTGTCCTCGCCGCCGCTCCTTTCTCATCCAATTTTTTCGAGACGACCTTGAACGCGCCCACTTCCAACGGTTTCCGCTGCGGGACCATCGCTATCGTCGGTCGGCCGAACGTCGGCAAATCGACATTGATGAATGCGATGGTCGGCCAGAAAGTCAGCATCACGTCGCGCAAGGCGCAGACGACCCGACACCGCATCACCGGTATCCAGACGCTCGACGACGCGCAGTACATCTTCATCGACACGCCGGGTTTCCAGACCCGCCACGCCAACGCGCTGAATCGCACGCTCAACCGCACGGTCACGTCGACCCTGAGCGGCGTCGACGTCGTGCTGCTGCTGGTCGAGGCCGGGCGGTTCCAGCCCGAGGACCGGCAGGTGCTCGACCTGATTCCGCCGTCGGCGAAGGTCGTGCTGGTCACGAACAAGATCGACCGGATCAAGGACAAGGCCACGCTGCTGCCGTTTCTCGGCGAAGTGGGCGCGCTGCGCGATTTCGCCGAAATCGTGCCGCTGTCGGCGAACGATCCGGCCGACGTGCGCCGCCTGCTCGATACATTGAAGCCTTATCTGCCGGAAGGCGAACCGGCGTATGGCGAGGACGAGATCACCGATCGCAGCGAGCGTTTCCTGGCGGCGGAGATCGTTCGTGAAAAGGTGTTTCGCTGGACCGGCGACGAGATTCCTTACACCAGCACCGTGCTGATCGACAAGTTCGAGCAGGAAGGGCAGTTGCGGCGCGTTTTCGTGACGATCCTGGTGGCGCGCGACGGCCACAAGGCGATGGTGATCGGCCAGAAGGGCGCAAAGCTCAAGCAGATCAGCACCGATGCCCGGATCGACATGGAAAAGCTTTTCGAAGGCCCGGTCTATCTCGAGGTCTGGATCAAGGTGAAGAACAACTGGGCGGACAACGAAGCCGGCCTGCGCGCCTATGGCTACGACTGAGGGCGCGCCGCCCGCGCCGTCCGCGTCCTCCATGTCGCCTGCGCCTGCTGAGCCTGCTGCACCCGCTGAGCCTGCTACGCCTGCTGCGTCCGCCACACTTGCTGCACCTGCCACACCCACTGCACCCGCTGCGCCCCGCAAGCGACGCACGTCGGGCGGTCCGGTCAACCAGGTGCTGGAACAGCCCGGTTTCGTGCTGCATAGCCGCGCGTATCGCGAGACCAGCCTGATCGTCGACGTGCTGACACGCGACCACGGCCGCATCGCGCTGGTGGCGAAGGGCGCAAAACGGCCGCATTCGGCGTTGCGCGGCGTGTTGCAGACCTTCCAGCCGCTGTCGCTGGGCTGGTCCGGCCGCTCGGAGATGCGCACGCTGACACGCGCCGAGTGGGTCGGTGGCATGCTGCCGCTGGCCGGCGATGCGCTGGTCTGCGGCTTCTATGTGAACGAACTGCTGGTGCGCTTCTGTGCACGCGAGGATCCGCATCCGGCGCTGTTCCAGCATTACGTGGTGACCCTCGCCCGGCTCGCGCACGACGAGCCCGCGGTCCTGGTGCTGCGTTCCTTCGAACGCATGCTGCTGCGCGAGACCGGCTACGCGGTGGCGTTCAGCGTCAATGTCGCGAGCGAGCCGCCGGTGGCCGATGCCTGGTATGTGTTCGATCCCGAGCGCGGCGCGCGCCTGCCGCGCACCACCGACCCGGAGGTCTGGCCGCGCGTGCTGGGGCAGACGCTGATCGACATGGAGGCGGACGATTACACTGGACCCCGGACCCTGTCGCAGAGCAAGATCCTGATGCGCTTCCTGTTGAATCATCACCTGGGGGGCGCACCGCTCAATACCCGGCAGATCATGATCGACCTGCAGAAGCTGTGAACCCACTCGAACCGACTCCATGAATCCCTTCGCACCGTCACCGCTCATCATCGGACTGGGCGTCAATATCGACCACGTCGCGACCCTGCGCAACGCGCGCGGCACCACCTATCCGGACCCGCTGCAGGCCGCATTGCGCGCCGAGGACGC
Source organism: Janthinobacterium lividum (assembly GCA_050955065.1). Lineage (GTDB taxonomy): Bacteria > Pseudomonadota > Gammaproteobacteria > Burkholderiales > Burkholderiaceae > Robbsia. The sequence goes on along the minus strand of JBPBQT010000075.1, from coordinate 1,815 downwards.
GGGCGCCGACGCGATCACGCTGCACCTGCGCGAGGACCGCCGTCATATCCGCGACGCGGACGTGCGCGCGATCCGCCCGGCGTTGCGTACCCGGATGAACCTCGAATGCGCGGTGACGTCCGAGATGCTCGACATCGCCTGCGCGCTGCGCCCGCAGGACGTCTGCCTGGTGCCGGAGAAGCGCGAGGAGCTGACCACCGAAGGCGGCCTCGACGTCGCCGGCCGTTTCGACGCGGTGCAGGCGGCCTGCCGGCAACTGGCCGAAGCAGGCATCCGCGTGTCGCTGTTCATCGATGCCGACGAGGTGCAGATCGACGCGGCGGTGGCGGCCGGCGCGCCGGTGATCGAACTGCACACCGGCCGTTACGCGGATGCCGACGCGGCGACGCAACCCGCCGAATTCGCCCGCGTCGCGCAGGGCGTCGAGCACGGTCTGGCGCGCGGCCTGATCGTCAACGCCGGGCATGGGCTGCACTACACGAACGTGCAGCCGTTCGCCGCGCTCGACGGCATCACCGAGTTGAACATCGGTCATGCGATCGTCGCGCACGCGGTCTTCGTCGGCTGGGAAAACGCGGTGCGCGAGATGAAGGCGATCATGGTGAGCGCGCGGCTTGCGGGCCGCGGAGCCGCGCGATGATTTACGGCATCGGCAGCGACATCATCGACATCCGCCGGGTCGCCGGCGTGCTCGAACGTACCGGGGGCCGGTTCGCGGACAAGGTGCTGGGGCCCGACGAACTGGCGATCTACGCGGCGCGGCGCGCGCGTTCGGCGCCGCGCGGGCTGGCTTACCTGGCGACGCGTTTCGCGGTCAAGGAAGCCTTCTCGAAAGCGATCGGCACGGGCATCCACTGGCCGATGACCTGGCGCGCGGTGCAGACCCTGAACGCGGCCAGCGGCGCGCCGCGGGTCGTGCCCAACGGGGCGTTGCGCGAATGGGTGGAGGCCCGCGGCCTGAACTTCCACGTTACGCTCAGCGACGAGCAGGACTACGCGATCGCCTATGTGATCGCGGAAACACGAGATCCGGAAACGATGACGTCAGCAACGAGGCAGCATGCAGCAGGCTAAACTGAATTCGCTGGACGCGCTGGATCTGACGCGCCGCGGCCCGGGCCCGGTGATGATCGACGTGCCGGGCACCGTGCTCGACGAAACCGACGTGCGGCGCATCGCGCATCCGCTCACCGGCGGCGTGATCCTGTTCGCGCGCAATTATCAGAATCGCGCGCAGCTGTCGTTGCTGACGCACCAGATCCGGATGCTGCGTCCCGACATCCTGATCGCGGTCGACCAGGAAGGCGGCCGGGTGCAGCGTTTTCGCACCGATGGCTTCACCACCTTGCCGCCGATGCGCCGGTTGGGCGAACTCTGGGACGAGGATGTGCTGACGGCGGTCGAGGCCGCGACGGCGACCGGTTTCGTGCTCGGCAGCGAACTGCGGGCCAGCGGCATCGACCTGAGCTTCACGCCCGTGCTCGATCTCGACTACGGCGTGTCGAAGGCCATCGGTTCGCGCGCGTTTCATCGCGATCCGCGCGTGGTGGCGCTGCTCGCGCGCAGCCTGACGCATGGTCTGTCGCTGGCGGGCATGGCCAATTGCGCGAAGCATTTTCCCGGTCATGGCTACGTGGAAGCGGATACGCATCTGGGCCCGGCCATCGACGACCGGCCGCTTGACGAGATCCTGCAGAACGACGCCCGGCCGTTTCTCTGGTCCGGGCTCGCGATCTCGTCGGTGATGGCCGCGCATGTGATCTACCCGCAGGTCGATGCGCTGCCCGCGGGATTCTCGCGCATCTGGCTGCAGAA
>JBPBQT010000074.1:0-6927 GCA_050955065.1 Janthinobacterium lividum | reverse complement strand
ACGGCAACTGCGGCGTCAGCGCGAAGCGGCCCATGCCCATTACCGCAATCAACACACAAAAGCCCGTCAGGGCGATACGGCCAGGCTGCACGATCGGTCTCCAAGGAAGACCGCCATGCTAGGCAGACACAGTATTTCTGTAAAATGAATAATTCAGAAAATGTTGTTCACTTTAAAAGACGATATGGAACTCGCCCAATTGGAGATCTTCCGCGCCGCGGCCCGGCACGGGTCGATCAGCAAGGCGGCGCTGGCGCTGCACCGGGTACCGTCGAATCTGACGACGCGTATCCGCCAGCTCGAGGCCGAACTCGGCGTCGAGCTGTTCATCCGGGAGAAACAACGCATTCGGCTGTCGGCGGCCGGGACGAATTTCCTGGACTATGCGACGCGAATCCTGGATCTCGCCGACGAGGCACGGCGCTCCGTGGCATCGAACGAACCCGGGGGCCGATTCACGCTGGGCGCGGTCGAAAGCACCGCCGCCTTTCGTCTGCCCGAGGTGATGGCGCTGTACCACCAGCGCTATCCCGCCGTGTCGCTCGAACTCTTCACGGGGCTGTCCGGGCCGGTGATCGAGGACGTGGTCGCGGGGCGCTATGCGGCCGCATTCACCGATATCATCAGCCTGCACCCGGCGCTCGAGGGCCGGCCGTTGTATCGCGAAAAACTGGTGCTGATCGCCGCGTGGGACCACGCGCCGATCAGGCGGCCGCAGGACATCCCGGGCGGGACCATCTTCACGTTCCGGCAGACCTGCTCGTACCGCCGCCGTTTCGAACGCTGGTTCGAGGACGCCGGCGTGATGCCCACGCGTATCGTCGAGATCGAGTCGTATCACAGCATGCTGGCCTGCGTGAGCGCGGGCGCGGGCGTCGCGCTGCTGCCGGAGATGGTGCTTGCCGGTTTGCAGGGCGGCGCGCGCGTCTCGGTGCACGAACTCGACGCGCCCCATGGCGCGAGCCAGACCTGGCTGGTCTGGCGCAAGGGCGCGATGACGCCCAACCTGCAGGCGCTGCTGGACCTGGCAACGGCGACGACGCTGCCGGCGGCGTGACGCAAACGCAATCACGCACTGACGGTTATGATGAGAAGGAACGTGTCGTGCGCGCCCGCCGGCCTCGGAGCGCATGCACCTCGGACCCTCGCCCCGTACTCCCCCGACCTTCCTTGCAGCGCCCCGGCGCCCGGTATCCAGGAGCTTCACCATGCTGCACATTCCGACCTCGCTACCGCCCGAGTGGGGCGTCGGCGCGGTCTTTCTCAGTGTGCTGGTCATGCAGCTCGGCGTCCCGATTCCGGCCGCGCCGATGCTGATCGTCGGCGGCACGATGATCGCCGCGGGCGAGGCGTCGTTTCCGAGCATGCTGGCCGCGGCGATGACCGCCACGCTGATGGCCGATTCCGTGTGGTTCGCGACCGGGCGCGTCCACGGACGGAAGATGCTGACCCGGCTGGTGCGCTTTTCCCTCTCGCTGGACGCGACGGTGCGCATCGCGCGCAACCGCTTCGAACGCTACGGCGCGCCGCTGCTGGCGATCTCCAAATTCGTGCCCGGCCTGGGCCTCGTCGCCCCGCCGCTGATGGGCACGACATCGGTCGACGTGCGGCTGTTCCTTTTTTGGGATGGCGTGGGCGCGGCGTTGTGGGCCAGCTTCTGGCTGCTCGGCGGCGCCGCGTTTCGCGACCAGATCGCGCGGTTCTTCGTGTTCGCCCGGCACAATGGCGGCACCGTGACCGATACGCTCATCGCGCTCGCGCTCGTTTTCCTGCTGTATCGCTGGATCCGGCGGCTGCGTTTTCGCAAATGGCTCGCGCGGGTGCGCATCACCCCGGACCAGCTGGACGACATGATGCGTTCGACGGCGCCGCCGATCATCTTCGACGCGCGCCCGGAAGGGATCCGGCGGGCAGAGGCGTACCGGATCCCGGGCGCGCTGCCGCTCGATCTGACGTCGTCGACGAAGCTCGACGAAACTCTGCTGCAACGACAGATGGTGGTCTATTGCGTCTGCCCGAACGAAGCGACCGCGAAGCGCATCATCAGCCAGCTGCGTCGCAAGGGCATCCACAATATCCGCGCGCTCAAGGGCGGACTCGACGCGTGGGAAAAACGCGGTTTCCCGCTCGAACCGATTCCCGCGACCAGCGCCACCGAAGAAGCGCTGTCCGAGGAAGCGTTGTCCTATCCGCGCTTCTTTCCCGGAGACCCGTCGATGGCGAATGAATACACGGTGCGCGCGACTACGGCGAAGTAGCGTTCGGCGCACCCGCATGCGGTGCGCGGCGTGCCGTCATCGCGCTGCCGACCGATGCGACGATGACGCTCATGACCGCGACCCATTGCATCATCGTCAGCCGCTCGTCGATCAGGACCCAGGCGGCCAGCGCGGCCACCGCCGGCTCGAGACTCAACAGGATGCCGAAGGTCTGCCGCGGCAGATGCCGTAGCGCATACATGTCGAGCGAATACGGCAATGCGCCGGACAGGACGGCGACACCCAGCCCCATCGCCAGCAACCGGGGGTCGTGCAGCGCGACGCCGACATGGCTTGCGCCAAACGGCGCGACACACCACGCGGCGGCAACCAGCCCCCACGCCACCGCCTGTCCGCCATCACCGCCGCTGAGGCGCTGCCCCACCACGATGTACAGCATCCAGCACACTCCCGCGCCGAGCGCGAAGGCGATGCCCCGCGGATCCAGCGCGGAGGCCGTCGCCAATCCGTCGTGGATCGGCAACAGCACCGCGATGCCGGCCACCGCGAGCGCCACCCAGAGCAGTTCGATGGCGCGGCGCGAGGACAGCAACGCCAGCGTCAGCGGCCCGATGAACTCGATCGCTACGGCGATGCCGAAGGGAATGGTGCGCAACGCCTGGTAGAACGACAGGTTCATCGCCCCCAGCAGCGCGCCGTACAGGATGATGGTGCGGGCGCGCCGTCCATTGCACGGCTGACGCCAAGGCCGCTGGAGCGCCAGCATGATCATGGCGGCGATCCCCACACGCAGGAAGGTCGTGCCGGCGGCCCCGATCAGCGGGAACAACGTTTTGGCGAGGGATGTCCCCACGGCGAGGGACACGATGCTGGCGACCAGGCACAGCATCGGCAGGAAATGGGGCGCACGCGCATGGGCGGGATGGCTGAGGGCCTTCATCGGTAACCGTTCGGTTGGGGTGCGGGCGCTCATTGTAGCGTCGTCGCCGCCCTGGAAGCGTGCATCGCATGTACCACGCGGAAACGTTCGTGTCTGCACGGGCCGGTACAGTATTCTACCTTCAGCCCGCGTGCCTGCCCGACCGATGCCCGGTCGCACGCATCGAGCGGCAACTTCTTCCATCGTCCTTCCATGCCCTCTCCTATGCGCAATGCGCCCGAACCCGACGAAGCATCCCCGACCGCCCCTGCCGTCGTCGGCTCCTCCAAGCCGCGACTGGCGGGTTTCCTCGGCGCCGGCCTGATCACGGGCGCCTCGGACGACGATCCGAGCGGCATCGCCACCTATAGCCAGGTCGGCGCCGCCTTCGGCTACGGTCTGTCCTGGACGCTCTTCTTCAGCTATCCGCTGATGGTCGCGATCCAGATGATCAGCGCCCGGATCGGCCGCACCACCGGGCAGGGTATCGCCGGGGTGCTGCGCCGGCATTATCCGAACTGGCTCGTGCAGGGGGTGGTCGCGCTGCTGTTGCTGGCCAACGTCGCCAATCTTGGCGCGGATCTGGGCGCGATGGCCGACGCGACCTGTCTGCTGCTGCCCGGGCCGAAGTGGCTGTATGTGCTGCTGTTCTCGGCGATCTGCATCGCCATGCAGATGTTTCTGCAATACAGCCGGTACGTGGCGGTGCTGAAATGGTTCACCGTCTCGTTGTTCGCCTATCTCGCGGTGCTGGTGGTCGCGCATGTGCAATGGCGTGCGCTCGCCCTGCAGTTCTTCATTCCGCACATACAGTGGAACGCGGCCTATCTGGTCGCCGTGGTGGCGATCTTCGGCACCACGATCAGTCCCTATCTCTTTTTCTGGCAGTCCGAGGAAGAGGTCGAGGACATGCATACCCATCCCACCCGCCGGAGCCTGATCGACGCGCCGGACCAAGCGCCGCAGGCGCTGCGACGCATCCGGCTCGACACGATGGTCGGCATGGGACTCTCGAACGCGGTGGCGCTGGCGATCCTGGCGACCGCGGCGGCGACGCTGCACCGGAACGGCATCGTCGACATCCAGACGTCGGCCCAGGCCGCGCAGGCGCTGCAACCGTTCGCGGGCCGTTTCGCGGCGGTGTTGTTCACCTGCGGCATCATCGGCACCGGCCTGCTGGCGGTGCCGGTCCTCGCGGGTTCGGCCGCCTACGCGATCGGCGAGGCGCGCAGCTGGCCCGTGGGCTTTTCGCGCAAGCTGAGCGAAGCGAAGGCGTTCTATCTGACGATCTCGGTGGCGACGGTGCTGGGGATGGTCATCAATTTCACCTCGATCAACGCGATGAAGGCGCTCTACTGGAGCGCGGTGATCAACGGCGTCATCGCGGTGCCGGTGATGGTCGTCGTGATGCTGGTCGTCTCGCGCTCCGACATCATGGGCACGTTCGTGGCGCGCGGCTGGCTGCGCGCGCTGGGCTGGCTGGCCACCGCGGTCATGTCGGTCATCGCGGTCGCGATGGCGGTGACGAGCATCTAGCGGGACTGCCAGGCCCGGGGAAGGCCAGGCCTGCGAATATTCCGCCACGACGAAAATCCGGCATGATGGAAGACGCCGCCGCCAGCCGGCGAGCGCTCCCATCGTGACCGCCGTTTCCCCGAGGTATCCGCATGCTGACCATCCACCATCTCGGCATCTCGCAATCCGAGCGCATCATCTGGCTTTGCGAAGAGCTGGATCTGCCGTATGAACTCAAACGCTACGCCCGCGACCCGGTCACGATACTGGCGCCGCCGGAACTCAAGGCGCTGCACCCGCTGGGCACGGCGCCGATCATCACCGATGGCTCCCTGGTGCTGGCCGAGTCCGGCGCCATCATCGAATACATCCTGGCGAAGCATGGCGACGGCCGCCTGGCGCCCGCGCCCGACGCGCCGGAATTCGCCGATTATCTGTACTGGTTCCATTTCGCGAACGGCACGCTGCAGCCGGCGATGGCGCGGAACATGTCGATGCGGCGCCTCGACCTGCCGGTGGATAACCCGGTGCTGACCGGCGTCCAGGCGCGCCTCGCGCATGCGTTCAACCTGATGGAGAACCGTCTTGCCACCAGCGCGTATTTTGCAGGCAGCTACCTGACGGCCGCCGACATCGCGATCGTGTTTTCGCTCACGACGATGCGGCATTTCCTGCCGATGTCGCTCGCACCCTATCCGCATATCCTCGCGTACCTGCAACGCATCGGCGCGCGTGATGCCTACCAGAGAGCGATGCGCAACGGCGATCCGGAATTGACACCGATGCTGACCTAGCGTCAGGCGGTGCTCGACGGATCCGGGATACCGGCCGCGCATGCCGGCCGCACGTCAGCGTACCTCGACCGTCTGCACCGTCGCATTGTCGTCCGCGAGCAGGTCGGCCAGCCCGGCGGTGCCGGCAGGCGCATCGGTGATCAGGGTCCAGGGGCGTTCCAGCGGTGTCCAGTGCTGCTGGCCCGCCCGGCCGATCTTGTCCGCGGTGACCAGGACGAAAGCATGCGCTGCGTGCCGTATCACGCACTCCTTCAGATAAGCCTGTTCGGCCGTGGCCTCGCACAGGCCCAGGCCGGCCACCACGCCGTCCGCGCCCAGAAACGCCTTGTCGACGCTCAGGCGGCTCAACGACATCTGCGCCAACGGGCCCAACGTGCTCATGCTCGAGACCCGCACGTCCCCGCCGATCAATGTAATGCGCGTCGCGCCGGCCGCCAGCGTCGACACGACCAGCAGGTTGTTCGTGACGACATGAATGGCGTTGCGTGCATGCAGGTGCCGAGCCAGCGCCGCAGTGGTCGTGCCGCCGTCGAGGAACACGGTGTCGCCGTCCTGGACATGCGCCAGCGCCGCCTGGGCGATCGCTTCCTTTTGTTCGCGAAAACTCTCGCGCCGCTCGTCGAGCGACGATTCGTTCTCGTGCATACCTACCGCTGCCGCCCCACCATAGGTACGGAGAATGCGACGGTCATCCGCCAGCGCGCGCAGATCGCGCCGCACCGTCGCTTCGGACATGCCGAAATGCTCGCACAGGGTACCGACATCGTTCATGCCGCCCAGTACGGCTTCGAGCATCGCCTCGCGGCGTTTGTTGACTTTCATAGGCATCTGGCGTCGGATGGGGCAGTGGACGGAATTCGGTCATGGCGGTCCGGTCCGCCACGCGCAAGGCCGTCGAGCTGATACTTCCAGGCAGCGGAGGATACCGGCCGCGCGACCGCAGGGAAATCAGCCCGACATCTCGCTAAGGCAGATGTCAGGACGCCTCGACGTCTGCGTCCGTCAGATTGAGAAGCAGGGACAACGGTTCCTGGAAAACGGCGTCGTGCGCGAATTCCGCGGGCGGCTGATCCAGCGCTGTCTGAATGAACTGCCGCAGGACACCGGTGTCGAAACCGGGAGACAGCTTTATCGACGCCACGATGGCGAACAGCGCGAACTGCACGCCGGAACGGTAGCTTTGCAGCTCGTTTTTCGCTTTGACGTCGGCCTCGACGTAGCGCTCGATGTCCTGGAGGGCAGTGAAAAACGGATCATGGGTACGCGACATTCGCAGCTCATACAAAGGAAGTGGGTGATCGAGCGCCCATTGACGATGCGCTCCCGCGCTTCAGCAAAATGACGCTCCGGGCCCAGCACCACGTTGCGCACCCCCTTGCGCCAGGATGCGCAACATGGACGAACGGCTGGCCATTCTAACGTTTCCAGGCCGGAACCTTACAAGGTGCTGGCTGCAAAGGTGTCGCATTGACGTACGTCC
>JBPBQT010000073.1:0-6995 GCA_050955065.1 Janthinobacterium lividum | reverse complement strand
GAAATAGGTGGCGTAACGCCAGGAGCCGGCGAGCAGCTTTTCCTCGAAGGCGAGATAGGTCACCGAGCCGACGCCATCGCCGTCGGATTGGCCCGCCCGGCTCGGGTCGCGCAGGAAACGGTCGGCCTGCAGCGGCGTGAGCGGCGGCTCCCCGCTCGCGCCCGTCACCCGCAGACGGATGCGGCCGTCCACCGGGACGACCTCGAGATCCGGCAGCAGACGGCCCTCGACGACATCGATCGCCAGAAAATAGCCGAGCTGGCCATCCAGCCGCTCGCGCTGCCAGACGATGCGGTTGCCGTCGACCTCGGGAGCGACGAAGAGCCGTTCGTGAAATGGCAGCGCCTCGGCCCGCCGGTCGACTTCGAACATGCGCAGCAGGCGCACCGACGACAGGAGCGCTACGTCGAATTTCAGCGAACGCGTTCGGGTGGTCATCTCCGCCGTGATGCCGTACAGCGGGCGACCGCGCGCATCGGGGAAAAGGGCTTTCCGCAACGGCTGGCGCAGCGTCCACGAAACATCGCGCGCCGCGGCCTTCATCCAGACGGCGACGCCGCTGTTGCCGGCGGGAAAACAGATCAGCAGGCGGGGGTGTACGCCGCCGGTCAGCGTGAGGTGCGCCGCCGCGCGCCCGTCCCTGACAAACGCTTCGACGACATCGTCGTCGGTATCGGGTCCCGGGTTGTTGGCGCCGCATCCGCCAAGCGCGGGGAAAGCGTCGACGATCAACGTCGCCAACAGCCTTTTCATGCACTCTCTTCGTATCATCACACAGCGCTCGTCAAGCAATTTTCAGGTGGGCCGGCGATGCCGGATCTGATCGTATGTAACGAGGTGCGCGCTGTCAGACTGCCGATGCTGCGTTTTATTGCGTATTTCCTTACCTCCCGCGCGGCGCAGGAGGTCCCGCCGCTCAGGCGCCGTCCGTTCCCACCAGACGCTCCGGCGCCAGACGCCCGGCGACCAGCGTCGCCGTGCCCAGCAAACGGTCGCTCGGCCCGTAGACCCGAACCCGGCCGATGTCCCCGGTCGCCGGATCGGACGCCGGGTTGGCGACGCCGCCGTCGGCCCCCAAGGGTGGTAGGGGCCAGCGCATCGGGGCATGCGCATCCAGACGCAAGCGTTGTCCATGACGAAACCGCACCGCGAACTCGGCAGTCAGCAGGACCGCGGGATAACGGGACAGCAACGCGTCGATAGGCTGCAGCAGGTCGCCGGGATCGAGCGCCGGCACGAAGCCGGCGCCGCCGCCGGCTGCATCCGACGCCATTTCCGCTGCGGCGTCCGGTCGTGCCGACGCCGTTTCCGCCTCCGCGTCCGGTCGTGTCATCCGGCCCTCGCCTTCCAACCGATCCTGCAGCGTCTGCAGCGTCACCGCCTGATCGAGCGTCAGCGCGCCCACACGCGTACGGCGCAACGCGCGCAGATGCGCGCCGCATCCCAGCGCCTCGCCGATGTCCTCCGCCAGCGTGCGGATATAGGTGCCCTTGCTGCAATGCACGCGCACGCGCACCTCCTGCGTGGCGGCCAGCTCGGTCGCATCCGACAGGCGCTCCAGCGCATGAATCGTCACCGGACGCGCGGCCCGTTCGACCGTCTGCCCCGCACGCGCATATTCATACAGCGGCTTGCCGTCGCGCTTGATCGCCGAATACATCGGCGGCACCTGTTCGATCTCGCCGCGAAAACGCGCGATCACCGCATCCACCGCCGCCAGGTCGCACGTGACCGGGCGCGTCTCGACGATCGCGCCCTCGGCATCGCCGGTATCGCTGCGCTCGCCCAGGCGCATCGTCGCCTCGTAATACTTGTCGGCGTCGAGCAGGTCCTGGGAAAATTTCGTCGCCTCGCCGAAGCACAGCGGCAGCAGGCCCGAGGCCAGCGGATCGAGCGTGCCCGTGTGTCCGGCTTTCTTCGCGCGCAGCATGCCCTTGACGCGCAACAGCGCATCATGGCTCGACAGGCCGACGGGCTTGTCGAGCAGCAGGACGCCGTCGAGCACGCGCCGGGGCGGACGCGCGGCGCGCGCGACACGCGACCTGAGGCCGGTTCGCGCGCCCCGCGGCGCGCGCGTCGATGCGAGGTTTTCCTCGTCGGACCGGTCTTCCCCGGTGGGAGCGGTGATGTTCTCCATCGTGCGTCTCTCAGTCGTCCTTCGCGCGCGTGGAATTCGCCTGATCGATCAGCTTCGAGATCTCGAACGCGTTCTCGAGCGTCTTGTCGTGATGGAAGTGCAGCGTCGGCACGGTATGGATGTGCAGGCGCTTGAACAGCAGATTGTGCAGATACCCGGACGCGTCGTTGAGCGCCTTCTGCGTGGCCTGCACGTCCTCGGACAGCGTCGTGAAGAAGATCTTCGCATGCGCGTAGTCGGGCGACAGCTCGATGCTCTGGATGGTCACCAGGCCGACACGCGGATCCTTGATCTCGCGCATGATCAGCACCGCGAGATCACGCTGGATCTGGTCGGCGATCTTGGTCGAGCGCGCCCCGCCACTTCGTTGTTTCTTGTTCGCCATCGAACACCTCCGAAAACCCGACGGCGATGCCGGGTCTTGAAAAAAAAAGGGGGCCGCGGCCTCGGCCGCGCCCCCCGGGACATCGGTACCCGCGTTCGCTTACAGCGTACGCGCGACTTCCGTCACTTCGAATACCTCGAGCTGGTCGCCCTCGGTGATCTCGTTGAAATTCTTGACCGACAGGCCGCACTCGAAGCCCTGACGCACTTCGCGCACATCGTCCTTGAAGCGCTTGAGCGAATCGAGCTCGCCCGTGTGCACCACGACGTTGTTGCGCAGCACGCGGACCTGCGCCGAGCGCTTGACGACCCCGTCGAGCACCATGCAGCCGCCGACCGCACCGATCTTCGGTACGCGGAACACCTGACGCACCTCGACCAGACCGATCACTTCCTCGCGCTTCTCCGGCGCCAGCATGCCGGACATCGCCGCCTTCACCTCATCGACCGCATCATAGATGATGTTGTAGTAACGGATGTCGACGCCGTTGCTCTCGGCGAGCTTGCGCGCCAGCGCATCGGCCCGGGTGTTGAAGCCGATGATGACGGCCTTCGACGCGGTCGCGAGATTGACGTCCGACTCGCTGATGCCGCCCACCGCGCCGTGCACGATCTGTACGCGCACTTCCGGGGTCGACAGCTTGAGCAGCGACTGGATCAACGCTTCCTGCGAACCCTGCACGTCGGCCTTGACGATCAGCGGCAGCGTCTGCACTTCGCCTTCGCCCATGTTCTCGAACATGTTCTCGAGCTTCGCCGCCTGCAGCTTCGCCAGCTTCACGTCGCGGAACTTGCCCTGACGGAACAGCGCGATTTCGCGTGCCTTGCGCTCGTCCGGCATGACGATGACTTCCTCGCCCGCGCCCGGCACTTCCGACAGACCCTGGATTTCGACCGGGATCGACGGACCCGCTTCCTTCGTCGGCTTGCCGGTCTCGTCAAGCATCGCGCGCACCCGGCCATAGGCCGAACCCGCGAGCACCACGTCGCCGCGGCGCAGCGTGCCCGACTGCACCAGGATCGTCGCGACCGGACCGCGGCCCTTGTCGAGCTTCGCCTCGATCACGAGACCCTTGGCCGGTGCTTCGATCGGTGCCTTCAGCTCGAGAACCTCGGCTTGCAGCAGCAGGTTTTCCAGCAATTCGTCGATACCCGCGCCGGTTTTCGCCGACACCCCGATGAACGGCGACTCGCCGCCGTACTCTTCCGGCACCACGCCCTCGGCGACCAGTTCCTGCTTGACCCGCTCGAGATTCGCGTCGGGCTTGTCGATCTTGTTCATCGCCACGACGATCGGCACGCCGCCCGCCTTCGCGTGGGCGATCGCTTCCTTCGTCTGCGGCATCACGCCGTCGTCGGCCGCGACCACCAGGATGACGATGTCGGTCGCTTTCGCGCCCCGGGCACGCATCGCGGTGAACGCTTCGTGGCCCGGCGTGTCGAGGAAGGTGACCACGCCACGCGGCGTCTCGACGTGATACGCGCCGATATGCTGCGTGATGCCGCCCGCTTCGCCCGCGGCGACCTTCGCACGACGGATGTAGTCGAGCAGCGAGGTCTTGCCGTGGTCGACGTGACCCATGACGGTGACGACCGGCGGACGCGCGAACGCCTCCACATTGCTCGGCGCCTCGCCTTCGTTCACCAGCAAGGCTTCCGGATCGTCGAGCTTGGCCGCCACTGCGCGGTGACCCAGTTCCTCGACGACGATCATCGCGGTTTCCTGATCGAGCGGCTGGTTGATGGTCACCATCTGACCCAGCTTCATCATGACCTTGATGACTTCCGAGGCCTTCACCGCCATCTTGTGCGCGAGATCGGCGACCGAGATCGTTTCCGGCACATGCACTTCGCGCACGATCGGCTCGCTCGGCGCCTGGAAGTTCGAGCGGTCGTCGGTATGACGGTTGCCGCCGCGTCCCTTCGGGCCGCCGCGCCAGTTGCGGTCGGCACCGCCGGACGCATCGCCGCGGGTCTTCAGGCCGCCACGACGCTTCGCCGCGTCGTCCTGCCAGGTGCCGGTCTTGCCCTTCTTGCGATCGTTCGACGGCGCGACCGTCGTCGTCGCCGGCGCGGCCGCCGTCTTCACTTCCTTCTTCGGCGCGGCAGCCGCCTCGCCTTCCGGACGTGCCGGACGGTGCAGCGTGCCCTTCGCGTCGGCCGGCTTCGCGGCTTCCACGGGCTTGACCTCGACGGGCTTCGGCTCGACGACCTTCGCCTTGCGCGGCGTGTTCATCATCTCGCGAATGGCCGCGGCTTCCGCTTCCGCGGCGGCGCGGCGGCGCGCGATCTCGCCCTGTTCGGCACGGGTCGCCTGACGTTTTTCCTCGGCGACGCGCTCGGCGGTCTCGCGTGCGGCGTCCGCCGCCTTCTTCTCGGCGGCACGCTGCACGGCGGCGGCTTCGTCCCGGCTGGTCTGTTCTGCGCTGGTCACTGTGTCTGCTCCAGCACCCGGGGCACGCGTCGGTTCGCCGTGTCGGGTCGCTGTACGTTCAGCTTCAAGCCGTGCGGCTTGCGCTGCGGCATCGGCGGCGCGCTTGGCGGCCGCCTCTTCGGCACGGCGGCGTTCTTCTTCCGCCGCGGCTTCGCGAGTGCGGCGCTCGGCCTCTTCGCGTTCGATCGCTTCCTCGCGCAAGCGCAATTCGGCCGCCTGGCGCTCGAGCGCCTCGGCTTCGCGACGCGCGTCTTCCTCGCGGCGCGACAGCTCCGCCGCCGCCGCGAGATCCGCTTCGCGGGTGTCGACGACGGGGCTCTCTTCAGGCACTTCGTCGTCGCGCTTGACGAAGACGCGTTTCTTGCGCACTTCAACCTGAATGGTGCGAGCCCTGCCGGTCGCGTCGGATTGCTTGATTTCCGACGTCTGCCTGCGCGTCAGCGTGATCTTGCGGTTGTCGGCATCCGCGTCCGACCCGTGCGATCGACGCAGGTGATCCAGCAGCCGCGCCTTGTCCGTCTCGGACACGACATCATCGGCGCTCTGCTTCTGGACACCTGCCGCCTGCAGCTGCTCCAGCAATACGCCGGCAGGCATTTTAAGTTCCGCGGCAAATTGGGCTACGTTGTTGCTCGCCATTCATCCCTCTTGGAGGCAAGGAGCTGCGCTCCTTGCGGTTGACTGTGCACATATGTGTGCTTAATACGGATTAACTGCGCATCATGCGGGCCTCATCGCTGACTCGTGCATCCGGACCCTGCGGCCCGGGTTTATTCGTCCGACTGGAACCAGTGCTCACGCGCCTTCATCACGAGTGATGTCGCGTCCTCGGTCGACAGGCTCGTCAGTTCGACGATTTCGTCCACCGCCAGCTCGGCCAGATCGTCGCGCGTTTGGATAGCGTTGTCCCGCAGCTTCGCCAGGAGTTCGGGCGTCATGCCGTCGAGTGTTTCCAGCTCCGGGACGATGCCCTCGGCCTTTTCCTCGTTGGCAATCGCCTGCGTCAGCAATGAATCGCGGGCGCGGTTACGCAGTTCGTGAACGGTGTCGGCATCGAACGCTTCGATTTCGAGCATTTCGTTCAACGGCACGTAGGCGATTTCCTCGAGGCTGGTGAACCCCTCGTCGATCAGGATGTCAGCGACTTCCTCGTCGACGTCGAGTCGCGCCATGAACAGCTCGCGCAATCCCGAACGTTCTTCGGTCTGCTTGGCAGCAGACTCGTCCGGCGTCATTATATTGATCTGCCAGCCGGTCAATTCGCTGGCGAGCCGGACATTCTGGCCGCTGCGGCCAATCGCGATCGCCAGTTCGGTCTCGTCGACCACGACGTCCATCGAGTGCTTTTCCTCGTCGATGACGAGTGATTGCACCGCGGCGGGCGCGAGCGCGCCGATCACGAACTGCGCAGGATCCTCCGACCATAGCACGATGTCAACATTTTCGCCACCGAGCTCATTGCGCACCGCCTGCACGCGCGAACCGCGAATCCCGACGCAGGTACCGATCGGATCGATCCGCTTATCGTACGCGACGACCGCGATCTTCGCCCGCATGCCGGGATCGCGCGCCGCCGCCTTGATCTCGAGCAGACCCTGCTCGATTTCCGGCACTTCGAGTTCGAACAGCTTCATCAGGAACTCGGGCGCCGTGCGCGAGAGTTCGATCTGCGGGCCGCGCGCGGTACGGTCGACCTTCATGATGAAGGCGCGCGCACGGTCGCCCACCCGCAGGTTTTCCTTCGGGATCATCTGGTCGCGGCGCAGCAGCGCCTCGACCCGGCCCGATTCGACCACCAGGTTGCCCTTGTCGAGCCGCTTCACGGAGCCCGTCATGATCAGGTCGCCGCGCGCGAGGAAGTCGTTCAGGATCTGCTCGCGCTCGGCGTCGCGGATACGCTGCAGGATGACCTGCTTGGCCGCCTGCGCGCCGATGCGCCCGAACTCGATCGACGCCACCGGCTCTTCGATGAACTCGTCGACTTCGATCTGCGGATTCTGCTCCTTCGCCTCGAACAGCAGGATCTGCTTGTCCGGCTCC
>JBPBQT010000072.1:0-7471 GCA_050955065.1 Janthinobacterium lividum | reverse complement strand
AGGAACGGAGCCAGTCGGTCAGCACACGCCTGTTCGAACACCCCATCGGCACTGGCGCCGATGGGCGTGCCCGGATGCCGCTTCGACATCTTTTACGGATATCCGCATGATGCCCATCACTTCGCTTCGCTCGCTCACCCGTTTCCTGAAACGGCCTTTCGGCGCGTCCTTCACGACCTCGGGCACCGCGCCGTCGGAACGCCGGGACCTGTCTCCCGACCTGTCCCACTATGCGGCCTATGTGCCGCGGCAGACACCGGAAATACAGGCGCTCGAGCAGCGCATCGCGGAGCTGTCGATGGCGCTGGGGACCTGCACCCAGCGCGCCGGCACCGCCGATCTGCTGGCGCAGCAGACGGCGGAGCTGAGCGTGAGCGGTGCGCGCGTCGTCGACGAGACCGTGGCGACGATCGGGCGCACGAAGGCCGAAGTCCGGTCGCTGTCCGAGCTGTTGACTCTGATCGACGGCATCACCTCGCGCATGCAGTCGCTCGCCTGGAACGCGGGCGCCGAGGCGGCCTGGGCGGGCGAGCACGATGCGGCGTTCGCCCAACTGGCCGGCGATGCCCGCCGCCTCGCCGAGGAGGGTGCCAGCACGGCCCAGGCGGCGCGGCGGCACGTCAGCGCATCGGTCGGGCATGTGGAGACGGGTGCCGCGCGCGCCGCCGAAGCCGCCACGACCTTCTCCGACGTCGTCCGCTCGCTGGAGCAGGTGCGCCGCACCCTTTCCGTCAGGACCGATGCGCTGGTGCCGGCGATCGGGGCCGCGCCTTCCGCTGGCGGGACCCTCGGGTAATGGGTAATCTGTCGGGCGATGGCGCGTCTTCCCCGAACGCGCCGGCACCCGGAAGACAGAAACCCCCATGAAACTCGTTGTCGGCATCACCGGTGCCACGGGCGCTCCCGTGGCGATCAAGCTCGTCGAATTCCTGCGCGACGTGGGCGTGGAGATTCACCTGGTGATCTCACCCTGGGCGCGCACGACGATCGGCGTCGAAAGCGGCATCGGCATCGACGAACTGCAGGCGCTCGCCCACCATGTCCACGACCACCGCAATCTGGCCGCATCGATCTCGAGCGGTTCCTTCCGGCACGACGGCATGGTGGTCGTGCCGTGCAGCATGAAAACGCTCGCCGCGATCCGCATCGGCCTGGCGGACAACCTGATCACGCGCAGCGCCGATGTCGTCCTCAAGGAACGCCGCAAGCTGGTGCTGGCGGTGCGCGAGGCGCCGCTGAACTCGATTCATCTGGAAAACATGCTGTACCTGTCGAACCTCGGCGCGGTGATCTTTCCGTTGACGCCGGCGTATTACCATCGGCCGCAGTCGGTCGAGGAGATCAACGAGCAGCTCGCCGCGCGCCTGCTCGACCAGTTCGGTCTCGATCATCCGGTCAGCCGACGCTGGCGCGACGGCGCCTCGACACCGGGCGCCTCGACACCCGGCGCTGCGGCGCCCGGCGTATCGACGCCCGGCGTATCGACGCCCGGCGTATCGACGCCCGGATGAAACTGTTGGGGACAAAGGCGCGTAAAAGGAACACACTGCGCAGTGACGGAACAGCCGACTTCTCGGCTGCCGTGTACGGAGCGAGACGATGGCCAAGGGTCAAGTGCGGGGAAACAAGGAAACGAAGAAACCGAAGCAGACCAAGAAGTTGACCGCCCCGACGACGGGCACCGGCATCGTGGTGAGCCCCAAAGCCGCGGTCGGCAAGACGAAGTAGGAATGCGTGTAACGAACAGGCGCGACAGGCCACCTGCAACGGGCGCCTGAAACCGACGCATGTATCGCTTGGCGGCCGACCGACGCGTCGTCCCGACCGGAATGGTTCGTTTGCGTGACGGCCGCAGCGCGCTCGCGCGAGCGCGGGCATAATTGCGGACCGCCATTTCCGCCGCGTCGCCGACGCGTCACTTCCCGTATGACTATCCCGCCTTTTCCCGCACCTCTGCAGATCGCCGACCTGGGTGCGGCCGGTCGCATCGGTCTCCTGGAAGCCGGCGCGGGGCCGCACCCACCGCTGCTGCTGGTACATGGCTCGCTCTGCGATTACCGTTACTGGCATTCCCAGGTCGGGGCGCTGGCCGCCCGGCAGCGGGTGATCGCCGTCAGCCTGCCATTCTACTTCCCGGTCGCGCGGCAGCCGGAAGCGATGCCGTTCAGTGTCGACGCCCATGCCGACGCGCTGCATGCATTGATCGTGGCGCGCGGCTGGACGAATGCGACGCTGGTCGGACATTCGCGCGGCGGGTCGGTCTGTTTCCAGTTCGCGAAGCGGTATCCGACGGCGCTCGCGGCGCTGGTGCTCGCGGACCCGGGCGGACAGATCGTCGATCAGAGATTGGACGGCAGTGGCTTCGACGCGGACGCGGACGCGAGCGGCCTTGCTTCCGGCGCGGCGTTGCCCGGCGGACGCGGGGCGATGTACGACTCGGCGGACCCGCGCATGGTCGCCACGCGCCTGATCGAGCGCGGGCAGGTGGACGCGGGGCTGGAACTGTTCGTCGACACCGTCAGCCGGCCGGGCTTCTGGCGCCGCAGCGGCGCGGCGTTTCAGGCGATGGCGCGCGACAACGCGCATACGTTGAGCGCCCAGATCCGCGACGCGTTGCCGACCTACACGCGTGAAGCGGCACGATGCATCGCGGTGCCGACGCTGCTGATCAATGGCGAAAAAAGCCCCGAGGTATTCCTGAGCGCGGGCGCGGCGCTCGAACGATGGCTACCCGACGTCCGTCGCGTGGCGATGAAGGGCGCGTCGCACGGCATGAATCTGTCGCATGCGGGCGAGTTCAATCGGTTGGTGCAGGGGTTCGTCGACGGCTTCGCGGGTTAAGAAGCCCGTTGCGAATCGCCGGCAGGCGTGCCTGGTCGCGCACGACGTCCACAGGCTGCGCGAAGGTTTCGTCCAGTGCGAGGAAACTCAAGGCTCCTACCGGTTCTTTGCCCAATAGCCGGATGAGGGCAAAGGTATTGCTCTTCGAGACCTGGTTGACGATCGAGGCAATTTCCAGCGTCCTTCCTTCGGGCAGGAGATTCTGGAGAAAACGGTGGATGGTGCCCCCATCGGCAGGCGGGCCATCGAGCGGAATTTTCGGCGACAAGGAATGGGCATCCGGCTTCTTCAGCCATGCCGGGGCATACTCGAAGCCAAACCGTTCTTCGCGTGACTGGAAATCGATTTTGCCGACGAGCTCGCCCTGCGTAGCCACATAGAGGGAGTGGGACGCTGTCATGACGCGGTCTCGTCATCGTCCAGCTCGCCAGGCGAAGGGCCCATCGCCATCAAATCCGCCATCGTCAACGACTTGAATGGCCGACCTTCCTGCCTGGTCGTCACGAGCATGCTCAAGCCCAGCCCGCGAATGACGAGGAGGAGCCGGTCGGCGCCGACGGGAAACCCATTTTCGAGGCGCGACAGCATGCTCGCCGTGATGCCACTGGCATGTGCCGCGTCATCGATACGCAGTGCCAGTTCCAGGCGACGATTGCGCACGAGTTGTCCAAGAGAGGCAAGGTCCTGAATCAGTTCGCTTTGCTTTGGGTCCGGTCGGGCTAGGCGTCTGGCCATAGTTTCCACATACGAAAATTTTCGGGATGTCGGGGCATTTAGTCTATAAATTTCATATACGAAAACCATATATAAAAACGCCAGGACCTGCCAATTATTTCCATGTACGAGAACAATGATTGTCGGCTTCCCGCGCCTCCCGCGCCTCCCGCGCCTCCCGCGCCAGCGCGACGCATCGCTCGGCCAGCACACGCGTGGGATCGACCAGTGCCACATGCGTGTCGCCGATCGGAAAATGCCGGTCGTGCGCCAACAGCAGGGGCAATTCCGTGCAGCCCAGGATCAGCACCTCGGCGTCCGCGCGGGCGAGATGCGACACGGCCGCCAGCAGGTTCGCCATGCACTCGCCTTCGAGAAATCCCGCCTTGACGCCGCGTTCGCCGTAGATCGCCGCCATGACGCGGTCCTGATGCGGCGTGTCGGGCAATATCAGCGTCAGGCCGCGCCGCGCCGCGGCTTCGCGATAAACCCCGCTGGCGATCGTGCCGCTGGTGGCCAGCAGGCCGATCTTCACCGGACGGCCTGACGCGTCCGCGCCGAATTCCCGGACGATATGATCGATGGTTTCGTCCAGCAGGTTGACGATCGGGACCGGCAACCGTGCCTGCAGGGCCGCAGCGTAGGCATGCGCCGTGTTGCACGGGATCGCGATCAGCCCGGCGCCGCTACCCACCAGCGTCAGGCAGGCCGCGTATAGGGCCACCGCCGGGTCTGCGGGGCTGCGCCCGAGCAGGTGTGCGGTGCGATCGGGAATCTGCGGATTCTGCTCGACGATCAGCCGAAGGTGGTCCTGATCGCACGCGGCGGGTGTCGCCGTCACCAGCTTGTCGAGGAAATCGACAGTGGCGGCGGGCCCGACGCCGCCCACCACGCCGATCTTGAACGGTCGCGGCGTGGCGACGAGGGGCATCGTCAACCGCTGCGCGGTATGGTGATCGTCCAGGTCCCGGACGCGGACCGGCAGCGGCAGTTCCTTCGCCAGCGCCGCGACCAGAGCGGTCCGTGTTCCGGCCGGCAACAGGATGGCTGCGGCACCGCGTGCCGCGAGACGACGCGCCGCGTCGAACAGCGCCAGCGCCGCCACGCTGTCACGGAGGGCGGCCGCCACGGTCGAGGGGGTGGCCACGTGCGCTTCTTCCACCGTGTCTCCCGCGTTCGCCTCGTTCGCCCGCTCCGCGTCGCTCGCCCGGTCGACGCATGTCGTCGCGGCTGGATTCATGGCACCCGCCGCTGTCGGCATCGCATGCCGCGGCAGGTCCACGACTTCGTGCAGGACGACGACTGAGGCGGGGGCAAGCGCCGCGGCGATCACATTTGTCAGCGTCGGGTCCCGTGTCGACGGCGCGGCAAGCACGACCCCGATGATACGGGGGCGGGAAGGGCACGGCGCGATAGCGTCGGGTGTTTCAAGCGTCTGCATCGTTTCCTCGCGCGTTCGACTAGCGCAGCATGGCGGACATCGCCGACAGGCAGTTGAGAATGCGGACCGTGTCCTCGACGCACGCGGCCTCGAAACGCAACGTCACGCCGTCCTCGCGGACCAGCGTCGGCCACTGGCAGAACAGATCGGCCAGCGCAGGCGTCTGGACCTGCAGGCGGCAACGCCGTGCCACGCGGTCCGCGCGCGGTGCAGGAGCGCGGACCCGAGCGTCGGCGATCCGGTGCGCCAGCGCCGCGGTGGCGAGCGTCGCTGCCTCGCGGATCGCGTGACACGCGGCGTCGGGCGTCAGCGACGACCCGGTGTGGCAGCCGGCGGCGACCTTTGTGCGTACGTGCCGCGCGAGCGCGAAACGTTCCCGGGTTTCCGCGCCCAGCACGTCGTCGCCGGTGAGCAGCACGACCTGCGCGCCGTACTCCTCGGCGAGCGCGCCGTACAGACTGGCTTCGCCGACTTCATCGTCGTCCAGCCAGACGCGCGCGAAGGCGAAGCTGTTGATCGTATGGGCCAGCACTCCGCGACTCTGCGAACGGCCATGGTAACCCAACATGAATACCGCATCGCACGGGGCATCGACACCGGCCATCATGCCGAGATAGCGGGGCTTGCCGAGGATGACCTGCGCGCGCGCATCCAGGAGATCCGGCAGCAGATTGCGAAAACCGCCATGCGAATCGTTGACGTGGACCTGCGTCGCGCCGCCCGCGAACGCGCCCGCGATGGCGGCGTTCGCCTCGGCCGTCATCCAGCGACGCGCGCGTTCGTACTCGGGATTGCCCTGACGGGTCTGTTCGGGATGGAAAACGCCGGCGACGCCTTCGATGTCGGCGGAGATGAGAATGTTCATAGGAGTGCGCGCCAGTCCGGCGCCAGTTCGGTGAGGGCCTGACGGCGATGGCCGTCGCGGCCGGTCGCGCCACGCGCGGACCACAGCGCGTTGACGATGGCTTGCTCGACGGCCTCGGCCGTCGCGATGAAAACGGGATCGAGCGCGGCGGGATGGAGCAGCGGCGGCAGCGTGTAGCGCGCCACAGGCGCATGCGGCACCGTATAGGCGGTCGAGAAGGCGAGCGCGATGTCGCCGCTGCCGTGCCCGTAGACCGAACCGGTGCGCGCCAGTCCCGCGGCGGCGCGCGCCGCGACGCGTCGCAACTGGCGGTTGTCGAGCGGCGCGTCGGTGGCGATCAGCATGATGATCGACCCTTTTTCCGGTAGGGCGGCCGGGGCGGTGGAAACTGCCGATCCCGCCGATACAGCGGCCGCGACGAGCGCACCGCCGGCCATGGGCGGTGCCGGAACCAGGCGCGCCGCGAGGCGCCGGCCGAGCGGCGCGCCGCCCACGGTCAGCATCGGCAGCCGGCCGAAATTCGCCAGCACGAGCGCGCCGACGACGAAGCGCTCGCCGTCGATGGCGATCAGGCGCGACGCGGAACCGATACCGCCTTTCAGATCGAAACAGGACATGCCCCGCCCCGCGCCAACGCTGCCTTGCGCGAACGCGCTAGCGGCAGCGTCGTGCGCGCGCCGGTAATCGGCGCCGCGTACCGCCATCGCCTGCAGATCGTTCAGGTAACCGTCGTTGCATTCGAATACCAGCGGGTTCACCGTCGGCAGCGATCGGCCGATTTCCGGATTTGCCGCGCAGGCGTGGCGGATCTGCGCGTCGGCCAGCGTGCCGACCGCGAAGGTGTTCGTCAGCGCGATCGGCGTCTCGATCAGACCGAGTTCGTCGAGCTGCAGCAGGCCGAGGCTCTTGCCGAAGCCGTTGATGACGGCGGCGGCGGCCGGCACCTTGTCGCGGAACAGGTCGCCGCGATGCGGCCGGATCACGGTGACGCCGGTCTGGATGCCGCCGGCGTCGCGCGTGTGATGCCCGACGGTGACGCCGGCGACGTCGCAGATCGTCCCGCGCGCGCCGGCCGGCAGCGTGCCGATGCGCGGCGCGGCCGGATCGTCCGGCGCGCCGTCCGGTGGCGCGATCATTTCTTCGCGAGCTTCGGATCGAGCGCGTCGCGCAGGCCGTCGCCCAGCAGGTTGAACGCCAGCACCGTCAGAAAGATGGCGAGGCTGGGAAAGAGCGCGGTATGCGGCGCGGTCATCATGTCGGCGCGCGCGTCGTTGAGCATCGCGCCCCATTCGGGCGTCGGCGGCTGCGCGCCCAGCCCGAGGAAGGACAGGCTCGCCGCGGTGATGATCGACGTGCCGATGCGCATCGTGAAGTACACCACGATCGACGACACGGTGCCCGGCAGGATGTGCCGGAAGATGATCTGCGCGTCGGACGCGCCGATGCTGCGCGCGGCCTCCACGTACGTCAGATGCTTGAGCGTGAGCGTGTTGCCGCGCACCAGCCGTGCGAACGCGGGCACGCTGAACACGGCGACCGCGCAGATCACGTTCACCATGCCGTTGCCGAGAATCGCGACCACGGCGATCGCGAGCAGGATGCCGGGGAAC
>JBPBQT010000071.1:0-7780 GCA_050955065.1 Janthinobacterium lividum | reverse complement strand
GTTCTCACCATTCATTCAAGACGGGTTGTATCATTTTTTGCCGGGCGGCAAGCGCCGCGCCAGGCAAAAACACGTTTTCGTTCCGGATTTCATTTCATGTGGCGCGCTGCGCGCGACACCGTCCGCATAGGACCGATGTGCCCGGGATTGCCCTCCTGATACGAGGCGCCATCCCGATGTGCAACGTTACTGGCAAGCTTCGCATTCCTCGAAACCGTCGTCGCCGGGACGCAGCATGCAGGCGGGACCGTCGACCTCGTCGGCGCCCGCCACGGGCACCGCGGTGCCCAGGACCGAACCGCTCGAGATCGTCGTGCCCGGCGCCGCGCCGCTGCCCGTGGCGCTATCATCGCGACCATTGGACACCGAGTTCAACGCGCCGTGCGCGACGGTCGATTTCTCGACATGCGTGGCGGCCATCGTGCGCAGATAGTACGTGGTCTTCAGACCGCGCACCCAGGCGTGCTTGTAGACGTCGTCGAGCTTCTTGCCCGATACGCCCGCCATGTAGATGTTCAGCGACTGCGCCTGATCGATCCACTTCTGGCGGCGCGACGCCGCTTCCACCAGCCACATCGCGTCCACCTCGAAAGCCGTCGCGTACAGCGCGCGCAGGTCCGCCGGAATGCGGTCGATGCGCGACAGCGTGCCGTCGAAATACTTCAGGTCCGACACCATCACCTCGTCCCACATGTCGCGCGACTTCAGATCCCGCACCAGGTACTCGTTGACCACGGTGAACTCGCCCGACAGGTTCGACTTCACGTACAGGTTCTGGAAGGTCGGCTCGATGCAGGCCGACACGCCGATGATGTTCGAGATCGTCGCGGTCGGCGCGATCGCCACGCAGTTCGAGTTGCGCATGCCGAAACGGGCGACGCGCTCGCGCAGCGGCGTCCAGTCCATCTTGCTCGACATGTCCACGTCGACGTAGCCGCCGCGCTCCTCGGCCAGCAGCTTGACCGAGTCCTGCGGCAGGATGCCCTGGCTCCACAGCGAACCCGGATAGCTCGCGTACTGGCCGCGCTCCTCGGCGAGTTGCGTCGACGCGTAGTACGCGTAGTAGCACACCGCTTCCATCGCGGTATCGGCGAACTCCACGGCCTGCTGCGACGCATACGGCACGCGCTGCACGTGCAGGCAGTCCTGGAAGCCCATGATGCCCAGACCCACCGGACGGTGCTTGAGGTTCGAGTTGCGCGCCTTCTTCACCGCGTAATAGTTGATGTCGATGACGTTGTCCAGCATCCGCATCGCGGTGCCGATCGTGCGTTGCAGCTTCTCGTGATCGAGCTGCACGACGCCGTCGACGGTCTTCAGGTGCGCGACCAGGTTCACCGAACCCAGGTTGCAGACGGCGATCTCGTCCGGGCCCGTGTTGAGCGTGATCTCCGTGCACAGGTTCGACGAGTGGACGACGCCGGTGTGCCGCTGCGGCGAGCGGATGTTGCACGGGTCTTTGAAGGTGATCCACGGGTGGCCGGTCTCGAACAGCATGCCGAGCATCTTGCGCCACAACTGGGCGGCCGGCAGTTTCTTGAACAGCTTGATCTCGCCGCGCGCCACTTTCTCTTCATAGCCGCGATAGGCCGTCTCGAACGCCGCGCCGTACAGGTCGTGCAGATCCGGACAGGTCGACGGCGAGAACAGCGTCCAGTCGCCGTTTTCCATCACGCGCTTCATGAACAGGTCGGGAACCCAGTTCGCGGTGTTCATGTCGTGCGTGCGGCGACGGTCGTCGCCGGTGTTCTTGCGCAGTTCCAGGAACTCCTCGATGTCGAGGTGCCAGGTCTCCAGGTACGCGCAGACCGCGCCCTTGCGCTTGCCGCCCTGGTTGACCGCGACGGCCGTGTCGTTGACGACCTTCAGGAACGGCACGACGCCCTGCGACTTGCCGTTCGTGCCCTTGATGTGCGAACCGAGCGCGCGCACCGGGGTCCAGTCGTTGCCCAGACCGCCGGCGAACTTCGACAGCAGCGCGTTTTCCTTCAGCGCCTCGTAGATGTCCTCGAGGTCGTCGCCGACCGTGGTCAGGTAGCACGACGACAGCTGCGAGCGCCGCGTGCCCGAGTTGAACAGCGTCGGCGTCGAGCTCATGAAGTCGAAATTCGACAGCACGTTGTAGAACTCGATCGCCCGCGCTTCGCGGTCCTTTTCCTCCAGCGCCAGACCCATCGCCACGCGCATGAAGAACGCCTGCGGCATTTCGATGCGCTGGCCGTCGTGATGCAGGAAGTAGCGGTCGTACAGCGTCTGCAGGCCCAGATAGCCGAACTGGAAGTCGCGGCTCGCGTCCAGCGCCGCGGCGAGACGCGGCACGTCGTACTGCAGCAGCTTTTCGTCGAGCAGCTCGGCTTCGACGCCGCGCTTCAGGAAGCGCGGGAAGTACTCGGCATAGCGTTCCGCCATCTGCTCCTGCGTGACTTCGCCGCCCAGGATTTCGCGGCGGATCGTGTGCAGCAGGATGCGCGCGGTGACCTGGCTGTAGGCCGGGTCCTGCT
Organism: Janthinobacterium lividum; assembly: GCA_050955065.1. GTDB lineage: Bacteria > Pseudomonadota > Gammaproteobacteria > Burkholderiales > Burkholderiaceae > Robbsia. The sequence goes on along the minus strand of JBPBQT010000071.1, from coordinate 5,279 downwards.
CGATCATCGTGCGCGAGGCCAGCACCGCCGAGTCGTACACCTGACTCATCGGCACGCCGTCGTACAGGTTCTTCACGGTCTCGGTCAGGATCGGCTCGGCCGATACCGCCGCGCCCAGATCCGCGCAGGCCGACGCGATCAGGCCATGCAGCGCCGCCATGTTCAACGGACCGCGATAATCGCCGTCGACGACATTGATCGACGACTCGGGATGCACCGGCAGCGCGCTGGCGCGTTCCTGCGAGCGCTTCTCCCGGTACAGCACGTACGCGCGGGCGACGTTGTGTTCACCGGCGCGCATCAGCGAGAGCTCGACCTGATCCTGGATGTCCTCGATATGGAAGGTGCCGCCGTTCGGCCGGCTGCGCAGCAACGCGCGCACGACGTCGCGCGTGAGCTGTTCGACGAGTTCGCGCACCCGCGCCGATCCCGCGCCCTGCCCGCCGTTGACGGCGAGAAACGCCTTCGTGACCGCGACGGCGATTTTCGACGGTTCGAACGCCACCACGCTGCCGTTGCGGCGGATCACCTTGTGATCCGGATAGGTCGCCGCCGCCGACGTGCCGTCGGGGGGCGGCATGCCCTGCGGGGACGCGTCGCGTAGCGAGGTCGTTGCGTTCTCGGTCGATTGCATATGAAAACTCCTGGTCTGGTCGCGGCGCTGTGCCGTCGAATGCGAATGGAGGAAGCCGGCTGCCGACATTTCGGGGATATGTCATCCGGCGCGTTCTTGTGGAAACGTCGCCGGGAGTCGAACACCCTGGCGAAGGAAGTGCCGGCGGCGCGCCGCCTCTTGCGGGCCGCGGTTCCCGGCAATGCCGGCCGCGGCTGGTGTGGATTTATACGGATGATGCCTGGGGCCGATCCGGCGTCGAAGGACCGCCTCGGGGCTGGGTGATGAATGACCGCCTTACGGCTGCGTGATTATCTGAAACCCACTATATCTAGTACTTATCCCTCTCAACGGCACCAAGTATAGTGTTCTTCGTCGACTGCGAAAAGCGCTATATTTATTCCGGAAAGCTTGACAAAAGGCCGCGCCGCGCGCCTTCGGGGAGCGGGATGACCCCGCGTTTTTCACGTTTTCCGCAGTCCCGCCAGACGTCGAATTCGTCGATCCTGGCCGACCAGAGCGGGCCTCAGGCGGCTTGCCGTGGCAGCACATGCCCCGGGAGCGCCGCGGCCTCGCCGTAGGCGTTCCAGTCGAAATACGGGCCCGGGTCCGTCTTGCGCCCGGGCGCAATGTCGGCATGCCCGGCGACCGCACCGATCGGGTGGCGCGCGCGCAGGGATTTTGTCAGGGACGCGAGAGTAGCATATTGCGGCGCTGCGAACGCGCGGTCGTCGGTGCCCTCGAGCTCGACGCCGATCGAGAAATCGTTGCAGCGCTCACGCCCCGCGAAGCACGAGGCGCCGGCATGCCACGCGCGTTCGAGCGTCGACACGAACTGCGTCAGGCCGCCGTCGCGGGCGATCAGGAAATGGGACGACACCCGCAGTCCGCGGATCGTCTGATAAAAGGGATGGGCGTCGAAGTCGAGGGTATTGGTGAACAGCGCCGTGATGTCGCGTGCACCGAAGCACCCCGGCGGCAAGCTGATGTTGTGGATCACCAACAGGGTGGGCAGCACGCCGTCCGGTCGCGGATCGGCATTCGGCGAATGCACGACACATGCGCCGTGCAGCCATCCCGACGCGTCGACCGGCGCGACCGGCGCGACGACCGTCGCGGATGCGACCGACATGCCGTCCGACATCACACCTGCCGGTCGGCGCGCTCGCCGCCGGCATAGCGTCGCGCGTGTTCGTCGTTGCAGAAATGGCGACGGTGCAGCGCGACCGTGTCGCTGCGCGGCGAATGGGCCCCGCAATAGGCGCAACTCACCATCGGCTCGACGAGTTGCGGCGCGCCGCGCGCAGCCTTGCCGGCGGCGGCGGCGCTCTGCTCGGCCGCCGCGCGCAGGACCGCGGTCCTGGCGCGTTGCCAGAACCAGTAACCGGCACCCAATAGAACGATCCAGAACAAAATACGGGACATGGCAGCGAAACCGTCAAAAGAAAATGCGATGGATGACTCGCGGTATCGATCGATACCGGCCGGAACCGGCGTCGAGCCGGTATCAGACGACCGAGCGGTGCAGCAGAACCTCGAGCACGAAACGGCTGCCGACATAGGCCAGCAGCAGCGTCAGGAAGGATGCGAGCACCCAGCGCAGCGCCGCGCGTCCGCGCCAGCCATAGATATATCGGCCCGCGACCAGTCCGCCGAACATGAACCAGGACAGGAGCGCGAAAACCGTTTTGTGGTCGAACCGCAACAATCGGTCCAGCAACTGTTCGGAAAAGAGGAAGCCGCTGAGCAGCGTCAGCGTCAGCAGCACGAAGCCCGCGCTGATCAGGCGAAACAGCAGTTTCTCCATGGTCAGCAAGGGCGGCAGGGTCTCCAGCCAGCCACCCAGCCAGCTGGGCCCCGAATCGGGCACCGACAGGCTCACCCCCCGCCCCACGCCTCCGGCCCGCACCGCCTGCCGCGACGCATGCAGCCGACGCTCGACCAGCAGCATCAGGAATGCATGCAGCGCGGCGATCGTCAACAGCCCGTAGGCCACATTGGCGATCAGGAAATGGACCTTGAACAGCGGGTCGGCCGCATAGCTCATCACGCGCACGCCGCCGAACGCTCCCGGCATCAGCGAGGCGGCGCAGGCCAGCGGCAGCACCAGCAAACCCAGCCCTTCGAGCGGAAAGAAGAAGCTTTCGATCAGGTAGATACCCGCGCCCAGCCACAGCATCGCCGAAAGCGAGAACGCGAAACCGAAGACCATGCTGTCGGCCGGGAAGATCGTCGCATGCAGCAGCGCGCCATGCGCGAGCAGCGCCAGCAGCAACACGAAACGCGCGCCCGGCAGCGACACGCCGCCGCGGCCGGCGGCCGACGACGGGCGACGCAGCCTCTCGCCCCCGCCCCCGCCCCCGCCCGCGCCGCTGGCCCCGCCGCTGGCCCCGCCGCTGGCCACCGGCCGTGCCCCGGCGATATCGGCCGCCGGCCGGCGCCGATAGGCATGCCAGGCGGCAATCGAGAGTCCGCCATATAGAATCGCCGTCACCGCGTACAGTACAATTGTCATATTCGAAGTTTACACCACGGCCGGATTACATTCGAGGGGTGCGCGCGGAGCAGGCATGGACGTCGCATGCATCCCGCAGCGCCCCCGCATGTATAGCAGATCCGCCGATACCTGCCTCGTGAATCCCCGGACATGCTCGACAATCTAACTCAACGAATGGCCCGCGTCGTCAAGACGCTGCGTGGCGAAGCCCGGCTGACCGAAGCCAACACCCAGGAGATGCTGCGCGAGGTGCGCCTCGCGCTGCTGGAGGCCGACGTCGCGCTGCCGGTGGTGCGCGAATTTGTCGCGAAGATCAAGGAGAAGGCACTCGGCGAGGAAGTCGTCGGCAGCCTGTCGCCCGGCCAGGCGCTGGTCGCGGTGGTGCAGCGCGAACTGACGGCGATGATCGGCGGCGATTACGAAGGCAAGGCCGCCGAGCTGAATCTGGCCGTGGCGCCGCCCGCGATCATCCTGATGGCCGGTCTGCAGGGCGCGGGCAAGACCACCACGGTCGGCAAGCTGGCGAAGCTGCTGCGCGAGAAGTACAAGAAGAAGGTGCTGACCGTCTCCGCCGACGTCTACCGCCCGGCCGCCATCGAGCAGTTGCGCACCGTCACCGAACAGGTCGGCGCGGACTTCTTCCCGTCGACCCCGGACCAGAAGCCGGTCGACATCGCGCGCGCCGCCGTCGACTGGGCGCGGCGTCACTATCATGACGTGCTGATCGTCGACACCGCCGGACGTCTCGGCATCGACGAAGCGATGATGATCGAGATCAGCGCGCTGCACGCGGCGATCAAGCCGTCCGAGACGCTGTTCGTCGTCGACGCCATGCTGGGTCAGGACGCGATCAACACCGCGAAGGCGTTCAACGACGCGTTGCCGCTGACCGGCGTCGTCCTCACCAAGCTCGACGGCGACTCGCGCGGCGGCGCGGCGCTGTCGGTGCGGCATGTGACCGGGCGCCCGATCAAGTTCGTCGGCGTCGGCGAGAAGCTCGACGGCCTGGAGGTCTTTCACCCGGACCGCATGGCCAGCCGGATCCTCGGCATGGGCGACATCCTGGCGCTGGTCGAGGACGCGCAACGCGGCGTCGACGTCAAGGCGGCGCAGAAACTGGCCGACAAGGTCAAGAAAGGCGGCGATTTCGATCTCGACGACTTCCGCGCGCAACTGACGCAGATGAAGAGCATGGGGGGCCTGTCGACGATGCTCGACAAGCTGCCCGCGCAGTTCCAGGCCGCCGCCGGCAAGGCCGACATGGGGCAGGCGGAAAAGCAGATGCGCCGCATGGAAGGCATCATCAACTCGATGACGCCGGGCGAGCGCGCGAAACCGGAGCTGATCAAGGCGAGCCGCAAGCGGCGCATCGCGATCGGCGCCGGCGTGCAGGTGCAGGAAGTCAACCGGATGCTCGCCCAGTACGATCAGATGCGGGGCATGATGAAGAAGCTCAAGGGCGGCAATCTCGCGAAGATGATGCGCGGCATGAAGGGCATGATGCCCGGCATGCGCTGAGCGCCTTATGTATTTACCACTGACCTTTCAACCAGCTGAGCCCTGTCAATGAACCGCGAAGAAGCGCTCGATATTTTCAAGAAATCCGAGGAGATCGTCTCGGCCGCATCGGTCACCGCCGCCGTCGACCGGATGGCCGCGGCGATTCGTGCGGAGGTCGGCGAGACGTTTCCGCTGCTGCTGTCGGTGATGGGCGGCGCGGCGGTGTTCACCGGCATGCTGCTGCCGAAACTCGATTTCGCGCTGGAGTTCGATTACATCCACCTGACCCGCTACCGCAATGCCACCGCGGGCGGCGAGATGCAATGGCGCGTCGCGCCGGCCGAATCGGTCAAGGACCGCGTCGTGCTGGTGCTCGACGACATCCTGGACGAAGGCGAGACGATGGCGGCGATCCGCGACCGCATCATGGCGATGGGCGCGACGCGCTTCATGAGCGCCGTGTTGTGCGAGAAGCAGCTGACGAAGTCCAAGCCGCTGAGGCCGGACTTCTGCGGCTTCGAGGTGCCGGACCGTTACGTCTTTGGCTGCGGGATGGATGCGCGCGGCTACTGGCGCAATCTCCCCACCATCCGCGCGCTCGTCGACGACTGAGCCGCCGGCGCCGCCTGACGGCGCCGGCATCGCCGGCGCGCACGCGCCTCAGGCAAC
>JBPBQT010000070.1:0-7801 GCA_050955065.1 Janthinobacterium lividum | reverse complement strand
GCCAATGACTTCGATAACCTGCTCCCTGACAGCGAACCGATACGCCGCCGGATTGCGCTGCGACCGACGTGAACGCCACGGCATCCGCCGCGCTCGAACGCGTCACCCGGGAACGGGACTCAGCCCCTCCCTCTACGCCTTGCAACCATGCCCCTAAATCCCGAATCCCCCCTCGCAAAACTGATGCTGGCGCCCGCGCACCCGGGCAAGGTCGTCTGGCTGGGGCTGCGCACCGTGCGCCGCGAACCGTTGCAGGTCGTCGACGCCGTCCAGGCGCACGCGGGAACCGGGCTCGACGGCGACCGCTACGGCCGCGCCGGCGGCAACCGGCAGGTCACGTTGATCCAGGCCGAGAGCCTGGCCGCCATCGCCAGCCATCTCGGTAAAGAGCATGTGTCGCCGCTCGACCTGCGCCGCAACATCGTCACGTCCGGCATCAATCTGCTGGCGCTGAAGGCGCGGCGCTTTCGCATCGGCGACGCGCTTCTGGAGACCAGCGGCGAATGCCACCCCTGCTCGCGGATGGAGGAGATATTGGGCACGGGCGGCTACAACGCGGTACGCGGCTTCGGCGGCATCACCGCACGTGTCGTCGAAGGCGGCACGATCGCGTTGGCGAGTGTGATCGTGCCGATCGATTGACCGGCTGGTCGAATGCAGTGCCCCTTATCCGGACGGCACGACATGGCGCAGCCAGTCGCGCGCCATGTCCGCGCATATCGCCGCACGCTCCAGCGTCGGGAAATGCCCGCAACCGGGCAACGACGCGAAGCGCGCATGCGGCATTCTTTCAGCAATGCGCCTCCCGACGTCCAGCGGCACGAAACGGTCGGCCTCGCCCCAGACCAGCAGCGTCGGAATCGTGCTGGCCGCCAGCGTCGCCCAGCGATCGGCGCGGGTCAGCGTCGCGTCGGACTGCCGGGCGAACCGCCCGGCGCCGGCATCGCGCGCCATCGCGACGAACGTTGCCCGCGATACGCCGTCCCGTCATTGAAAATGTTGGCAAATCACTATGCAGTGGCTGCTCGTCAAGGCGTATCGAGGCCGTCAAGGAAACTCCCATGCAAGCAGTCGTTCTTTCATTCCGTGCCGGCGCTGAGTTTGCCCGACAGACCCGAGCCATGGCCGAAGCCGTCGGCCTCAAAGGCTCCGACTAGCTGCTCATGAGGAAGAGCCAGGAAAGCGTCATCGCCCGGTTCTCATTATTCAAACGGACATGCTCGATACGGTCCCCCATCCAACGTCGATCGTTATCCCGGGAACAAGCGCATCGTCGGCACAGAGCTTCTGGCCACCCTGAGCTCGGCGTTGCTACAGCGGGTCGACAGCGCGTCACCGATATCGTCTGCGTCCAGAATCACTACAACCTCGCCCACCGGGGCCGCGACGCATTGATCGATACGCTCGCCGCGCAAGGCATCGCCTACGTACCCTACTTCCCGCTCGGCGGCTTTTCGCCATTGCAGTCCGATACGCTGACGCGAGTGGCCGCATCGCTGCGGGTGCCGCCGATGCAGGTGGCGCTGGCCTGGCTGTTGCGGCGCGCGCCCAATATCCTGGTCATTCCGGGCACATCGACGCTCGCGCACCTGCGGGAAAATATCGCGGCGGGCGCGCTTGTACTGGATTCCCGGGCATTGACGGATCTGGACAACCTCCGAGACCTCTGAGATCGCACCACCGGCGTCGCTCATGCGCCGCCCCGCCTTTTTCTATCGCGGCCATACAGACAGACAATGCCCGCGATGAAGAACCACGATTGGACAACCGTTGTCTGCGGCGGTGACAATGAAACCGCACCCACAACGGAATCAAGAATGTTCAAGATCAATAAAATCACCGCGCTGGTCTGCCTCGCGTTCATGTCCGCCACGGCCGCTCACGCCGCGGACCTGACGCGCGACAGCGGCGCCCCGGTGGGAGACAACCAGAATTCGCAGACCGCCGGCCCGAACGGCCCGGTGCTCCTGCAGGATTCCAACTTGATCGAGAAGCTGCAGCGCTTCGACCGCGAGCGCATTCCCGAGCGGGTCGTACACGCGCGCGGCACCGGCGCGTTCGGCAATTTCGTCCAGGAAGCGGACCTGTCGGACATCACCCGCGCGAACGTCTTCGAAGCGGGCAAGACCACGCCGGTCTTCGTGCGTTTCTCCACCGTGATCAACAGCGGGGGTTCGCCCGAGGAAGCGCGCGACCCGCGCGGCTTCTCGGTCAAGTTCTACACGGAGCAGGGCAACTGGGATCTGGTCGGCAACGACATGCCGATCTTCTTCATCCGCGACGCCATCAAGTTCCCGGACTTCGTCCATGCGCTGAAGCCGGACCCGGTGACGAACCTGCAGGACCCGAACCGGATGTTCGACTTCTTCTCGCACAGCCCGGAAAGCACGGCGATGCTGACCTGGCTGTACTCGAACCGCGGCACGCCGGCGTCCTATCGCAAGATGGACGGCTTCGGCGTGCACGCGTTCAAGCTGGTCAACGCCAAGGGCGAGATCCACTACGTGAAGTTCCACTGGGTCAGCCGCCAGGGCATCGAGAACCTGACACCGGCACAGATCCCCGTCGTGCAGGGCAAGGACTTCAACAACCTGACGCGCGACCTGTACGCCGCGCTGGCAAAGGGCGACGACCCGAAGTGGGACCTGATGATCCAGGTGCTGAAGCCGGAGCAACTGGCCGACTTCCCGTACGACGCGCTCGACGACACCAAGGAATGGAAGGGCGTGCCGGAGCGCAAGGTGGGCACGATGACGCTGACCAAGATCCCGGCGAACTTCTTCGAGTCGACCGAGGAATCGGCGTTCGCGCCGTCGCGCATGGTTCCGGGCATCGAGCCGTCGGAAGACCGGATGCTGCAGGGTCGCCTGTTCTCGTATGCCGATACGCAGATCTACCGCGTGGGCACGAACTACATGCAGCTGCCGATCAACCGGCCGCGCGTGCCGGTGATGAACAACCACCAGGCCGGCGAGCTCGCGGACAGCAAGAAGGAAGGCAGCGTCAACTACGATCCGACCGGGCTCAAGGACCTGAAGCAGAATCCGGAATACAGGATGACGCAACTGCCGCTGACGGGCACCACCCAGCAGCGCGCGATCGCCAAGAAGATGGAATTCGTGCAGGCCGGTGAACACTATCGCTCGCTGTCGGCCAGCGACAAGCACGATCTCGTCGGCAACCTGGTGACCGACATGAGCCAGATCACCAACGAGGACAACGAGTACACGGAACTCTCGTACTTCTACAAGGCCGATCCGGAGTTCGGCACGCGCGTGGCGAAGGGCCTGAATGCCGACGTTTCCCGCGTGAAGGCGATGGCTGCGAAGCTCGAAGGGTAAGCATGCGCCCGACGACGAAGCGGAACCGGTTGCCGCTGACCCGGTTTACACGCGTCGGGTCGGCCCTGCTGGCGGGGCTGGGGCTGAGCGTTCTGGCCGCGTGCCAGAGTGCGCAGCCGCTGGCGTTCTCGGTGACGCCGGCGTCCACGGCGTCCACGGTGGCGCAGGGTTCCCCAGCCGCTCCGGCGTCCACGGCGCCGCTGTCGTCCGGCGGCGCGCTCCGCTACGATGAGCAGTGGTTCGCTGCCGCCCGCATGGGCCGCACCGACATTCTCCAGGCCTTGATCGATGCGCATCAACCGCTCGATGTTCAGGACGATTCCGGCTACACGGCCCTCATTCTCGCGTCGTATCGCGAACATCGCGACGCACTCGCGATGCTGATGAACGCGCATGCGAACGCCTGCCTGGCGGACAAGCACGGCAATACCGCCTTGATGGGCGCGCTCTTTCGGGGTCGCGACGAGATCGCGCGCGACCTTCTGCATGCGGACTGCGATCTGAACCAGACGAACAACGCGGGCGAAAGCGCCCTCGCCTTCGCCGCGCTGTTCGGCCGGACCGCGATGATGCCGGTGCTGGTCGCGCACGGCGCGGACGTGAACCACCGCGACGCGCGCGGCAACACGCCGTACGATATCGCGCTGCAGCAGGGCAACCAGAGCGCGGCCGATGCGCTGCAACAGTTGGGCGGCGCCGAATAGGCGCTGTCATGCCGTCCGTCGTGCCATTGCGCCGGCGGCGGCACCTCGATGTCGGCGGCGTCGGCAGCGTCGACCGCCCCCGGCTGTTCGGCTGGCGGGTGGACGGGCGCGCCGTCCTGGCATAGCATCACCTTCTGGCCGGGGTGCGCCCCCGGCCCTCTCCTGTCCTTTCCCGCACTCTCCCGCACGCTCCCGGAACCTGCCATCCCATGACCGTCCCCACGCCGCCGCCCGCCCCTGTCTGGCCTGTCGCTGCCGATGCCGTGTCCCGTGTCGCTGCCGGCGCCGCTTCCAGCACCGCTCCCGACAGCGCGCCTGCCGCAGCTTTGAACGTGGTCCCCGCCGCCTCGATCGCCACGGCCGACCCCTACCTCGCCCTCGAAGCCCTCGACGACCCCGAGGTCGGCATCTGGCTCGACGCGCAGAACGCGCGCACCCAATCGGTCTTCGGCCACACGCCGGAAGGCGACGCGCTGACGCAGCGGCTGCTGCGCGCCTATACCGCCGAGGACCGCATCGTCAGTTGCTGGCGCGTGGACGACTGGGCGTACAACACCTGGCAGGATGCCGAGCACCGCCTCGGCATCGTCCGGCGCACCGCCTGGCAGTCCTGGCTCGACGGCACGCCCGACTGGGACATCGTCCTCGACATCGACGCCCTCGACCTGAACCGCGAAGGCGCCAGCGAGCACCGCTGGACGCTCAAGGGTTTCAGCATGCTGCGTCCGGACCACGACCGCGTGCTCGTGCGCCTCTCGCCGGGCGGCGCGGACGCGGGCATCGTGCGCGAATTCGACATTCCGTCGCGGACCTTCGTCGCCGACGGCTTCACGCTGCCCGACATCGGCAAGCATCACGCGTCGTGGATCGATCGCGACACGGTGTACGTGGGCTGGGACGACGGCGCCCACAACCCCGCACCCGCGCTCACGTCCTCGGGATTGCCGCGCGAGGCGCGCCGCTGGACCCGCGGCACCGCGATCGCCGATGCCCCGGTCGTGTTCGAGGGCGAGGAAAGCGATGTGGTCGTCAGCGCGCACTATGACCAGGAAGGACAACTGCATCTCGCCTCGCGCGCGGTGACCTTTTTCGAGGCGATGCACTTCTGGCGCGACGACAGCGACGCCAGCCCGTCATGGCGGCAATACGATGTCCCGCTGCACGCCGAACTCCCGCACTGGGACGGCTGGCTCTTCGTCACGCCGCGCGAAACCTGGAGCGTGGGCGGCGAACACCACCCGAGCGGTTCGCTGCTCGCGATCCGGCACGATGCCTTCCTCGCCGGCGAGCGGCGCTTCGCCGCGCTGTTCACGCCGGGCGAGCGACAGGTGCTGAGCGGCATTGACGTCTCGCGGCGCTTCCTGGTCGTCTCGACGACGGACGACGGCGTGCCCGCCGTGACGCTGTGGACGCCGCCGCGGGCCGGTCGCGAATGGCATGGGCAGGTGCTCGCGCTGCCCGCCGGGCAGTGCGACGTCAGCGCGATCGACTTCCGGCGCGACGATACCGCGCTGGTCTATGTCGAGCACTACCTCACGCCGCCGTCGCTGTTCCACGTCACGCTGGGCAGCGACGAACCCTGGCGCCTGCTTGCGCAGTTGCCGGCGCGCTTCGACGTCACGGGGATCGTCGCCGAACGCCGGCATGCGACCGCACCCGATGGCGTGCAGATCCCGTACTGGCTGGTGGGACGGGAAGCCGCCGTCAGGGGTGCGGCGGCACCCTGCCTGCTGTACGGCTATGGCGGCTTCGAAGTGTCGCTCGACCCGCGCTACGACGCCACCACCGGCATCGGCTGGCTCGAAGCCGGCAATCTCTACGCGGTCGCGAACATCCGCGGCGGCGGCGAATTCGGTCCCGACTGGCACCGCGCCGCGCAGCGCGGCAACCGTCAGGTCGCGTTCGACGACTTCATCGCCGTCGCGCAGTCGCTGATCGATTCCGGCGTCACCACCGCCCGGCAGCTCGCGATCAGCGGCGGCAGCAATGGCGGCCTGCTCACCGGCGCCTGCCTGGTGCAGCGCCCGGACCTGTTCGGCGCGGTCGTGTCGGAGGTGCCGCTGCTCGACATGGCGCGTTTCCATCTGCTGCTGCAGGGCGCGTCGTGGATCGACGAGTACGGCGACCCGGCCGTCGCCGAGGACCTGCGCGTGCTGATGACCTATTCGCCGTACCAGAACGTGCGCGCCGACGCCGCGTATCCGCCGGTGCTGTTCACCACGTCGAGCGCCGACGACCGCGTGCATCCGGGACACGCCCGCAAGATGGCCGCGCGGATGCAGGCGCAGGGACATGCGCAGGTCTGGTATCTGGAGAACCGCGAGGGCGGCCATGGTGCCGGCATCGAACCGGAAACCATCGCGCGGCAGCGGGCGACGGTGTTCGACTTCCTGCGGCGGACGGTGGGAGCGGCATGATCTTGCCGCTACGTCTCGAACGATCCATCCGGGAATCGATTTCAGACAATTGCACCGTTCTTGACATGCTTTTATATAGTATAACTTATAGAAGTTTTGCCCGAATTCCGTATGTTGGAGACATTCTCATATACGTTCGAAGGGCATGCCATTCCAGGCCGTTCGTACTCTCACGCGCACCGTGTCGGCCGATGGTCTGGCGCAACCCTGATTTTCAGTCGAAAGGTTTCCGATGAGCTGGTTTCTTCTGCTTTTGGGCGGCTTCTTCGAAGTCGCATTCACGACGTGCCTGCGCTACGTCCAGGGCTTCAGGAACCTGCCGTGGACCGCAGGATTTCTGGTCTCGACCTTCCTGAGCATGACCTTTCTGGAAATGGCGGCCCGCACGATTCCGCTGGGAACGGCCTACGCGGTCTGGACCGGCATCGGCGCGCTGGGTACGGTACTGATCGGCATGATGGGGTTCGGCGAGCCGCACACCACCCTGCGGCTTCTGTTGATCGCCGGCATCGTCGGCTGCGTCATCGGCTTGAAGATGACGTCCGGACATTGACCGCATATTTCCGGCCCGTCTCACGATGCCAGCCATCAGATCGATACCGGACACGGCCGCGTGGCATCGTCCATCTGGTCACGGTCGGCGCACCGGCGGTGATCGGCGCGAGGAAGGCGTCGAACCGCTGGCCCTGGCCGGGAAGCGCGGCGCGCCCCCTTATCTTTCCAGCACGCTGATGATCGTGGTCGGGCTGTACGTCGCGCTCCGGGGATATGCGGGATCGGCATCCTGAGACAACGCTGTCTGCAAGCGCGCCGTCTTTCGGCGATGCGGCCCGCGCGCGGGCCGCGAGAACCTCGAATGCCGCCACGCTCGCCCTCCGACCCTACACCGTGGCGACCGGACTCACCGGCGAGCCGACCGCGCGCGGCAGCCTGAGCGGTGGCGCGGTCAGCAGAAAGCGGTTGCGCCCGTTCTCGGCAAGCCAGTCCGCCAGCGGGCTCAGCAGCCAGAGCTCGCCGAGATAGACGCCGAGACGGAACAGGCAGAGATCGTGCAATGGATGCGACGCATACGACGCCGTCGTCGCGGGCCGCGCCGGCAGCATCTCGACCGCGGCGTTGTCGGCGATCAACGCGACCACGCCGGAATCGACGATCCATTTGCGCAAGCCCTCGTCGCGCCCTTCGAGCGCGGCGAAATGCGTGTTGAGCCAGGCGATGTCCGGCTCGCCTTGCATGCCCAGGAGCGCCTCGTCGGTACCGGTGCGCAGGCAGACCATGTCGCCCGGCTCCACCACCACCCGCTGCGCGGCCATGACCTCTTGCAGTTCGGCAAGGCCGA
>JBPBQT010000069.1:0-8017 GCA_050955065.1 Janthinobacterium lividum | reverse complement strand
CGGCGACCGGCACCTGCCACGGGCCGACCATCTGGTCACGCACCGTCATGCCGCCCACGGTACGGTCGCCGATCGTGATCAGAAAGCCCTTGCAGGCCACCGTCGGATGCGCGATCACCGCCGAGGCGGCGGCGTCCAGCGTCACGTCGTCGAGCACCAGCGCCGGGTGCGCGACCGGCACGCGCGCCACGTCGCGATGCAGCCGCGGCGCCTTGCCGAACAGCACGTCCATCGGCATGTCGACCGCGAACGCCGCGGTGTCGGCCTCCGGCAGGGCGACGCCGGATGGCGCCGCATCGGACGTTGCGGCACCGGATGTTGCCGCATCGGACATTGCGGCAACATCCGCCGCACCATCGACTGCGGCGCCCTTCGCGAGACCGGCCAGATGGGCACGGGCCGTCTCGTCCAGCGCGGCGAATCGCTCGGCCTCGGCCAGCATCAGCACCTGCGCGTCGGTCGCGACGCCGACGAAGGAGACCGGGCAGCGCTCGCGGCGGCAGATCGCCTCGAACTGCGCGGCGCTTTCCGGGGCGATCGCGAGGACATAGCGCTCCTGCGCCTCGTTGCTCCAGATCTCGCGCGGCGACAGGCCGGTTTCCTCGAGCGCGATGCGGTCGATCATGAACCGCGCGCCCTGGTTCGCGCCCTCGACGATCTCCGGGAACGCGTTGGACAGCCCGCCCGCGCCCACGTCGTGGATGCTCTGGATCGGATTGGCATCGCCCAGCTGCCAGCACGCGTTGATCACTTCCTGCGCGCGACGCTGGATCTCGGGGTTGCCGCGCTGCACCGAGTCGAAATCGAGCGCGGCGGTGTTCGTGCCGGTCGCCATCGAGCTCGCGGCGCCGCCGCCCATGCCGATGCGCATGCCGGGGCCGCCGATCTGGATCAGCAACGTGCCGGCGGGCAACGCGTTCTTGTGCGTGTGCCGGTCGGCGATGTTGCCGATGCCGCCGGCGATCATCACCGGCTTGTGATAGCCGCGCACCACGCCGCCGACGTTCTGCTCGTAGACGCGGAAATAGCCGGCGAGGTTCGGCCGGCCGAATTCGTTGTTGAAGGCCGCGCCGCCCAGCGGCCCGTCGGTCATGATCTGCAGCGGCGACGCGATGCGCTCCGGGCGGCCGTAGCCGCGTGGCGCCACCGCCTCCGCCGGCACGTCGCCGCGGGCGCCCGTCTGCGCGCCGTGGGCCGCCGTACCCTGCGCCGCGCCCGTGCGTTCGTGCAGCGGCCGCGCCGCGTCGTCCGCGCGCTCCCAGGTCCGCACCGCGTCCGGCAGACGCAGGTTCGACACCGAGAAGCCGCTCATGCCCGCCTTCGGCCGCGCGCCGCGCCCGGTCGCGCCCTCGTCGCGGATCTCGCCGCCGGCACCGGTCGCCGCGCCCGCGAACGGCGAGATCGCCGTCGGGTGATTGTGCGTCTCGACCTTCATCAGCGTGTGCGTGAGTTCGTCGCTCGCCGCATAGATCTGCGAATCGCCACGTGGATACCAGCGTTCGACGCGCGCGCCCGCCATCACCGCGGCGTTGTCGGAATACGCGACGATGGTGCCTTCCGGATGCAGCTTGTGCGTGTTGCGGATCATCTGGAACAGCGACAGTTCCTGCGCCTCGCCGTCGATCGTCCAGCTCGCGTTGAAGATCTTGTGGCGGCAGTGCTCGCTGTTCGCCTGCGCGAACATCATCAATTCGACGTCGCTCGGGTTGCGCCCCAGGCCCTGGAACGCCTCGACCAGATAATCGATCTCGTCGTCGGCCAGCGCCAGGCCCAATGCGCCGTTCGCTGCCACCAGCGCGCCGCGCCCGGCGCCCAGCAGGTCGACGCGTTCCAGCGGCGCGGACGGCAGTTCCTCGAACAACCGGTACGCATGCTCGCGGTCGCGGGCGATCGATTCGGTCATGCGGTCGTGCAATGCGTTCATCACCGCCTCGCGCGCCGCCGCATCCAGCCGGCGCTGGCCGCCCAGCAACGACGATTTCAGCGTCAGCGAGAACTCGACCCCGCGTTCGATGCGGTGCACGATCGTCAGACCGCAGTTGTGCGCGATGTCCGTCGCCTTGCTCGCCCAGGGCGAGAGGGTGCCGAAGCGCGGCACGACCAGGAAGGTCTCGGGATGCCGGCTCACCCGTTCGGGCGCGGGGTCGCCATAGCGCAACAGGGCCTCGAGCACGCCGGACTGCGCCACGCCGAGCGCGGCGTCGCTGTTCACGAAATGCAGGTAGATCGCATCGACGTCGACGATGTGCGGATCGATCGCCTTCAGCGTGGCGAGCAACCGGGTCTTACGAAAATCGGAGAGAGCCGAAGCGCCGGGAAAGCACGAGAAGTGAGCCATGGGGGCGGTATGGATGCACCGCGCGGGAGCGCGGCATGGTGCGAAAGGAGGTCGAGATTATACCGTGCAGCGCAGCCCTCGCGGCGCGGCGCGTTCCGGTTTCCCGACTTTAACGCTATGATGGCGCGCCTTCCCTCATCGTCCGGACCGAATCGCCCATGGAGCAGTTGGACCTCATTGTGATTGGCGCGGGCATCAGCGGCGTCGCCGTCGCGGCGGCCGCGGCGGCCGCGGGCTGGTCCGTCGCCGTCGTCGAACAGCATGCGACCGTCGCGCAGGCGGCGTCGTTCGCACACGGGGGCCTGGCGCTGCCCGTGCCGTTCGATCCCTGGTTCGGTCCGGGCCCGCGCATGCCGGAGGCGGGCGGCCTGCCCTGGCGCCGCAAGGCCCGCCAGCAACAGGCGGACGACGCCGGCCTCGCGTCGTGTCGCGCGCTCGCCGCGCTGGCGCAGGCATCGCGCGGCGCGCTTGCCGCCGCCGCGGAAGCGCACGCGTTCGAATTCGAGGCGTGTGACGGCGGCCTCTACCTGTTTCGCACGCCCGCTGCGCTCGCGCGCGCCGACGCGCTCGCCACCACGCTGCGCGAGGCCGGCCTCGTGTCGACGGCGACGTCGCGCACGCTCGATGCCGACGCCTGCCGCGACGCGGAACCGTCGCTCGCGCATACCGAGGATCTCGCGGGCGCCGTGGCGTTCGACGATATGCTGTCCGGCAATTGCGCGTTGGCGGCCAAGCAGCTGAAAGTCTCGCTGACCCTGCGCGGCGTCGCCTTCCATACGATGCGGCAGGCCACGGCGATCCACGTCGAGGCCGGCCGGGTCGCGGTCGACGTGCGTGCCGCGACCGATGCCGCCGGCGCCTTCGCCGGCGTCCAGGCCGTCGGTTTCGCGACGTTGCCGCCCGCTCCCCCCCGCCAGGGCGACGGTGGCGAGCGGCTTCACGCCCGGCGCGTCGTCGTGGCCGCCGGTACCGGCACGACGGCGCTGCTCGCCGGTCTCGGCGTCACCCTGCCGACCACGCGTGTGGCCATGCGCTCGTTGACCGGCGCGATCCTGCGCGAGGAGAACGCGCCCCGCCGCATCCTCGTCGACGCCGAACGCGGGGTGGGCATCATCCGCTTCGAACAGCGCCTGCGGATCAGCACCGCACTGGCGGGTCATGCGGGTGCCGCGCCCTCCGCCAGGCAGATCGACACGCTCACCGAACTGCTGCACGATTGCGCCGAACACCGGGTGGCCGGTCTGGTACGGCTCGGCGCGGCGCCCAGTACCGGCGATCATCTGCTGGGCGCCGACGGGCAGGCGCTGGTCGGTCCGCTGCCGGCGGCGCGCGGCCAGCGCCAGGACACCGCGGAGGCACGCGTCTTCGTCATGCTCGCGGGCAATCACCGGGGCTGGGGCCTGGCGTTCGGAGCCGCGGACATGCTCGTGCGGCAGATGCAGGGCGAGGCGCCGGACGAGACGGCGCACGCCCTGCAGCCGGCGCGTTTCAGATAGCCGGTGGCGCGTCGACGTGCCAGGACCCCGAGACCGGCAGTTTCACCGTTTTCTTGAAAGCCGTTCTGTATGGGAACTCAGCTGAAAACGGGTTTTGCCTGTTAGTTGCATGTTTTTGAAACAGGCATCGGTCTGGCTGCAGGAACCCGCCAGGCATTGTATGTTGAACGATGTCTCCGTCACACTGGAAGCCGCCATGCCCCTGAATTCCTCCGGAATCGCCGACGCCGTCGATACCGCCGATACCGGCGGCGTCGCCGCCGGGCACGCCGACACGCCGCCCGCCGCCCTGGCGGTCGTCGACCCCGTCATCGACACCGATGCACCGCTGCTGCTGGAACGCACCGCGCTGCTGCGCGCGATCGAAGCCGCGTCGGCCGCGCAGTCCGACCCGCACCGGCTGATGACCTATGCCGGCGACGCGACCGCGGCCTGGCTTCTCGCGCAACTGGCGCCCGCCGCCGCGCCCTCCCCGCTGATCTGGTTCTTCGCCGGTCCGGGAAACAACGGCGGCGATGCGCTGTGCGCGGCGGCCAGTCTGCGCCGTCAGGGCGTGGATGCGCGTGTCTGCCTGCCCCACGCGCCGAGCGGCGCCGTCAGCCGCCGGGCGCTGGAGCGCGCGCGCGCGGCCGGCGTGCCGGTGCAGGCCGAGACGCCGACACCGGCGCAATGCGCCGCCGCGGCCTGGCTGGTCGACGGCCTGTTCGGCATCGGTCTGAGCCGGGCGCTGGACGAACCCTATACGACGCTTGCCCGCACCTTGAGCGCGCGCACCGCCGCCGGCGCCCGGGTCCTCGCGCTCGACATTCCCAGCGGCCTCGACGCGGACACCGGCACGATCGTCGGCGGCGAACATGCGGTGGAAGCCAGCCACACGCTGACCTTCCTCGCAGCGAAACCCGGCCTTTTCACCGGCGTGGGCCGCGATCTCGTGGGTCGCGTCGCGCTCGCGCGCCTGGGAATCGACGACGCGCAGATCGACGCGCTGCGGCATGACGCGAACCACGGCCAGGATCGCGCCGCGCTTTCCGCGCCCCTGCCCCGCGCCATCGCGCTCGGTACCCCGGCATGCTTCGACACGGCCTTTCCCAGGCGCCAGGCCTCGTCGCACAAGGGTACGTTCGGCAGCGTCGCGATCATCGGCGGCGACACCGGCACGTGCGGCGCGGTGATCCTGTCCGCGCGCGCGGCGCTCTACTGCGGCGCCGGGCGCGTGCACGCCGCGCTGATCGGCCAGGGCGGACCCG
Organism: Janthinobacterium lividum; assembly: GCA_050955065.1. Classification (GTDB taxonomy): domain Bacteria; phylum Pseudomonadota; class Gammaproteobacteria; order Burkholderiales; family Burkholderiaceae; genus Robbsia. Next base: position 2,936 of record JBPBQT010000069.1, on the reverse strand, counting down.
CCTACGATCCTCCGCATCCCGAAATCATGATGCGCCAGGTCGATGCGATCGCGCTCGACACGATGGACGCGCTGACGATCGGCCCCGGCCTGGGCAAGAGCGCGCACGCCGCCCAGGTGCTGCGCGACGTGCTGGCGCTGGCGCTGCCCACGATCATCGATGCCGACGCGCTGAACCTGATCGCCGCGGACCCCGATCTCGCCGCGCGCGTGCGGGCCCGGGGTCGCCATCTGGTGCTCACGCCCCATCCGGGCGAAGCCGCGCGGCTGCTGGGCGTCACGACGAAGGAGATCGAGGCGGACCGCATCGACGCGATCACCCGGCTGGTGCGCACCTACGCGTGTACGGTCGTGCTGAAGGGCTCCGGCACGCTGATCGCCGCGCCCGACGGCCGGATCGCGATCAATCCCACCGGCAACAGCGGCCTGGCGACGGGCGGCACGGGCGATGTCCTCAGCGGCGTGGTCGGCGCATTCCTGGCGCAACACCTCGCGCCCTTCGACGCCGTGCTCGCCGCCACCTGGATTCATGGCCGCGCGGCCGAGGAGCTCGCGGCCGGCGGCGTGGGACCCGCGGGTCTCACCGCCGGCGAGCTGGCGCCGGCGATGCGCGCGCTGCTGAACCGGCTGCTCGCGCGGCGCGGCGGTGGCCGCGGATGACAATGCGGATGACAGACGGATGACAACGCGGATAAGGACGCGAACAAGAATGCAGACAAGGGCGCGGAAAACAGGCGCCGGCAGATAACGCATAACGGCTTGACGCGACACTGCGGCGCCCGACGCGGCGCCGTTTATACTCATCGACTCCACAGACAGAGACGGCTATGACACAAGAGACGCTCCCCTCCTGGTCGGCGCTTCGCGCGCATTACGAACAGATCCGCGACGAACGCCTGCGCGACTGGTTCGCCCCGGCCAACGATCCGGCGCCCACCCGCGCGGAACGCTTCACGCTCGACGGCGGCGGCCTGACGATCGATTTCTCGAAAAACCGCGTGACCGGCGAAACGCTCGGCCTGCTGACGCAACTCGCGCGCGATGCGGGCATGGAGGCGCGCCGCGACGCGGTCTTCGCCGGCGACATCGTCAACCCGACCGAAGGCCGCGCGGCCCTGCACACCGCGCTGCGCTCGCTCGATCCGAACGCGCCGCACCACCAGCAGATCGCGGCCGAGCGCGCGAAGATGGCCGCCTTCGCGGACCAGGTGCGCGAAGGCAAGTGGCGCGGCTACAGCGGCAAGCCGATCCGGCACATCGTCAATATCGGCATCGGCGGGTCCGACCTGGGGCCGAAGATGGTGTGCCACGCGCTGCATCATCTGGCCGACCCGCAGATCGCGACCCATTTCGTCTCGAATGTCGACGGCGCCGACCTGAGCCGCGTGCTGGAGAAGATCGATGCGGAAACCACGCTGGCGATCATCGTCTCGAAGACGTTCACGACGCTCGAAACGATGACCAACGCGCGCTCGCTGCGCGAATGGATGGTCAATTGCGGCTGCCCGGAAGACGAACTGCACCGGCACTTCGTCGGCGTGTCGGCCAACCCCGAGGAAGTCGTGCGCTTCGGCATCGCCGAGGACAATGTCTTCGAGATGTGGGACTGGGTGGGCGGACGCTACTCGCTGTGGAGCGCGGTGGGCCTGTCGATCATGCTGTCGGTGGGGCCGGAGAATTTCGACGCGCTGCTCGCCGGCGCCGCCGGGATGGACGAGCATTTCCGCAGCGCGCCGCTGGAAACGAACCTGCCGGTCCTGATGGCGCTGCTGGGCATCTGGTATCGCGACATCTTCGCCTCGCAAAGCGTGCTGGTCGCGCCGTATTCGGAGGCGCTGCACTACCTGCCCTCCTACCTGCAGCAACTGGAAATGGAGAGCAACGGCAAATCGGCCCGCCTGGACGGCCAGCCGGTCAGCGAAGCCACCGCGGCGATCATCTGGGGCGAGCCGGGCACCAACGGCCAGCACGCGTTTTTCCAGATGCTCCATCAGGGCCCCACGCTGATTCCGATCGATTTCATCGCGGTGCTGACACCCGAGCACCGTCTCGTCGGTCACCATGCGAAGCTGCTGGCCAACTGTTTCGCGCAGAGCGAGGCGTTGATGCTGGGCCGCACGCTCGACGAGGCGCGCGAGGTCGCGGGCCCCGGCAAGGAGGCGCTCGCCCCGCATCTAAGCTTCCCCGGCAACCGGCCGAGCACGACGATCCTGCTCGACGCGCTGACGCCGGCGGCACTGGGCGCGCTGATCGCGCTCTACGAACAGAAGGTGCTGGTGCAGGCCGCCATCTGGAACATCAATCCGTTCGACCAGTACGGTGTGGAGCTGGGCAAGATGCTGGGCAGGGTCGTCGAGGCGGACCTCGAAGCCGCGCCCGGCAGCGACGCCGCCGGCAAGCACGACTCGTCGACCGCCGCGCTGATCGCGCGCGCGCGCGCGCGTCTCGCGCCGTCGGGCAGATAGGCGGCCCTCAGCCGCGCAGGCGGCCCGCCTCGATCCGGATCGTCCGGTCGCAGCGGCGCGCCAGTTCGAGGTCGTGGGTGACCAGGATCAGGGTCGCGCCCTGCGCCCGGTTCATCTCGAACATGAGCTGAATGATCGACTGTCCGGTGGCGGCATCGAGACTGCCGGTGGGTTCGTCGGCGAACAGTATCGCGGGCCGGGTCACGAATGCGCGGGCCAGCGCCACCCGCTGCTGTTCCCCACCGGAGAGCACCCGTGGATAATGCCGGATACGCGATGCCAGCCCGACGGCCGTGAGCAGCCGCGTCGCGCGGGTGGGCGCATCCTCCCCGGAACGGGGATCATCGTCCCGCATGCCGGATGCCCCCATGGCCGCGTCGCGCGGGGTACGCCGCGACCCGCCCCGTGCCTCGCCGCGCAGTTCGAGCGGCAGCATCACGTTTTCGAGGGCGGTGAGATGCGGCATCAACTG
>JBPBQT010000068.1:0-8060 GCA_050955065.1 Janthinobacterium lividum | reverse complement strand
GCGAACGGGTTCGCCTGGATCTTGCGGCGGATGTTCTCCGGGCGGAACGCGTCGAGCGGGATCGGGCCGATCAGGCCGTAATGGTTGCGCGTGGGCGTGAGGAAGACCGGAATCGCGCCGGTCATCGTGATCGCGTGCAGGATCGATTTGTGGCAGTTGCGGTCGACCAGCACGATGTCGCCCGGCGCCACCGTCGCGTGCCAGACGATCTTGTTCGACGTCGACGTGCCGTTGGTCACGAAGAACAGATGGTCGGCGGAGAAGATCCGCGCCGCGTTCTGCTCCGATTTCGCGACCGGACCGGTGTGGTCGAGCAGCTGGCCGAGTTCGTCGACCGCGTTGCAGACGTCGGCGCGCAGCATGTTCTCGCCGAAGAACTGGTGGAACATCTGGCCCAGCGGGCTCTTCAGGAACGCGACGCCGCCCGAGTGTCCCGGGCAGTGCCACGAGTACGAGCCGTCGGCCGCATAGTGGGTCAGTGCGCGGAAGAACGGCGGCGCGAGCGAGTCCAGGTACGTGCGCGCCTCGCGGATGATGTGCCGCGCGACGAATTCCGGCGTGTCCTCGAACATGTGGATGAAGCCGTGCAGCTCGCGCAGCACGTCGTTCGGAATATGCCGGGACGTGCGCGTCTCCCCGTACAGGAAGATCGGCAGGTCGGCGTTGCGGCGGCGCACCGCCGCGATGAACGCGCGCAGCGCGACGATCGCGTGCGCCAGCTCGCCGGTGTCCTCCACGCCGTCGGCCAGGCCGAATTCGTCGTCGTCGATCGACAGGATGAAGCACGAGGCGCGGCTCGCCTGCTGGGCGAACGACGTCAGATCGCCGTAGCTGGTGAACCCGAGCACCTCCATGCCCTCGCCCTCGATCGCCTCGGCGAGCGCGCGAATGCCGGAACCGGAAATGTTCTCGGAACGGAAATCCTCATCGATGATGACGACGGGAAAACGGAATTTCATCTGGATATCTCCAAGCAATACGGCGCGGGAGCGCTGCCACGGCACGCGGCATGTACCGCGCCCGGTTGCCCGGACGGCGGCGTCACACGATGAGAATGAGGGAGGGGTCGGGGCAACGCCCGGGGGCTCAGGCCCGCGGCAGGGTCACGCCCTGCTGCCCCTGGTATTTGCCGCCGCGGTCGCGATAGGACACCTCGCAGACCTCGTCGCTCTCGAAGAACAGCACCTGCGCGACGCCTTCGTTCGCGTAGATCTTCGCGGGCAGCGGCGTCGTGTTCGAGAATTCGAGCGTCACGTAGCCCTCCCATTCCGGCTCGAACGGGGTCACGTTGACGATGATGCCACAGCGCGCGTAGGTCGACTTGCCCAGGCATACCGTCAGGACCGAGCGCGGAATGCGGAAGTACTCGATCGTGCGCGCGAGCGCGAAGGAATTCGGCGGGATGATGCAGACGTCGCCCTTGAAATCGACGAACGATTTCTCGTCGAAATTCTTCGGATCGACGATGGTCGAATTGATGTTCGTGAAAATCTTGAATTCATCGGCGCAGCGGATGTCGTAACCGTAGCTCGACGTCCCGTAACTGACGACCTTGCGGCCATCCTCACCGACGCGCACCTGATCGGGCTCGAACGGCTCGATCATTTTGTGGGACTCGGCCATCCGGCGGATCCACTTATCGGATTTGATTGTCATCTGGGCTGATTGCGCGGACGGGCCACGCCGAACTCGTCGGAAAAGCGGCCATTCTACTTGATCGCGGACGTCATGCGTCGCCCGCGAGATCCGGCGCCGCGCCGCCGCCGGACGGGCACGGACGGGAGCGGGGGCACGGCCACGCCGTTCAGCGCGCGATCACCCCGCAGGCGAGCACGCGGCCCACCGGATCGTCGTTGGTCGCGGCGGCCGGATCCGACACCATGTCGTCCGCTTTGTCCGCTTTGTCCGCTTTGTCCGCGTCGTTCCATTCGTCGACGCCGCTGTGGATCACCAGCGTACGGCCGACGACCGAACGCACGCCGTCGAGCGTCAGGCCCGGCAGGACGAAGAAACCCATCGCCACGCCGTTGCCGTCGGCCCAGATGCGGGTGAGCCGCGACGAGTAGCGCACCGGCGACGCCCCCGCGACGGGCAGAACGTCGCCCGCCGTGATGCGCTCGCCGATATGCCGCGCGTCCTTGCCGCCGCAGTCGCCGCCCGCGTGAACGACGACGGTATGCTGGGTGTTCGGCGCGAGGCCGACGATGTCGTAGGTCAGTTGCAGGCCCTCGACCCGTTCGGCCAGCGCGACGCGGCCTTCCACCGAACTGTCGTCCAGCGGGCGCAGCATCGCACCGGCGTGCCGTTCATGGGGGCCGAGAATCGTACAGCCCCCCAGGGCCGCGCCGGTCAGCAACGCAGCCGCATGACGCCATCCCGAGCGGACCCACCAATTACCAAGCTGCATACAGCTCCCTCCCAGAGCGCGTGGCGCGGCGAATTGCGCCCATCATACTCCGGCCTGCCGCCGCCGGCCCCCTCGCCGCCCGCCCGGCATGCCGGGTCCGGCCCGATCAGGTGTTCTGGACGACGATCGACGGAAATTTCGACGTCATGTCGCGGGCCTTCTCGGCGATGCGGATCGCCACCTTGCGCGCGATCGAGCGGTAGATCTCGGCGACCGGGCTGTCCGGGTCGGCGGCCACGGTCGGACGCCCCGCGTCCGCCTGCTGCCGGATCGCCATGTCCAGCGGCAGCGCGCCCAGGAAATCGACCTTGAAATCCGCGCACATCTTCTCCGCCCCGCCGGCGCCGAAGATCGCCTCGGCATGCCCGCAGTTCGAACAGATGTGCGTGCTCATGTTCTCGACGATGCCGAGGATCGGGATGCCGACCTTCTCGAACATCTTCAGGCCCTTGCGCGCATCCAGCAGCGCGAGGTCCTGCGGCGTGGTGATGATCACCGCGCCCGTGACCGGCACCTTCTGCGACAGCGTGAGCTGGATGTCGCCGGTGCCCGGCGGCATGTCGACGATCAGGTAGTCGAGCTCGCGCCAGTTGGTCTGGTTGAGCAGCTGGTCGAGCGCCGACGACACCATCGGGCCGCGCCAGACCATCGGGTTGTCCGGTTCGATCAGAAAGCCGATCGAATTCGCCTGCAGCCCCAGCCCGACCAGCGGCTCCATCGACTTGTCGTCGTGCGACTCGGGCCGCCCGCTGATGCCCAGCAGCATCGGTTGCGACGGGCCGTAGATGTCGGCGTCCAGGATGCCGACCGACGCGCCCTCGGCCGCCAGCGCCAGCGCCAGGTTGACCGCCGTGGTGCTCTTGCCCACGCCGCCCTTGCCGGACGCCACCGCCACGATGTTCTTCACGTTGGGCATCAGCTTCACGCCGCGCTGCACCGCGTGCGGCACGATGCGTTGCCCCACCTCGACCTCGAGCGTCGTGGCCGCGTCGACGCCCGCGACCGCGCGCACCGCCGCCACGACGCGCTCGCGGATCATCGCGAACTGGCTGCGCGCGGGGTAGCCGAGTTCGATCGTCACGGCGATGCGTGCGTCCTCGACCACGACGCTCTTCACGGCGCGGCCGGTTTGCAGGCTGTGGCCCGTATTCGGGTCGACCACCGCGCGTACCGCCGCGTCGATCTGTTCTTTCGACATCATGTGAAACTCCAGCGGCAGCGAAAACGCCGCCCGAAATGAGCAGGATTGTGTTGCTGTGGTGACCCATCCGCCGTCGGCCCGTTGCCAACTCGGCGCGCATGACGCATCCTGAATGCGGCGTCCCCGACGTGACATCCCGAACGCGCTCATTATCACGCCGACGGAGAAATGCCGGCAAGCGGCGGTCCCGGTCCGGACGGCAAGCGCCGGTTGCAACGAAGAAGGCGATCGCCGCAATTGTAGTAGGTCGACGTCTTCCCCGCTCGCGTCGTCGTCGCGCACCGGGAGGATACGGCCTGGAATCCATCCCGACTCAGAGAACAGAGGCATTCATGAAACGCAGAACCACCGTCCAGATCGCATCGCTGACCCTCGCCCTGAGCGTGCTCGCCGGTTGCGCCAATCCCAACCCGCAGCAGGGCAACACCGCCGTGGGGACGGGCCTGGGCGCGGCCGCCGGCGCCGGCATCGGCGCGCTCCTCGGCAACCGCACCGGCGCGATCGTCGGCGGCACGCTGGGCGCGGCCGCGGGCGGCATCACCGGCTACAACTGGGGCGCCATCAAGCAACGCCTGTCCGGCGCGAGCGCGGGCACCGGCACGCAGGTCACCGAGCAGCAGGATGGCTCGCTGAAGGTGAACATTCCGAGCGCGATCTCCTTCGACACGAACAGCTACGGCATCAAGCCGTCGTTCGCGCCGGTGCTCGACCAGGTCGCGCAGACCCTGACGCAGCATCCGGAACTCGTCGCGCAGGTGGTGGGACACACCGACAGCACCGGCAGCCCGGCCTACAACCAGACGCTGTCGCAGAACCGCGCGCAGAGCGTCGCCGGCTACCTTGCCCAGCACGGGGTGGTGACCACGCGCCTCGCGGCGGAAGGACGCGGCCAGACCCAGCCGATCGCCGACAACTCGACCGAACTGGGCCGCTCGCAGAACCGTCGCGTCGAAATCTATCTGCGCGCGCTGAGCCAGCCCGGCCAGTAGGGCGAAACCGGCAGAAGGCCGGCAAGGACCGGCGAGACGGTTTATTTCCGGATGATTTCTTACCCAAAATTTCCAGAAAATCCTACAGGAACAGCGCGTTATCGGACGAAACGAAAAATTTAGAGAAATTTTCGAACTCCGTCCGGTTTCCGCTGTCAGTCTTCATGGCGGGTGGCGGTGCCTGACCGCCGCCGTGCCATTCTCCTCTTGTCGTTGTTGCTCCGGGGCCCTGCCCCGGTTTTTTTTGCGCTGCCCGACCGTGCCCGCCCCCCCGGCGCGGGCCGCCGCCTGCGGGGCGGCCGGCCCATGCGGCGACCGGCGCGCCGGCGCGCGCTGTTAGAATCGGGGATTCCGCACCCACCCGAAGACGCGCCCCATGTCCGCCATCGCTCCGCGACGAATCCTCGTCACTTCCGCCCTGCCCTACGCCAACGGCCAGATCCATATCGGTCATCTGGTCGAATACGTCCAGACCGACATCTGGGTGCGCACGCTGCGCATGCACGGCCACGAGGTCTATTACGTCGGCGCGGACGACACCCACGGCACGCCGATCATGCTGAGCGCGGAGAAGGAAGGCATCACGCCCAAGCAGCTGATCGACCGCGTCTGGGGCGAGCACAAGCGCGACTTCGACAGCTTCGGCATTTCGTTCGACCACTACTACACCACCGATTCGCCGGAGAACAAGCTGCTGGCGGACCGCATCTACCTGGCGCTGCGCGATGCCGGCCTGATCGAGGCGCGCGACGTCGAGCAGGCGTACGACCCGGTGCGCGAGATGTTCCTGCCGGACCGCTTCATCAAGGGCGGCTGCCCGGTATGCGGCGCGAAGGACCAGTACGGCGACTCGTGCGAGGTCTGCGGCGCGACCTACGAGGCGACCGAACTGGTCGACCCCTACTCGGTCGTCTCCGGCGCGACGCCGGAACGGCGCACGTCGACGCACTACTTCTTCCGTCTGTCGGACCCGCGCTGCGAGGGGTTCCTGCGGCGCTGGGTGGCCAAGCTCGCGCAGCCGGAAGCCACCAACAAGATGAACGAGTGGCTCGGCGAGGACGGCGACAACAAGCTCGGCGACTGGGACATCTCGCGCGACGCGCCCTATTTCGGCTTCGAGATCCCGGACGCGCCGGGCAAGTATTTCTACGTCTGGCTGGACGCGCCGGTCGGCTACTACGCGAGCTTCAAGAACTTCTGCGAACTGCGCGGACTCGATTTCGACGACTGGATCCGGCACGACACCGCCACCGAGCAGTACCACTTCATCGGCAAGGACATCCTGCGCTTCCACACGCTGTTCTGGCCGGCGATGCTCGAATTCTCCGGACTGCGCACGCCGACCAACGTCTTCGCGCACGGTTTCCTGACCGTCGACGGCAAGAAGATGTCGAAGTCGCGCGGCACCTTCATCACCGCCAACAGCGTGATCGAGACCGGCATGAACCCGGAATGGCTGCGCTATTATTTCGCCGCCAAGCTCAACAGCGCGATCGAGGACATCGATCTGAACCTCGAGGATTTCGTCGCGCGCGTGAACAGCGACGTGGTGGGCAAGTACGTGAACATCGCCAGCCGCACCGCCGGTTTCCTGAACAAGCGCTTCGCCGGCAAGGTGCGCGACGACGCGATGACGGACCCGCTGCTCGCGCGCCTGCGCGAGGGCGTGCCGACCGTCGCCGCACACTACGAGCAGCGCGAATACAGCCGGGCGCTGCGGCTGGCGATGGAGTTCGCCGACGCGGTGAACGCGTATGTCGACACCGCGAAACCGTGGGAACAGGCACGCGACCCGGCGAACGCCGCGGCGCTGCACGCCACCTGCAGCGTCAGTCTCGAAGCGTTCCGCCTGCTGACGATCGCGCTCAAGCCGGTCGTGCCGCAACTGGCGCAGGCGGTGGAGGCACTGCTGGACGTGGCGCCGTTGAAGTGGACCGATATCGACACGCCGCTGTCGTCCGCGAACGTGATCGCGCCGTACAAGCATCTGACGTCGCGGGTCGAGGCACGGCACATCGAGGCGCTGCTCGCGGCAAACCGCGATTCGCTCGCGCCGGCGGACCCGGACGCGGCGGACGCCGCCGCGAAAAAGAAGAAGCCGACGGCGGGCGCGGGCGGGAAATCGGCGGCTGACGCGAACGGCAAAGAGGCGAACGGCCAGGGCGCGGGCAGCAAGGGCCCAGGCGGCACGCCCGACGCGAAGTCGGCGGCAGGCGGCGCCGCAGCGAACGCGACCGACGGCCAGATCGGCATCGACGACTTCGCGAAGATCGACCTGCGCGTGGCGAAGATCGTCGACTGCCGGGAAGTCGAGGGGTCCACCAAGCTGCTGCAGTTCTCGCTCGATCTCGGCGAGGGCCGACTGCGCAATGTCTTCTCCGGCATCCGCTCGGCCTACCAGCCCGCGGACCTGATCGGCCGGCTGACGGTCGTGGTCGCCAATCTGGCGCCGCGCAAGATGAAGTTCGGCATTTCCGAGGGGATGGTGCTGGCGGCGTCGGCGAAAGACGAGAAAGCCGAGCCGGGCCTGTACCTGCTCGAACCGCACGGCGGCGCGCAGGTGGGCATGCGCATCAGCTGAGCGGGTGGCTCAATCGAAGCGGTTCGTGAACATCAGCGACAGGCCGTTGTACGTTCCCGCCTGCGCCGCCACCGACCAGCGCCGCGACAGCAGCCAGGTGAGCTTGAACAGATAGCCGGCCGATTGCAGCCCCTGTTCGTACCCCAGCACGAAATGCTCGTTGAGCGCCTTCGCGACCGAGATCACCTGCGCGTCGGTCAGCCCCGAATCGCTGGTCCCGATCGAGAACTCGTCGAGGCCGACGCTGCGCGCCAGCGTCTTGCCGCCGGCGCTGCCCAGCAGCGCGAGCGCGGCGGTCATCGTGTTCTGCTGGCCGAGATTCTGGCCGGTGTCGGTGCCGTGCCCGAACAGCAGCCATGACAGCTTCTCGTTCTGCGTCACGCTCGGCTCCGACACCAGCGTGACATCCGGCGCGCGCAGCGTGCCCTGCACCCGCACGCCGGCCTCCACCTCCTGGTTGCGGCGCATCGCCAGCAGGTTGATCGACGGGTTGTCGACCGGACCGTTGAAGGTGAAATAGCCGGTCTCGATACCCAGCTTGCGACCGAACGCCTCGTACGTCGACCCCGGCGTCACGCTCACCGTCCCGACGGCCTGCAGCGCCTCGTTCGGCGCGCTGTGCACGGTCAGCGAACCCGTCAGGCCCAGCACCGCGCCCGCTCCCTGGAAATGGAAATCGCGGCCCAGGTCGATGGCGATGTTCGCGATCGGCGCGAACGGGCCGATCGGTTTCTCCACGCCCGACGCCACCTTCTGCGGCGCGGCGGTGTCGGTCTGCCCGTTCGAGCGCACGATCACGACGTCGTCGCCCAGCCGCGGCGCCGAGGTTTTCGGCAGGTCGAAGCGCGCGTGATCGACGACGAACTTGCCGTCGATCGCCAG
>JBPBQT010000067.1:0-8561 GCA_050955065.1 Janthinobacterium lividum | reverse complement strand
TACACGCTGGCCTGCGCGCGCCGCGAGGCCGAAGCCGCTGCGGCCGCGATATTTCACTTTCCCGATTCCATTTACAAAAAAAGCCTGCTAGAATTATGCTCTTATTCGACGGGGCGTCTCTCTTGACGGTTCTGAAGACGAGGGTGTGACATCCGCGGCTTCAGGAAAATCGTGAAAAAGAGTTGCCAACGTTGCAGGATGACCGGATTTGCTGTAATCTTCGCGTCTTTCTTCAGCACCAATCCGTTGTCATCGGGGTGTAGCTTAGCCTGGTAGAGCGCTACGTTCGGGACGTAGAGGCCGGAGGTTCGAATCCTCTCACCCCGACCAGAATTTGACCGTCGCATCCAAACGGTGCGGCGATCAGCAAGAAACCGTCCCTCTGGACGGTTTTTTTGTTTGCGGACCCGATTGCCGCACCGCCGCGGCTTCTCCCGTTCTCGCGCTTTCCGCTTCCCCGGCAGCCCTTCCCCCTCTTCGCTGGTCCTGCCCCGTGCACCCGTCTTCACGACGCGCCCGTCCGGTCGCCTTCCAGGTCCGCAGCGCCCGTTATGGCTCTGCTATAGTGTGTCACTCCTTCTGCTTCCGACGAGCACGCGTGGACACGCTCCCCTTATGGGCCAAGATTGGCACCATCCTGCTTCTGCTGGTTCTCTCCGCCTTCTTTTCCATTTCTGAAACGTCGATGATGGCGATCAACCGCCATCGGCTCAAATACCTGGCGAGCAAGAATGCGTTCGGCGCGAAACGCACGCAGGGCCTGCTCGCGAAGACCGAGCAGCTTCTCAGCCTGGTGTTGATCGGCAACAACCTGATCAATGTCGTGATTCCGGTCGTGACGACCTCGGTCACGCTCAGCATGTTCGGCAACGACAGCGTCGTCCTGTCGGTGACCACGGGCGTGGTGGCCTTTTTGATCATCGTGTTCTGCGAGATCACGCCGAAGATCGTCGGCGCGAGTTTTCCGGAAAAGATCGCCCTGCCCGCGAGCTTCGTGCTCGGCCCGCTGATGCGGGTCGCCCAGCCGCTGATCTGGTTCGTCAACCTGTTCGCCTCGGCCATCCTGCACCTGCTGCGGATCAACACCGACGGCGCCCGGGACGTGCGCCTGAGTTCCGAGGAAGTGCGCAATATCGTGATCGACTCGGGCAGCTTCCTGCCGCTCAAGCATCGCAGCATCCTGATGAACCTGTTCGACCTGGACAATATCGAGATCGACGACGTGATGGTGCCGCGCGCGCGCATCGAGGGCCTGGACCTGAGCGCGCCCTTCGACACCATCGTGAAGCAGCTCGAGACCTGCTATCACAACAAACTCGTCGTCTACGACGGCGACATCGACCGCATCGCCGGCGTGCTGCATGTGCGCCGCACGCTCGCCGCGCTGCACACCCCCGGCTTCACGCCCGCCACGGTGCGCTCGATGCTGACCGAGCCCTACTACATCCCGACGGGCACGCCGGTCTTCCAGCAATTGCAGTTCTTTCAGGAGCATCGCCGCCGCATCGGCATCGTCGTCAACGAATACGGCGAGGTGCAGGGGCTGGTGACGCCGGAGGACATCATCGAGGAGCTGATCGGCGAGTTCACCACGTCGGTGCCCCGGTCCGCCGCCTCGCGCCCGGACTGGAGCGCGCAGGGCGACTGCATCGTGGCGGGCGGCACGCCGTTGCGGGAACTGAACCGCCTGCTCGAACTGCAGATGCCGGTGGACGGGCCGAAGACCCTGAACGGGCTGATCCTCGAAATCCTGATGGAAATCCCGGACGGCGCGTTGTCGATGGAAATCAACGGCTGCCGGGTGGAGGTCATGCAGATCGACAATCAGGCGGTACGCACGGTCAAACTGTTTCGTCCGGCCGCGCAGCATGCCCTCGGCAAGATCCTGAAAAAAGGCCGCGAACGGTAGCCCTGCGCATCCGGCATGGACGTCCGGCATGTAGGCTGGCCGGACGGCCGAGTAGCCGCCGCGGGCGCGGCGCGCGAAGATGGCGGCATCCCGGTTTTGCGCCGCTTCGCGCGGCCCCCGCGCCATGTCCCTTCCGCCCTCACCGCCGCCGCTCGCCACCGCACGTCCGCGCACCGCCGTCAGGCCGGATGCCGACGCGCCCGCGGTCCGCCTGCTCAACGATATCCTGATCGACGCGGCCGCGCGCAACGCCTCGGACCTGCATTTCGAACGCGGTGCGCACGACTGGCGCATCCGGCTGCGGATCGACGGCGTGCTGCATCCCGCGGACCCCGTGCCCTCGCATCTGCGCGACGCGCTGATCGCGCGGATCAAGGCGCTCGCGGGCCTCGACATCGCCGAACGCCGTCTGCCGCAGGACGGTCGCCTGAGTCTGCATCTGTGCGCGGACCGCAGCGAGGATTTCCGTGTCAGCACGCTGCCCACCGTGCATGGGGAGAAAGTCGTGTTGCGCCGGCTCGACACGTTGCCGGCGATGTTCGACTTCGGCACGCTGGGATACGACGCGGGACAGCAGGCGGCGCTGCACGCCGCACTGCACGCGCCGCATGGCATGATCCTCGTCACCGGCCCCACCGGCAGCGGCAAGACGCTGTCGCTGTTCGGCTTCCTGAACGCAATCAACCACCCGTCGATCAATATCTGCACCGTCGAGGATCCGGTCGAGCTGCGGCTTCCCGGCATCACCCAGGTCAGCGTGCGTGAAAAGGCCGGGCTCGATTTCGCCGGCGTCCTGCGCGCCTTTCTGCGGCAGGATCCCGACGTCATGATGGTCGGCGAGATCCGCGACGCCGCGACGGCGGACATCGCGGTCAAGGCCGCCCAGACCGGCCATCGGGTCCTGTCGACGCTGCATACCAACGATGCGCCGTCGGCCGTCATCCGCCTGCGCGATATCGGCATCGCGTCGTACAAGCTGGCCGCCGCGCTGCGCCTGATCACCGCGCAGCGTCTGGTCCGAAAACTCTGTCCGCATTGCCGCGAGCCCGACCCGCTCGCGATCGCGCAACGCGCCACGTGCCTGTCGACAGCGCGCGGCGCCGTCGGCGAGGACGCCCCTCCCGCCTGGCGCGCATCGGGTTGCGATGCGTGCCACGGCATCGGCTACCGGGGACGCATGGCGATCCACGAGGTCGTGCCGGTCTCCGCCCGGATGCGCGAGCTCATCGTCAGCGACGCCAGCATCGTCGCGCTGTGCGCGCAGGCGCGCGCCGAACGGATTCCGTCGCTGCAGGACGCCGCGCTGGCCGCGGTGCGGGCCGGCAAAACCAGCCTCGACGAGGCGTTCGGCGCCACCGGGACCGACGCATGACGCGGCCGCGAAGCGCCCCCCGCCTGCGGGGCCGGTCCCTGACGCTGCTCACCCGGCAACTGGCTGGCTTGCTGCATGCCGGCATCGCGCTGCTCGCGGCGCTCGACCTCCTCGCCTGCACGGATGGGACCCGCGCGCCGTGCGCGGTGCTGAGCGCGGTACGCAACCAGCTTGCCCGGGGCCGCTCGCTTGCCGACGCGCTGCGCCAGCACCCGCGAACCTTCGACGCGTTCTACCTGCAACTGGTCACGCTCGGCGAATCCTCCGGACGTCTCGCCGACATGCTGACCCGCCTGGCCGAGGAACGGGAACGCCGCGAGCGGCATCGACAGCAGTTGCGGCAGGCACTCGTCTATCCGCTGTTCGTCTGCCTGGTGGCGTTGGGCGTCGTGCTTGCGCTGATGATCTGGGCGGTGCCCGCGTTCCAGCATCTCTTCGACGATTTCGGCGCGGTCCTGCCCCCGCTCACGCGCGCCGTGCTGCGCGCCTCGAACGTCCTGCTGGCCCATGGCTGGATCCCCGCGGCCGGCATCGCGCTGGCGGGAGCCGGCACGCGGCTCGGTCTGCGCCGCTCGCCGGCATTCCGGTACGCGCTGCACGCACGCTGGCTCCGCCTGCCGCTGATCGGTCCGCTCTGCACGCAGACGGCGCTGGGTCACTGGGCCAGCGGCGTCGGCGTGCTGCTGCTCGCGGGCACGCCCCTGGTGGACGCCTTGCGCATTTTCGGCGCGGGCCACGCCCAGCCGGTCTTCGAACGCGCCAGCGCGCTGCTCGCGCAACGGCTGCGCAATGGCGAACGGCTGGCGGCGGCCATGGTCGGGGCCGGTTGCTTCCCCCCCTCCGCCGTGCGCAGCGTCGAGCTCGCCGAACACACCGGCGCGCTGGATCGGATGCTGAACGAACTCGGCCAACGCTACACCGCCGACGCCCAGGCCCGGATCGCGACGTTGACCCGTGTCGTCGAGCCACTGGTCATCAGCCTGTGCGGCGGCCTCGTCGCGCTGCTGGTCGTCGCGCTCTATCTGCCGATTATCGAATTGGGCAATGTGGTATAGGATGGAGGCCGTTTCAAACCGGACGGTACGTCATGCAAGTCAGCGAATTCACGGGCGCATCGATTCCCTCCTGGCTGATCGGCTATGGGGCGGCGTTCGGCGCGTTGCCGCCGTTCCTGCAATACCTGTTCGCCGCGCTTTTCGGACTGGCGATCGGCAGCTTCCTGACCGTCGTGATCCACCGGCTGCCGATCATGATGGAGCGGGCCTGGCGCCACGAGATCGCCGAGGAGCATGCCCGCGAGGCCGGCCAAGATGCCGCGCCCGGTGCGTCCGCCGGTGCCTCCGATGCGCCCGCTGCCTTCAGCGCATCTGCCGCCGCCGACCTGTCCCGCGTGCCCGGCGTCCCCGATGCGCCGGCCACGGCCATGCCGCCCTCCCTGGAACGCTACGACCTCGCGCTCCCGCGCTCGGCCTGCCCCTCATGCGGCCACGTGCTGCGACCGCATGAAAACATCCCGCTCGTCAGTTATCTGATCGCGCGGGGCCGTTGCCGCGCCTGCGGCCACGCGATCGGCATTCTCTACCCGGTCGTCGAAGGTCTGACGCTGGCGCTGGCGCTGGCCGTGCTCTGGCATTTCGGCGCCGGCTGGACCGGCGTCGCGGCGTTCGGGCTGTGCGCGACCCTGGTCGCCCTTGCCTTCATCGATGCCCGCACCCATCTGCTGCCGGACGTGCTGACCCTGCCGCTGCTCTGGGCGGGCTTGCTGCTCAACGTCGGCGACCTGTTCGTGCCGCTGGCGGACGCGGTCATCGGCGCCGCGGCCGGCTATCTGTTCCTCTGGCTGATCTACTGGGGCTTCCGGCTGCTGCGCGGCAAGGAGGGCATGGGCTACGGCGACTTCAAGCTGCTCGCGGCGCTGGGCGCCTGGCTCGGCTGGCAGGCCCTGCCCCAGATCATCCTGCTCTCGGCGCTGACGGGGTCGCTGTTCGGCCTGGCGGCGCTGTTCGGCGGCCGGCTGCGCCCGGACCAGCCGCTGCCGTTCGGTCCCTATCTGGCGTTGGCGGGCGGCATCGCGCTGTTCTTCGGCGACCCCCTGCTTCACTGGATCGCCCGATAATGCGGGCCCGTAAAAGTGCATAACCTCCTCTAATGCTCAGGATCGGACTCACCGGCGGCATCGGCAGCGGCAAGACCGTCGTCAGCGACCGCTTCGCGGCGCTGGGCGCGGGCGTGATCGACAGCGACGTGCTCGCGCGCCGCGTCACGGCGCCGGGCGGTACGGCGATCGCGCCGATCGCCGCGGCCTTCGGCGCCGGCTTCGTGGCCGCCGACGGCTCGCTGGACCGCGCACGCATGCGGGACAAGGTGTTCGCGGACCCGGCCGCGCGCAAACGGCTGGAAGCCATCACGCATCCGCTGATCCAGGCCGAGACCGAGCGCGAGTTGCGCGAGCCCGCCCGGGCCGCCGCGACCTATCTGATATTCGCCGTGCCGCTGCTGGTCGAGTCCGGACGCTGGGCGTCGCGTTTCGACCGGGTATTGGTGGTCGACTGCTCGATCGATACGCAAATCGCGCGCGTAATGCGCCGCAGTCGGCTCGACGATGCGCAGGTGCGGGCGATCATCGCCAGTCAGGCGAGCCGCGAACGCCGCCTGGCGGTCGCCGACGATACATTGCTGAACGAGCACAAACCGCTTGCCGTCCTGCATGCCGAAATCGATGCGCTGCACCGGCGGTACCTTGCCCTGGCGGACGCCGACAAGCAAGCGCGCGTTGCGGCCCCCGCCCCCCCGCATTAGAATGGCGTGACCCGTTCGCAAACTCTGCCCTAAGGCGATTCCGCTTGATTCTTTACGAATACCCCTTCAACGAACGCATCCGGACGCTGTTGCGGCTCGAGGACCTCTTCGAGCGCTTCACCTTCTTCCTCGCGCAGGAAGATCCCCGAGCGCATCACACGGCGCTCACGACGCTGTTCGAGATCGCGGATGTGACGGGACGCGCGGACCTGCGCGCGGATCTGCTGAAGGAGCTCGATCGTCAGAAACAGACGCTCGCGTCGTATCGGGAGAATCCGGGTATCGAACAGGACCAGCTCGAGGCCGTGCTCGGGCAGATCGACCACGCGCTGGCCGGCCTGGGCCGTCTGCAAGGCAAGCCGGGGCAGCATCTGAGCGACAATGAATGGCTGGGCAGCATCCGCAGCCGCATGATCATTCCCGGCGGAACCTGCAAGTTCGACCTGCCGTCCTACTATGCCTGGCAGCAGAACAGCGCCGAGCAGCGGCGCGACGACATCACGAAGTGGATCATGCCGATCGTCCCGCTGCAGGAGGCGGCGTCGATCGTGCTGCGCCTGGCGCGGGAATCGGGGCAGGCGGCAAAAGTCATGGCGCCCCAGGGCAGCTATCAGCAGATGCTGTCGGGACGCAGTTACCAGCTCATGCAGGTCCGGGTGTCGGCCACGCTCAAGGTGATTCCCGAGGCCAGCGCGAACAAGTACATGCTGTGGGTGCGTTTCACGTCGCAGGACGGCGACCTGAAACCGCGCGCGGTCGACAGCGACGTGCCCTTCATGCTGACCCTTTGCAACCTCTAGTTCTTCGCTCGATGCTCACCGTCAAATGCCCCACCTGCGGCAAACCGGTCGTCTGGACCGAAGCCAGCCGTTTTCGCCCGTTCTGCTCGGACCGTTGCAAACAGATCGATCTGGGCGCCTGGGCCGCCGAGAAGTTCGCCATCCGCAGCGACACGCAGGACGGCGATTCCGACGACGCGGAAAAACTCAATTAGGTCGTCGGCGGCAGCGCGGCGACATCACGGCGACGTCACTGCGATGCCACCCCGGCGGCCTCGGCCGCCGTCACCGCGCCGCGGGCAATATTCCCACCGCCCGCCCGACCCGTTCGAACGCGGCGATCGCCACGTCGAGGTCCTCGGTCGTGTGCGTCGCCATGACGCTCAAACGCAGGCGCTGGCCTTCCTTCGACACCGCCGGGTATTCGATCGAGTTCAGGAAGATGCCTTCGTCGTCGAACAGTTTGCACACTTCGCGGATATTTGCGTCCGCCGGCATGTGCACCGGGATGATGGCCGCCTCACGGAACGTCTTGAAACCCAGCCCGGCGAGCGCTTTTTCAAGATAGATGGCGTTCTCGTGCAGGCGGACGATGCGCTCCGGCTCGCGCTCGAGCACTTCCAGCCCGCCAAGCACGGCGGCGACCGTGGTGATCGGCAGGTGGGCCGAAAAGATATACGCGCGCGAGCAGAACCGCAGGTAGTCGATCACCTCGCGGCTGGCGCTGAGAAACCCGCCGGTCATGCCGAACGCCTTGCTGAAGGAACCGACCCAGATGTCGACACCGTCCTTCATGCCGAAATGCTCGCCGACCCCGCCGCCGTGCGCGCCCATCACGCCGGTGCCGTGCGCATCGTCGATCATCAGCACCGCGCCGTACGTGGCGCACAGCGCGCTGATCCGCGGCAGCGGCACCAGGTCGCCGTCCATCGAGTACACGCCTTCCGCCGCGACGAAGATCTGGCGGTTGGGCCGGTCCTCGGCCTTGCGGTAGCGCATCAGCAGGCGCTCCAGATGGTCCATGTCGTTGTGCGCGAAGCGGATCGCGCTGAACTTGGTTTTCGCCGCCGTCAGCGCGATGCCATCGTACAGGCTCGCGTGATTGTAGGCGTCGTACAGCAGCACGTCGTCGGGACGGATCAGGGTGTTGATCCAGCCGAGGTTGGCCTGATAGCCGGACCCGAACAGCATCGTATCTTCCGCGCCCTTCATCTGCGACAACCGCTTTTCCAGCTGCCGGTGCAGTTCGGTCATCCCGCCGAGCAGCGGCGGCCCGCCCACGCCGGCGCCGAACGTGTCCAGCGCGTCCTTGATGCGACCGATGACATGGGGGTGCGTGGTCAGACCGAGATAATTGTTCGACCCGAGCATGATCATCTCCCGGACCGTGCCGTCGGCGCTGCGCACGCTGGTCCGGTTGCGCACGGCCGAGACGATCTCCCGGCTGTAATGCACCATCCCTTTCCCGACGGTATCGCGGTAGAAATCGGAAAAAGGCTTGACGCGCCCCTGCAGGGTCGCGGCATCGGTGTTGAACAGCTCGGCCAGCGCGAAATTCTCGCCATGATTCGACGATTCGCTCGAATCGGACGCGATAGAGGGCGCAACAGATGACATGAAGGGTTCCTGTGCCACACATACGGCGGCATGCATTCGACTATTTTTCCACGGACCACGTGACGGGCGGCGCCCATCGTGCAGG
>JBPBQT010000066.1:0-9895 GCA_050955065.1 Janthinobacterium lividum | reverse complement strand
GGTGATCTTTCGTCATATACCGTTGCCAATCGGAAAACGGCTTTATACGATGGGGGTCGCACCTTGCCGCTTCGCCGCGGCATCCGTCCCCCTGCCCGGAGTAGAAGATGAAAACGTTGTCGAGCCATCATGAGATTGCGGTCCTGCTGCCGTTCAACGCGTCGGGGCAGGTATCGGCGCATGCACCCGATGCGATCACGTTGCCGCAGGAGCGCCTAGTCCGGATGGACGCCCTGCGCGGCGAGGAACCGCGTTTCGCGGCGACCCCCGAGGGCGTCGAGACGCCGCGTCGGCTGGGTCCGGCATGAGCGCCGACACCTCCCACATCATGCGCAGCGTCGAACAGCTCGAGGCGCTCTATGGTCCCCCCCTGGAACGTGCGCTGACCAAGGAAATCGACCACCTGAACGAGGATTACCGGGCGTTCGTCGAGGCCGCGCCGTACATCGTGCTGGCCTCCGTCGGACCGCAGGGGCTGGATTGCTCGCCGAAGGGCGATCCGGCGGGTTTCGTGCGGATCCTCGACGCGCGCACCATCGCGATTCCCGACCGGCCCGGCAACAACCGGCTGGACAATCTGCGCAATATCGTCGCCGATCCCCGCGTGTCGGTCCTGTTCCTGATCCCGGGCAACGGGGAAAGCCTGCGCATCAACGGGCATGCGCACGTGTCGGCCGATCCCGCGCTGCTGGCCGGTTTCGAGGTTGCCGGCAAGCTGCCGCGCACCGTGATCGTCGTGTCGATCGATGCGGTCTATTTCCACTGCTCGAAGGCGATCGCACGCTCGAAGCTCTGGGAGCCGGCGACCCAGGTCCCGGGCGGCAGCCTGCCGAGCGCGGGCACGATTCTCAAACGCCTGTCCGACGGCAGGATCGACGGCGCGGCCTATGACCGCGAGGCGCCGGCCCGTATTCAGGCGACCCTGTACTGACCCGCCGATCCGCATTCGCAGCCCGTGTCGGATCCGGAAGCCGCGCGATCCGCGCGCCGTGGGCGGCGAAGCTGCGCGCGTCTCCGGACGGTTCCGGAAGGACGCCGGGCCACCGTCGCGCCGCGAACGGCTGTCTGACGGGTTGACGGCGCCTGGCGATTCGACGTAAAAGAGAGAAGCCCCGGGGAGGAGACTCCCGCGACCCCGGCGCCCCATCACACACAAGGAACGCGACGATGAGCGAGCACGAGATCGTGCATGACACGGCCCCCGACCCGACGTTTTCGGTCATCTGGCTGCATGGGCTGGGCGCGGACGGCAGCGATTTCGTGCCATTGATTCCGGAGCTGCGTCTGCCGCCCGGCACTGCGGTGCGATTCATCTTCCCGCATGCGCCGCGTATCCCGGTGACGTGGAACGGCGGCTATGTGATGCGCGCGTGGTACGACATCGTGTCGGTCGACGACGAAAAGCGCCATGCCGATGTCGCGGGCGTATCCCGGGCGCGCGAGCGCATCCGTGCGTTGATCGCGGGCGAGAACGCGCGCGGCGTGCCGAGCGGGCGCATCGTGCTTGCCGGCTTTTCGCAAGGAGGCGCCATGGCCTACACGGCCGGACTGACGCACCCGGAGAAACTGGCGGGCATCCTGGCGCTGTCGACCTATATTCCCGTGCCGGAACTGGTCGCCGCCGAATGGCAGGACGTGCAACGCGCGACGCCGATCTTCGCCGCGCACGGCACGCAGGATAGCGTCGTGCCCCTGGCGCTCGGCGAACGCGCACGCGACATGGTGCGTGCGGCGGGCTTCACGCTCGACTGGCGCACCTATCCGATGGCGCATTCCGTGTGCGCGGAAGAAGTCGGGGCGATCAGCGCCTGGCTGCAGGAGCGACTCGCGGCGGTGGATGCGCGATGACGGAAGGGAAGGGGATGCGCCCTGCGCCGCCGCCAGGAACGCAGGCAGGGCTGACGGCCGGAACGGGAACGCGGGCGGACCCGCTGGCGAGCGCGCGGGCGCTCACGACGTTCACCACTCTCACGTTGGACTGTTACGGCACGCTGATCGACTGGGAGTCGGGCATTGTCGCCGCGCTGCAGCCTCTGGTCGTGCGCAGCGGCAGGACGGTGACGCGCGACGCGGTGCTCGAAACGTTCGGGCGCCATGAATCGCCGCAGCAGCAGGCCACGCCGACCGCGCTTTATCCCGACATCCTGCGTGCGGTCTACGACCGGATCGCGGCCGAATGGGCGACGTCGCCCGATGCCGGCGAGCGCGACGCGTTCGGACGGTCGGTGTCGGAGTGGCCGGCGTTTCCGGATTCCCGCGAGGCGCTGCGCTATCTCGGGCAGCACTATGCGTTGGTGATCCTGTCGAACATCGACCGGCAGACGTTCGCGTCGAGCCAGGCGCGGCTGGGCGTCGATTTCGATCACGTCTTCACCGCCGAGGAGATCGGCTCGTACAAACCGGACACGCGCAATTTCGACTACATGCTCGCGCATCTCGGCGCGGCGGGCATTTCCCGGGAAGCGATCCTGCATACCGCCGAGAGCCTGTACCACGATCATGTGCCGGCCAACGCCGCCGGTCTGGCGTCCGCCTGGATACATCGCCGTCATGATCAGCCGGGAAGCGGCGCGACCCACGTGCCGGCGGTGACGCCACATTACGACTTTCGCTTCACGAGCATGGCGGACATGGCGCAGGCGCATCGCCGCGCGCTGGGGTCGGCGTAACACGCATCGTCGACGGCGGGAACCGCGGTATCGGACCGGCCTCAGGCCGGTTCCGGCATCGGATCGGTGAAGACGGCATGCAGCATGTCCAGACCGGCGGCGTCCAGCGCCGGGGCGCTCAACAGCATCCGGGCCGTGCCGGTCAACTCGACCAATGCCTGTGTCGGCGTCATCAGGCGCTTGTCGATGGCAGCGCGCAACATCTCGTAGGTGCTCGTATTCAGACTGATCCCGGGCAGGGAGAACGCCACGCAACGGATGCGCCAGTCGACCTCTTCGCGCGACAACCAGGGCGTGACCCGGCAGAACGCATCGATGAAGCGCTGCTCGACATGGCCATAGCGCTGCGTCAGGAACTGACGTAGCGGCTGCGACAGATCGCAGCTCGAACGAATGGCGAATTGCCACTGCTGAGGGGAGTCGATGACGTTGAAACGCGGATGACATACGCTTTTCAGCAGCGCGGCGAATACGTGCTCGCAACGCAGCTTGTCCTGCAACTGATCCTCCAGGCGCGCGAGCTCCCTGAGGCAGGTTTCGTTGATCGGATCGAAGCGGCGCGAGACCATCGCGCAGACCAGCGCGGTTTTCGAGCCGAAGTGGTAATTGACCGCTGCCAGATTGACACCCGCGAGTTCGGTCAGATCCCGCAGCGACAGACCTTCGTGTCCTGCTTTGGTGTATAGCTGTTGCGCTGCGTCCAGCAGTCGGCCTTTGGTGGTTTTCGCCGTGTCGTCAGTTGATGTACGATCCATGCAACACTCATAGTAATTTGGTGTCGAGGTCGCTTGGCCTGTGGCCGGCCGAACGGTGGCCAGGCGTTGCATTGCCAGCATCCTCGGGCGCGATTGCCATGTCCGGGATGTCTTGTGGCGCTTTCCCCCGACGATCCGTCCAAGAAGGACGGTCCCCGTGCCGAATTATCCACGACCTCCTAATAATACGGGAACACGCTGCCGAGGCCATAAGTTTTTTTTCTCTCGCGCCAGCGCATCGCGGCACACGGCTGCGGCGGCGGTGTGCCGACCAGCGTCATTTTTCCACCGGATTCGTGTCGTCGTGCCGAGCGTCGCTGGAATGCATTTCAATCCAGCTGATAGGAAAAGGTGGCATTGACGCGTGGTGAGCGCGAGGCGCTTTCCGCCGGCTTGTCGCCCACCGGCAAGCCGAGGGATAGGTCGAGCGAGTAGTAGTGGTTGTCCGAGAACCGCATGCCCGCGGCCAGCGTGGCCAGACGCGCCGGCGGCACGTTGGCATGGCTCAGATACGTGCGAGCCAGTGCGTACGACAGATAGGGTGTCAGTGTCTTCAGGAAAGCGGTGTCGAGCGAGAAAGGGCGGTTCAGTTCGAGCGCCGCCCCCCATCCAGAATCGCCGGCGGTTTCGCCCGGCTCGTAACCCAGCCCGAAGCGCTGGCCGCCGAACGTGATCTGTTCGCTGCTCGGCAGGCTCTGGCCGCTGCGCTGGCCGGTGGCCGATACGATGGTGGCGAACCCGAACGGCCAGTTTCGCGTCTGCGAGACGCTCGCCCCCACGCGCAGAAAATTCAGATCGATCGGGTTGTCGGGTGCCGGGCCCGCGACGTTGGTGAAGCCGTCCTTGGACGCGCCCAGCGCGTGGATGCCTTTCGCGATCGTGACCGAGGCGCGGGTGACGGCGAGCGAGCGACCCTGGCCGGTACTGTCGGCCCAGGCCAGATCGGTCTGCAGCACCCGCGCCTGCGAGCGCAGGCCGACCGACGCGCCGCTGTCGCGGTTGGTGTAGCGGTCCTCGTTCGCGACGCCATAGGCGGCCCCGCTCAGCGTCAGGGTGCGGGTCTGGCTCAGGATGAGCGGATAGGCGGCGCTCATCCCCACCTTGTCCTGCTTGACCGTGCGTTGCACGACATCGGGCAGGCCCGGCGTCGCGTCCGGCTCGCCCCGGTAGCGCGATGCATCGGCCTTGATGCTGAGGCCGTCGCTGCCGACGGGCTGGCTGTAGCTCGCCCCGAAATAGGTCTGGTGGTCCCGTCCGGGCGGCGCGAGCGCCGAAACACTCAACTGCTCGCCCAGCGCCAGCATGCCGTTCTCGCTTACATTGAAAAGCCCTTGAACGCCGGGCTGGTTGAAGTTCACGCCGGTATTGGCCGCGAACCGGGTCCGGGTCGCGCTCAGCGTGAGTTCGGTCGCGCCGTCGGTGCTCGTGGGCGGCGCGATGTTCGCGGCGATCTTCAGGCCGGGAAGCTGTCCGAGCAGGGCGGTGTAGCGTTCGAATGCGTCGCGGCGCAGCGGGCGCTGGTCGAGCAGATGATCGGCGAGCGCGCGGATCCTGCCTTCCGCGTTGCCGACCTTCCCGCTGATCGAGATCGAGGCGACATACCCCTCGACCGCGACGACGCGCACGACGCCCTGCGCGAAATCCTGCGTCGGAATGTAGGCGAACGACAACGCATAGCCCGCGTCCTGATACCGGTGCGTGATGTCGTTCGCCGCATCGATCAGCGCCTTGACGGTGGTCGGTTTGCCGACGAAGCCGGCGAAGCGTTGCGATGCCGCGGCGAAGGGAATGCTTTTGACGCCCTCGATGCGGATCGTGGTGGGCGTGACGGTCCGTTCGAGCAGGGCCGACATGCCCGGACGGTGTGTGGTGTCGATCTCGGCCGTGCTGCGGGGTTCGGGCGGGGGCATGACCCGGGGCAGCGTCTGCTGGGCATTGCCCACCGCGCGCGATTGCGCGTGCGCGACGGGCGATGTGGCAAGCCATCCCGCTGTTGCGACGACGAGGACGCACTGCACGGCGCCCCCCCGTAAAGCGCTGAAAGTTGCGTGGAGCAGGCTGGATCGCTTCATGTTTCGTGGGGTGGCGCGCCGCTTTCGTCGGCAAGGTCCGCGGCCGGACGCCGCGGAGATTTCACGTTCATTTGCGGGTGCCCAGCAATCCGCCCACCAGGTTAGTGACGGGGTTGAGCGCGCTGGTGCCGCTGCCCGTGCCGGCGCTCGACACGCCGCCGGAAAGCCCGGCGACCACGCCCACGGCCGGCGTCACGACGGCGGCGCCAAGGCCGCCACCGGTGCTGCCGCCTGTATTGGCGAGGGTCGACACGGCGCCCACGGCGGGCGTCAGCAGACCGGCCGTGTTCGCGCTCACCGCACCAAGCGTCGACGAGACGCTCACCGCACCAAGCGTCGACGAGACGCTCGCCGCGGTACCGCCGACCAGCGCCGTGCTCAGACCCGCCACCGGTGTCACGACGCTCGACGCCAGCGTGGCGAGAGGCGTCACGACGCTGTTCAGCGTGGCACCGGTCACATTGCCCGTGCTCAGGCCCGAGGCCAGCGTGCCGATCGGCGTCGGCAAACCGCCGCTGGCAGGGCTCGCGCCGGCACCGATGCCGACACCCACGCCGGCACCCAGGCCCGACCCGATACCCATGCCCGCACCGACACCCACGCCCGCACCGACACCCACGCTCGTGCCTGCCGCGCCCATTCCCGCGCCTACGCCGAGGCTTGCTCCGACGCCGAGGCCCGACGTCACGGTATTCGCGGCGCTCAACAGACTGCCCGTCGCACCAGTGCCCGTAGCGGCGTTCACGACATTGCCGGCGCTCGTGGCAACGCCATCGGCCGTTTCATACAGGACCTCACCGGTCGCGCTCAGCACCTTTTTCAGTGGCCGGCCGTTGTATTCGGTGCCGCCGCCGGTCGTGCCGGAATAGGCCAGCGTCGACGTGATCGGCGTGATCGCAGAGGCCAGTCCCGCCGCGACGTTTTCAACCCCGCTGCTGTTCGGGATCCGGCCGAGCAGGGCACCCGTGCCCGAGACGCCGCTGCCCACCGCGCCGACGACGGTGCCCGCCGCCGAGGTTGCCGGGGCGATCACGGGCAATCCGTTCGCGCCCAGCGTGGTGACCAGCGTGCCCGTATCGGTCACGGTCCTGCCCACGCCGTCCACCACCCGGCCGGCTTCCTTGACCGTACTGGCGAGCGCCGTGCCGGCGACGTTGCCGGTGCCACTACCACTACCGCTGCCACCGGCTGTCATGCTGCCGCTGCCCGTGGTGGTGGTGGTGCCCGTGGTGGTGGTGGTGCCCGTGGTGGTGCCCGTGGTGGTGGTGGTGCCCGTGGTGGTGGTGGTGCCCGTGGTGGTGGTGGTGCCCGTGGTGGTGCCCGTGGTGGTGGTGCCCGTGGTGGTGCCGCCCGTGGTGGTGCCGCTGTCCGTGCTGGTGCCGGTGCCGGCATCCGTCGTCGTGCCGGTGCCGGTCGTGCTCGCGCTCGTGTCGGTATCTATATCGGTGGCGTCATCCGCGCTCGTCGAGGTGCCGCCCGAGGTGCCGCCCACCGTCTTCGTCGCGTCCGCGGAGGACGCGCCACCGGACTTGCCTTGCGCGAGTGTGGAACTGCCGCTGCATGCGGTCAGCGCGAGAAGAGCGGCGACAGCGCCGGAAAGGACCGTTTGCTTGAAGAAGCTGTTGACATATTGCATGGCGGATCTCCTGGTTGACCGCGTGCCGGAAGAATGCAATTGCCATACCAGAAAAACTTTCCGGGTCGAGAAATTGCTGTTGGAGGAATAATTCTTGGATTTCAAGTATTTGAATCTGAACTTCGGATGGGCGTCATTTCGCCGGAGCATGAATCATGTTCCGATGTAACGGACGTGTAACCCGTGAAATGTCATATGTAACGTAACGAATCGAAAAGATCGCTTGGATGCTTGATTCGAACGAACGATTTAAATAGGCAGTCTCATATAACACTTTAAAAGATTTACAATAAAAAAATTTATGTTTTTCAATAATTTAGATGATAAATGGAAGTTTTTTCAACGGTCGGTACGCTATCCGCTCAGTAATTTATAGAGCGAATTGCAAAAGTGTTATTTTTTTACCAATTCCATGACTTTGCAGGATTCATGGAATTGGGTTGGTGATAGTATTCGAATTGTTTTGAAAGCAGGTCCAAAAGAAAACTGCTGGACCGAGAAAATCCGATTGCCTTTTGCCGGTTTGTTGCGATAAGTAATATTTACTTGATAAGGATGAACGATGTCTTCTTCTTATAAATGGGACGGCGCCAGATTGTCGATCCGCAGGTTCGTGCGCGACGAGACCGGTGCGACGGCGATTGAATACGGTTTGATCGCGGGCCTGATCGCGGCGGTCATTGTCGTCGCAGTGACGGCGGTGGGTAACAAGCTCGTGGTCGTCTTCAACAATATCGCCGCGGCGCTTTGAGGGGCGGCCGCAGGATGGCTGCGTGGCGTGTTCGCGGTTGTCCCGACGTTTCCGGACGTGCGTGCGGTGATGGCCGGATCCCGAATGCACGTTGATTTCCTCACGATCGCATGCACGCTCGTCGCGTTTCTCGATCTGGGCACACGCCGCGTGCCAAACCCCGTGTTGTTGGCGCTGGCGGTCCTGCAGGGCATTGCGCTCACGAGCGGTGCGAGCGATCTCT
Source organism: Janthinobacterium lividum (assembly GCA_050955065.1). Taxonomy (GTDB): domain Bacteria; phylum Pseudomonadota; class Gammaproteobacteria; order Burkholderiales; family Burkholderiaceae; genus Robbsia. The sequence continues at coordinate 1,789 of JBPBQT010000066.1, read as the reverse complement.
CCTGGGCCCAGGCCACGCTGGGAGCCTTGCTCGGCCTGTGCGGGCTGCTGCCTTTCTATGCACTGCGTCTGATGGGTGCCGGCGACGTCAAGTTCGCCGCGGTTCTTGGCTGGATGACGGGGCCGCAGGGCGTGTTCTGGGCCTGGGCGATCGCAAGCCTCGTGGTTGGCGTGCATGCGGTGCTGGTACGCACACTGCCGCGCCTGGGTGGGGGTATCTCCGATGCAGGCCTGGTCGCGACGATGCACCGTTGGTGCGGTTGGTGGCGCCGCAGCACGCCGGCGCGCTGGAGCCGCCGGGCGCGTCGCGGGCGGCGGGGCATTCCGTATGCCGCTTATCTGGCACTGGGCGCCTGGCTGGCCCGTTGTTTCTGAAATCGACCATCGCTGGAGCGCTGGCACGACCATGAGCACTTCAGTTCGGATCATCGCGTCGATCCTGGTTTTCCTGGCGCTGGTGCTGGGTGTGCTGGCGTTCGTCGTCGGTCGCCGCCCGGCGCCGCCGACCGCGACGGCACGTGTTGCCATCGCACCCGCAAAGACCTTCCCGGTCGTGGTCGCGGACCGGGCGCTGCTGGCCGGGCAGCCGATTCCGGCCGACGCGGTGCGGGTGGTGGAGATGCCGGTTTATCCGACCGCTGCGCATTCGCGGGTCGCCGATGTTGTCGGTCAGGTTCCGCGCGTGATCATCTATAGCGGGATGCCGCTGACCGAAGGGATATTGCACCAGGGACTGCCATTGAGCCTGCAACCTGGCGAACGTGGCATCGCCGTTCCGGTCGACGAAGTCGTCGGCGCCGGCAACGCCATTCAGGCGGGGGATCGAATCGATGTCTTTTTCACGATACGTGCGCCGGACGGCGCGACACAGAACCTCGACAGAACCATGGCCCGACTCCTGCTGGCGAATCTCCGCGTGCTCGCCTACGGCAGCGACTCCCTGGCGCCCGCCGCGCAAGCCGCGAGCCGCGATGCGCTCCGGTCCCAGGCCCGCAGCGCCGTGCTGGCGGTGCCAGTGGCAGACGTGGATGCTCTGATCCTGGCCTCGCAGGTCGGCAAGCTGACGCTGGCACTGCGTTTCCCGCTGGATCCGGAGACGCCCGCGCCGGCACTGTTCGCCACGCCGCGCCCGGCGCTCGCACTGCGCGAGCCGTCGTCCGCGGACGCGCGCCTGCAGGCCGACGCGCCGGTGAATCGCGCGTTCGCCGGCGTCGACTCGTCGTCGCTGGCGGGGCTGTCCGGCGGCGCACCGGCCGGCATGGTGGGCGGCAACGGCGCGCACGCGGCGCTCGCGCCGGCGGCACGCCGCGCGCCGCGCGCTGCGCCGGCGGGCAATGTCGAAGTCATCCGCGGAATCGACGTCCGGTATCAGCCGCTGGCACAGGGAGACGCGCGATGAGGACGCCTGCGCATGAACGGTCCGCGCGCGGCATGCACGAGGCCGGTGGCGTCGGCGGCGCCGGCGTGCGCAGGGTAATCGGCGTGCGTGGCGCGCTGGGTCTGCTGACGCTGCTGGCCGGGCCGGTCTTTGCCGCAGCGGGCGTCGTGTCGGTTCCGGACCCGCTGCCCATGCCCTTGCCGCCGCTGCCGTCGTCGTCGTTGCCCTCATTACCATCGTTGCCATCGCCGTCCTCTATTAACTCGGCCGGGCAACCTGTCTTGTCGCGTCCGCTCGCGCATGTCGCCCGGGCGGCGGCGGGCGGGCGGGCGACCCGTGCCGACCGCGTGGCCGCCGGCGCACCTCGTCCCGTGGTGGTCGGAGGGCAGGCCGATCATGCCGATCGCGCCGC
>JBPBQT010000065.1:0-10066 GCA_050955065.1 Janthinobacterium lividum | reverse complement strand
CGATCCCAGTCGCCCAATTCGGCATAAAGCAATGCGGACGCATATAGCGCATCGGGCAGATCGGGGTTCGAGGCGACCAATCCGTCCATGACGCTGCGCGCGTTCGCCAGCGCGCCGAGCTTGTGATAGACGCGTGCCAGGTCGAGCCGGATCCACGGGCTCTGCGGGTCGTTCAACAGCGCGTTTTCGAGATCGGTGCGGGCCGTCGCGAGGTCGCCGCGCTGCTCGGCGGTCCGTGCGCCGGCCTGTTGCTGCTGCGCGCGCAATGCGCCCAGGCCGCCGATGCGCTGCCGCTCCTGCTCGCTCAGGCGTCCGGCGAACTGCAGCGCCTCGGCCGCCCGGCCCTGCTGCGACAACGCGCCGACGACGCCGCGGATCGCATCGGGATTGTCGGCCTGCCGACGCAGCGCCATCCGGTACGCCGCCTCGGCGCCCTGCGGATCGCGGGCGGCGAGCAGCACGTCGCCCAGCGCGTTCTGCGCGGTGACGTCGTTCGGGTCGAGACGGATCGCGCGCTCCAGCAGATCGCGCGCGCGGCCCGTGTCGCCGGCCTGGCGGGCGATGCTCGCGCTGCCCACCAGCGTCCAGTACGTGGCGCTGGACAACGCGGCCCGCCAGCGCCCCGGGTTGGGTCCGCGCGAAGCGCGCTCCAGCAGTTGCTGGGCGTCGGCGAACTTCTCCTGCTTGAGGCGCAGCACGCCCATGCCGCCCAGCGCGTCGGTGTCGCTCGGGTGGTCGGCGAGCACGTCGGTGAAGCGCGCGGTGGCGGTGTCGAGGTCGCCCTTCTGCAACGCGGCGAAGCCCGCGGCGACGGCGCGCCCGCGCGCATTTGCGGCCGCGTTGCCGGCCGCCGCCGCGCTGTTCGCCCGCGCCGCCTGTTCCTGCGCGCGTTCCTGCTGAACGATCGCGTCGAAGCGGGCCTTGACGGCGGCGTCGTCCGGTACCTCCTTCAGGTAGGCCTGGTACGCGGCGGCGTCGGACGCCCGCGCGCCCAGCCAGATCAGTCCCTGGCGCCAGCTCGCCCTGGCCGCCGCGCCGACGTCGGCGCGCGTCGACAACAGCGCGAGCTGCCGGACGCCCTCACGACGCGTCGCCTCGCGATAGGTCAGGTGCTGCGCGAGCGCGAGCGACGCGCGCGCATCGCCCGGGTGGTCGTGCGCGAGTTTTTCCAGGCCGCGCCGCGCTTCGTCCCAGCCTTCGGCGGTGCCGCCCAGGGTCTGCAGGTATTCGAGCGTCACCTGCGGCGTGGCCACGGCGGTCTTGCCGTCAAGCGCTTCCCGGTAGTGCTGCGTGGCCTGCGCGGGCTGACCCGCCTGCGCGAGCTGCCGTGCCTCGCGCAACTGCATTTCCTGGGGGCTGGGCGGCGCGGGCGGCGCGCCCTGTCCGAGCCGGGAGGCCAGCGTGCCGATCAGGGCGGACCCGGGCGCCGTTTTGCGGAGTGTGTCGAGATAGCCCTGCGCGAGATCGGCATGACCGCGGTCGGCTTCGACCAGACCCATTCCGTACAGGCCTTCGGCCTGGTTCGGGTGCAGTTGCAGCAACTTCCGCCAGGCCTGCGCGGCCAGGTCCCCGCGCCGGTTCGCCTGCCAGTAATTGCCCTGATCGATCAGCAGTTTCGCCGCATCGGTGGATTGGCCGAACGCAACCGGCACGCCGCCGGCGGCGAACGCCGTCGCGAGCGTCGTGCCGACCACGCGGCGACGCCATGCCATCGTCGTGCGCCGGGCTTTCCACGACGTCGCCATCAACGCTGCCCCGCGCCGCACAGGGTCGACCATGCCGGTTGCAGCTGGCCCCGGGACGTGAACTGGAACCGGCCGTCGGCCGCGCCTTCGCCAAACAGGACCAGAACGCTGTCGTAGTACCCCAGCGGCGCATGCGACGCCAGTTCGGCGACCCGGCCCCGCAACGCCGCGGACGCCGCGCCGGCACCATTGGCCCGCAGATACGGCAGCAAGGCCGCCGAGAAACCCACGGGCGCGTTGCCCGTGCCGAAACCCGACAGCGTGGCGACCTTTTCGGGCAGTTGGCCGTTGCCGGCCAGCGCCGCCTGCATGCCGCCCAGCGCGGCGAGCAGGGGCCGGGACAGCGGATCCGCGGGCGACGTGATGCCGGCCCACAGATACACGCGGATCGCGTCGTAACTGCCGACGTCGCCGTTCACCGGATCGACGACGAAGCCCTTGCCTTGCTGATACCCGGCCCAGTCGGGCGCGAAGCCGCGCGGACTGGTGGCCTGCACGAACCGGACGGTGTTCGCGGCGATGCGCTGCCACGGCCCGCCCGGGTCGAGTTGCGCGGCCACCCGCAACAGCGGGATCGGCAGATAGCTCGGGTTCACGCGCCAGAGATCCGCCGCCAGCGCGAAACCGCTCGGCCCGGGCGCCAGCATCGCGCCGAAACCGGGCAGGTCGAACACTTCACGACGGCCGATCAGCCCGACCATCTCACGGGCGATGGCGGTATAGCGCGGCTCGCGCCAGAGCCGTCCCGCTTCGGCGAGATCGTAGGCGATCCACAGATCCGAATCGGACGCGGCATTCGCATCGAGCACGCCATACTGCCCGTCGCGCCGTGCGCCCCAGCGCCACGACGGCAGATGCGTGCGCAAATCGCCCCCCGCCAGATTCGCCTGCGTCCAGCCGAGAATCCGGTCGAACGTCGCGCGGTCGTTGTTGACGAGCGCGAAAAACATGCCGTACGACTGCCCTTCGGAAGTGGTCTGCGCGGGCGGACCGGTGTCGATGACGCGTCCATCGGCCTGGACGTGCGCGCGGATGAACGCATCGAGCCGTGGCCAGTTGCACGCACCGGCCGGCACCGCCGGCGTGACGGCGCCGGCACCGTGACGCGCGGTGCGCGGCGGGTCCCGGTCCTGCATCGTGCCCGTCGCCGCCCTGCCACTGTCCCCGCTCGCCGCATCGGCGGCGCTCCCGTTCGTGCCGCCCGCCACCGGCGTCGCCGCGGTCTCGTTGGCGCCCTGCGGGCCTGCGGCCTGCGCCTGCGCCGCGTCGCCGAGCCACGGCCCGCCGAGCACGCCCGCCACAAGCAGCGGCGCCATGAGCACGCGCGCGATGCCCCGCAGGCGATGCACCGGTGCCAGGACCGATACAAAAACAGGCGCAAAACGGCGCGATACGGCGCGATCGAACGGGTTTTTCATCTTGTGCGCTTATTTCTTCAGCCGACGCGCCGCGAGTCGTCGCAGCATCCGGTACAGCAAAGCCGCGATCACGACGGCCAGCAGCAGGCCGGCGAGCGCGAGCAGCATCGGGTGCGCGGACAGCACCCAGCGCAGATATTCGAGCGGCGGCAGGCGGCCTGCATGATAGACGTCGCCGCTTGCGATGCTGGACACGGTGCGCGCGTGGACGATCGCCAGCCCGCCCTGGAGCTGCTTGACCAGATCCGCGTCCATCAGCATGTTGAGCAGTTCGGCGTGGTTCTGCGCGGTCGAACCGACCAGCGCGACCACGCTGCGCCCGCTCTTCAGCGGCGATTCGAACCCCATCACCAGCGCGTCGCCGCTGCCGCCGTTGAGCGACAGATGCGCATGGCGCGGGCCCAGCGCGGCGCGGTCGGTGCCATGCCACCAGTCGAGCAGGCCGAACGCGAAGTTGGACACATTGAAGGTGTTCGTCGACGCGCCGGCCGAGAACGGCATGCTGTCCGCCCAGCCCTGCAACAGCGCCTGGTTCGACGGCGCGCCGATCAGCAGCAGGTCCTTGTCGGCAACCGTCTTCACGTCCGCCGCGCGCGCGAGCGTCACGCCCAGCGCCGGATAGCCGGTGGAGGCGCCCAGCACGCCGAGCGCGGCGAGGTAGGTACCGTAATCGTTCGCGCCCGGACTGTCGGGCAGCACCACCGCCGTCTCGGAAAGATCCGCCATCCGCGTGAACGGAAAGCCGCTGTTGCCGAACGCGGCGAGATCGGGCATCGCGATGTAGTGCGGGAACGACGAGAGGTCGAGCGTCGAGTTCGGATCGATCGCGCCGCGTACGTTGTCGAGCGGCACGTCCCGGCAGGCGCCATTCTTCACGTAATCGTAGTAGTAGTGAAACTGCATCTGGCTTTGCGACGGCAGCAGATAGCTGGGAATCACGAGATCCACCGCACGCGACACGGTGCCGTCGGCCGAGACCGATCCCGTCAGCGCATCCAGGCTCAGGCCGCCCGCGGCATAGGTGGGGATCCGCAGCGACGCCACGAAGTTGTCGTTGACGCTGATGTTCAGCGTCGACTTGTCCGCGCTCGGCCGCGGCGTGAAACGGTAGATCAGATGCAGGGGAATGCCGTTCGTGCGCCACGCGAACAGGTCGGGCGGCAGGCGCAGGTTCAGCCGGATCAGGTCGGGGTTGTAGCCCGCCACGCCCAGTCCGCTCAGCACGTTGAGTTCGCCAAAGCGCACCGCGCGGTCGCTCGGCACCCAGTTCGGCGCGTCGTAGGGCTTGCGCGGCGCGACGCCTTTCAACGCGGTGACGGTGACGCTCTGACCATTGAGGGACATCTGTCCCAGCGCCAGCGCCGACGCCGCGGTCTTCAGTTCGCTCGCGTCGCGGCCCAGTACGAGCAGCAGCCGCGCTTTCGGATCGTTGGGCTGCGTCGCGATCGCGATCGTCGGTCCCTGGATGGCCGGCAGCGTCAGCCCCGCGGGCCGCTCGTCGCTGGTGGCGAACACCACCGCGTTGCCGCTGGCCGGCAACTGGTTCAGCTCGGCGGGAAACACGGCCCCCCGGTAGCCCGCGAGCGAGCCGAACCACGACGATACGATGCCCGCCGCCTCCAGCGTCGCGTTGCCCGGCGCCGCGCCGAACACGAACGGCAGCGCCAGGCGACGGATGTCGCGCCGGTCGAAGAACGGCAACGGCAACGCGCCGAGGTCGTTGGCCTGCGGCAGGGACGCGACGGTGAGTTCGAGCGAGCTGGCGTTCGACAGGTTCGTCCAGAGCGAGGAATGCGCCGGATCCTCGCACTGCATCGTGTAATGGCCGATCAACTGCACGGCCAGCTGGTTGAAATCGGTCACCATCCGCGGTTCGATCACGATGTCGCGCGTGACCTGCATGCCGGCCTGTTCCTTGGGCAGCGGCACGGTGGCCGTCACCACGCCGTTGACCATCACCTTCAGATGCGACAGATTGGTGATCAGCGCCGGCGAATAGCTGTAGACCAGATGCAGTTTCGCGCCGGTGACGACCTCGTCGCTGCGCACCGCGAACGGAATACCGACCGTGCCATCGGTGCCGCGCAGCTCGGGCGGATAAAGCACCCCGAGCTGCCGGAAGCTCAGCGAGTAACGGCGCCCGCCGTTGGGCAGCACCTCGCCCGCATCGGCGGTCGTCAGCATGCGGGCCGGGTCCGATGCCGCCGTCGCCGCCGGTACGGCCGTCGCGGCCGTCGCGGCCAGCGGCGTGGCCAGCGTCGTCAACGCGGGCGCGGTGCCGTCCGCCGCCGCGTCCGCGCCGGCTGGCGTGCCGGCGCCCGGCGCAGTCAGAGACAGGGCCGCCGGCGCGCTGCCGCCCGCGGGAGCCGGCGCGGCCCGGGCTCCAAGCGGCGCGAGCAGCAAGGCCGGCACCGTCACGGCCAGCACGCAGGCTTTCCCGAACGTCCAGCCGCAACCGCGTCGCGGGGCCCATGACACGTGACGGTCGGCACTACCCATATCAGCTTCCGGAATCCATGTTCGCTTTGGCGGGGGCGAGTTTCCCCGTTCGTATCCTGCGGACATCCCTGCCGACATGGCGGAAGAGATGATAGAAACCCATGACGCCGGCGCCCAGCACGTGGGCGAGTCCGCGCAGCGGCGCATCGCGCTTGCGTCCCGCGGACCAGTCGGTCCAGGCGTCGGCGCGCGCGAACGTGCATTGCACGAGGTCGATTTCCTGCTCCAGCGACAGTTCGTGAAAGTGCACGCCGACCCGGTCGCCCTGGCTGAACGCGACCAGCGCGGGAAAGGCGAATTCCTCGTCGCCGCGGTACAGCGAGACCACCACCCCTTCCTGCAGCGGCAACTGGACTGCCGCCGGCAGGCGCAGGCCCAGGCCGCCCTCCGAGTAATCGATCGTCCGGCACGTGATGGTCCGGCCGGTGGGCAAACGCAGCATCGCGCGCAGCGTCATCGTCACCCGGTGCGTGTCCCGTACCTGCCGGACCTCGCTTGCCGCCGCGACCGACGCGCCGAGGAGGAGCATGTTGTACAGCGTCCAGGCGAGATTGAGCAGCGTCGTGCTCACCTCGCTGGTGCTGCCCAGGAAGATGCGCACGCAACCGATCAGAAACCCGATCAGGTTCATCGCGAGCATCAGCAGATAGGGCCGCGAGATGTTCCAGTCGAAATAGTCCTCCTCGATCCGGCCGCCCTTCGCGGTCACGTTGAACGCGCCCAGCTTCGGATTGATCAGCGCCATCAGCGTCGGCCGCATGATGTACCAGGCCAGCACCGATTCGTACACCTCCGCCCAGAACGAATGCCGGAACGCGCTCTGCATCCGGGAGTTCGTGACGTTCGCGTGGAAGATGTGCGGCAGCGCGAACACCGCGATCATCCATGCCGAGGCCTGGATCACGTGCGCGTTCAGGAACAGGAAGAACAGCGGCGCGGTCAGGAACACGATGCGGGGCACGCCGTAGAAGAAATGCATCATCGCGTTCGCGTAGCACAGCCGCTGTCCGATCTTCAGGCCCTTGCCCAGCAGGGGATTGTCGACCCGGAAGATCTGCGCCATGCCGCGCGCCCAGCGGATGCGCTGACCGATGTGCCCGGACAGGCTTTCGGTCGCCAGACCCGCGGCCTGCGGAATCGACAGATAGGCGGTGTTGTAGCCGAGACGATGCAGCTTCAACGCGGTATGCGCGTCCTCGGTCACCGTCTCGACGGCGATGCCGCCGACTTCGAGCGTCGGCGCGCGCCGCAGCACCGCGCACGACCCGCAGAAGAACGCCGCGTTCCACAGGTCGTTGCCGTCCTGCACCAGGCCGTAGAACAGCTCGCCCTCGTTGGGCACCTTGCGGAACGTGCCGAGATTCTTCTCGAACGGGTCGGCCGAGAAAAAATGGTGCGGCAACTGGATCATCGCCAGCTTCGGGTCCTTCAGGAACCAGCCGAGCGAGATCTGCAGGAAGGAGCGCGTCGGCACGTGGTCGCAGTCGAAGATCGCGAGGTACTCGCCGTCGGTGATCTTCAGTGCCTCGTTGATGTTGCCCGCCTTCGCGTGCCGGTTGTGCGAACGCGTCGTCCAGTTCACGCCCACGCGTTCGCAGAATTCCTTGAAATCCGCGCGCCGGCCGTCGTCGAGCACGTGGATGCGCAGCTTGTCGCGCGGGTAATCCAGCGCCATCGCCGCGAAGATCGTCGGCTTGACCACCGACAGGGGCTCGTTGTATGACGGAATGAAGACATCGACCGTCGGCCAGGTGCGCGCATCCGCCGGCAGCGGCTCGGGCTTGCGTTCCAGCGGCCAGGCGGTCTGGAAATAGCCGAGCAGCAGCACGATGACCGCATAGAGCTCGGCGCCGAACAGCAGCAGCCCGCCGAGCATGTCGATCGGCGTTTCCCAGAAAAGCGTCCGGGTGATCCGCCAGTACATGTAGCGGATCGAGCAGGTGGACGACAGCATGATCATCACGAGCGAGATGAACCGCCCGGGCCGGTTGCGAATGGCCAGTGCCGTCGCGAGCGTGATGCCGGCGAAGGCGAGTTGTTCCCAGAAGTCGAGCGGCACCGTGACGATGAAGACGAACAGCACCGCGGCGATGCCGACGATGACGACGCGCAACGGCGCCGCGTCCCAGAAGGACGCGTCGACCAGACGGCTCGACCAGCGCTCCAGCCGCGTGGCGCCCGGGGGCGCGGGGGGCGCCTTGTCCGCCATGGGGGACGAGGCGGCGGACCACGCGGCGGCCGGGGCGCCGCCCACGGGCGCGGCGGTATTCGGCGCCTCGGGCGAAGCCCCGCGCTTCGGCCGGAAGATCATCTCGCGGCGCCTCCGTCGAGCGCGGTCGCGACCCATTGCGCGCAGGCCTTGAAATCCTGCGTGGCCTGGCTCACGGCGTCATAGTGCAGCGCCGTCGTATCGTAGGCCAGCGCCTCGCTCACCGCCTGATCGAGATGGACGACGCCGGGAAAGAGGCGCGCGCCGAGCGTCGCGCGCAGCACATTCACGACGTCGCGCCCGAGCAGGCGCGACGAGTCGACCTGGTTGATCACATACGAGACGCCGACGAAATCGGCGCGGTCCGCGCAATAGGCGCCCAGCAGATTCTCCATCATCGGGATCGTCGCATACGAGGCGGCGTCGGCGAGCAGCACCGCAAGGGCGAATTGCGCGGTCGACAGGGCCTGCCGCAGGTAGACCGACGGGCCGGGAGGCGTGTCGACCACGACGATATCGTTTGCCCCGAGCCCGAGCGTCGCCAGGTTGTCGCGCAGCCAGTGGGGGTGCGCGTCGAGTTCCTGCTCGAACAGGCGCCGGTCGCCTTCGTTCAGGCCGCCGTACGGCAGCACGCCGACCTCCCCGACCCCCGCATACAGCGCCGTGCGCCAGGGTTCGCCGCTCAGGGTCGCCCGGGCGATGCCGCCGATGCGATCGGGCGCCATCCCGAAATGCAGCCGCAGCGCGTTCTGCGGATCGAGATCGACGGCGACGACGCGACGCCCCGACATCGCCAGCGCGGAAGCGAGACTGGCGGCCAGCGTGGTTTTGCCCACTCCGCCTTTTGCAGAGACCACCGCGACGATTTTCACAGACGGCTCAACCTGGCGAACAGGGAGCTTTTCTGCGGACCCGCGGCCCGGAGCGGCGCCGGCTGCTCGGCCATCAATCGGGAGAACACCGCAGACAACGGGCGCGACCCGGCAGGCGCGGCAGGTGTGGCATCCTCGCGGATCGCATCGGCACGTGATGCCGGCGCCTGCGTGAGGCCGGAAGCCGCGCCGGATGCGCCGGAGACCGCCGCCGAGGCCGTCCCCGAAGCGATCCCCGAAGCTGTCGCCGAAGCCACAGCCGCAGCGGCAGCGCTCGCGACGCTGGCAGCGCCCAGCGCGCCCACCAGAGGCGCCAGAGCCCGTTCGCCGCCAGCCGGCCCGTGCTGCGGCGCGGCGACGGACAGACGGTGCAGCCCGGACGGATTCGCGATGGACGACGATGCCGCCTGTCGCACGCCAGCGGCGGCGCGCGGCGACCCCGCCGCGTCGCCCCGGGCACTGCCCGCGGACGGAAAGACGGCGGCGGTCGTCCTCGGCGCATCGGCGCGGGACGATGCATCGGCGCGCGCACCGGACGCGGACGGCGAACCGGCGCGCAGGAACGACAACCCATGCGCGCCACCGGACGACGGCTCGGCCGTCCGACGCAGCGCCGCGTGCACCAGGCTGCGGGACGATGACGGCGTGCGCGGCGTCGCCGCCTTGCGGAAAAACGTCCGCCCTATTCCACCCGCGGCCGCTCCCTGCCCGGGCGATGTTTGCCGGACCGCGTCGTGCAGCGCCTCGTGCGTCACTTCGGGCACCGGCGCGAATGGCGACATGCCCGCCTTCCTCTCGCCGCCCCGGAGATTGGGCACCGGCGCGCCGACGACCGGCGGCCGTCCGTCACGCACCGATGGCGCGACCGCATGCTCGGTCAGCCGCAGCGACACCAGCAACGGCCAACGCGCCTTCGATTCCTCTGCCTGACCCTCGCGCGACAGCTCCTGGTACTGCTCGGCCTTGCCGCCAAACTTGCGAAACAGATTGGATACATCCTCGGATGTGGTCATGCAGAGGCCTCCTTCATTGATTGACCGCCTGATAACAACGATGCGACGATGCGGCGACGTGATACCGCTTCAGCGACCCAGACGGAATTCCAGGACCCCGTCATCCCCGCCCGGCGCCTCGCGCACGCGCAATACCGGATCGGTTCCCAGCACGCTGAACCAGTGCTGGTATACGCCTTCGAGAAACGCCGGGGCCCAGCCCGCGCCGCCCTTGCCGAACGCCGCGCGCAACGGCGCGCACGCATGGCGGATCGCGAGGTAATCGGCGTCGTCCTCGATCGTCACCCATCCCCAGTCCAGCATGACCCAG
>JBPBQT010000064.1:0-10303 GCA_050955065.1 Janthinobacterium lividum | reverse complement strand
CGAGATCACCGCGTCTTCGCTGCTGATCTGCGACATGCACGGCAATGTGGTCGAGGGACATGGCGTCCCCGAGATCACGGCTTTCTACATCCATGCCCGCGTTCACGTACGCCAGCCGCGCATCAGGGTGGCATTTCACACGCATATGCCGAACGCCACGGCGCTGGCGCTGCTCGAAGGGCCTCCGCTCCTATGGGCGGGCCAAACCGCGCTGAAGTTCTATGGACGCACGGCGGTGGACGAAGGCTTCAACGGGCTTGCGGTGAGCGCTGCGGAAGGGGACCGGATCGCCGACGCGATCGGAGATGCGGACGTTGCGTTCCTGAAGAACCACGGCGTCATGGTGGTGGGCGCGAATGTGGCGGAAGCATGGGAAGACTTGTACTACTTGGAGAGAGCGTGCGAGGTACAGCGACTCGCGTTGTCGACCGGACGTCCGCTTAAGATCGTCGATCCGGACGTTGCCGCAAAAACATACCGGCAAATGCGGTTCGGCGAACGCGACAGCGCACGCCAGCACCTTGCAAGCGTTCGACGATTGCTCGATCGTGATGCGCCTGATTACGCGCATTGATCGAACGCGCGGCAAACCCCGTCCTTCAGGCCGAACACCATTACGAAGACGTTCGGGAACAGACCGAGTTGACCCATCAAAACGGCCGGTGCGCTCGAAATGAATCTGAACGTGCAGGCGAAGGCGCACGCGTAGAGCAACGTGTTGTCATGCACCACGCGCAGAGTCCGATCATGCTGCTGTCGCTGGTCGGCGCCGGTCCGGGCATCGCGACCGTGCCGCTCGTCCTTAAGGACACCGCCCCGCCCGGCGTGACGTTCGTGGTTGTCGACCAGCCCTTTTCCGAATTGCCGATCGTCACGCTTTTTCGCAAGGACAATCAGAATCCCGCGCTGCGCCGGTTCGTCGATGGTCTGGACGCGCTATCGCCACGACACGTCGTGTTTGCCTCGTCAACCAGAAGGCGCCGCAGCCATACGCCAACCCACCAACCGGATCGTCGTTCTGTTGTACGATGAGATCACGATGTTGTCCGAAATTGTGAATTCCCATGACAGGAATGCAAATGGATCCGATTGCCAAAGTCACCTCGCCGGCGCTGGCGAGCCAGCCTCCCGCTCCGCCCGCCATCGAGAAAGCGCCGCCATGCACGCTGGTGATCTTCGGTGCGCACGGCGACCTGACCAAACGTCTGCTGACGCCGGCGCTGTACAACCTGATCGGCTCGAATTCGCTCGACGACCACTTCCGTGTGATTGGCGTCGACCGGGTCGAGGGGAGCGACGCGACCTGGCGCGACGAGCTGGGTCAGACGATGCAGGAATTCACCAAGGACCCCGACGCGGAATTCTATACGCCGCAGATCAACGAGCAATGGTGGGGCAACCTGGCGTCGCGCATCGCGTACCATCAGGCCGACTTTACCGATATCGATCAAATGACCGCATTGCAGGAAAAGATTTCCGGCAATGCGGTTTTCTATCTGGCCGTCGCCTCGCGCTTTTTTGCGACCGTCGTCGAAAACCTGGCGAAAGTCGGATTGACGAAGGAAGCGGACAACGCGTTCCGGCGCGTGGTGATCGAAAAGCCCTTCGGCTCCGATCTGGAAAGCGCCCGGGTCCTGAATGAACGCATCCTGCGCGTTCTCGACGAACATCAAATCTACCGCATCGACCATTTCCTCGGCAAGGAAACCGTGCAGAACATCCTGGCGATGCGCTTCGGGAACGGTATTTTCGAGCCGTTGTGGCGCCGGGAATATGTCGATCACGTTCAGATCACCGCGGCCGAGACCGTCGGCGTAGAAGGGCGTGGCGCGTTTTACGAGCCTACCGGCGCATTGCGCGACATGATTCCGAACCACTTGTTCCAACTGTTGGCGATGGTCGCGATGGAGCCGCCGAATTCGTTCTCCGCGGAAACGGTACGCAATGCAAAGGAACAATTGTTCGAGGCGATCCGGCCGGTCGCGCCGGAAAACGCCGTACGCGGCCAATACGCGGCCGGTACCGTCGACGGTCGCGCGGTAACGGCGTATCGGGATAGCGCCGGCGTCGCGAAGGACAGCAATACCGAGACGTTCGTTGCGTTGAAACTCGAGATCGACAACTGGCGCTGGTCGGGCGTGCCGTTCTATATGCGCACCGGAAAATCGATGACGGGCCGTCGCACCGAGGTCGTCGTGCGGTTTCGCACGGCGCCGTTCGCGATGTTCCAGGACACGCCGGTCGATAAACTGACGCCGAACGATCTGGTGCTGAACATCCAGCCGGCGCAAGGCGTGACGCTGAATATCAGCGCCAAGATTCCGGGTCAGAAGATGGAGTTGTCCGGCGTCGAAATGAAATTCCGGTATGAAGACGCGTTCCAGCTGACGCCGAACGTCGGTTACGAAACACTGCTGTACGATTGTCTGTGCGGCGATGCGACGCTGTTCCAGCGCGCCGATAACATCGAAGCCGCGTGGCGCGTCGTCGATCCGGCGCTGAAGGCATGGGCCGCGGACAAGAATGGACCGGAACTCTACGCTGCGGGTTCGCCGGGACCGGAAGGCGCCGAGGAATTGCTGCACCGGGACGGACGTTCCTGGTCGCGACTGGACAAGGCCCCCTGACAGGCAGGGGGCAGCTCGCGGCTGCCGTGAACGCGCGACGACGGCCGGCGGCCGGGGATCAGGCGACGGGTGCCTGGCCCGCGCGCTGTCGGTGTGCGCGGTGCGTCGGATGGTCGTGCAGCAGCTTGCGCGTCACGCCATTGGTCCAGCCGAAGCCGTCCTGCAGTGGATACTCGCCCCCACCGCCGCCCGTCACGCCGGAATTGTCGTCGGCATCCAGCGCATATTTCTCGACGAGCTTGCTTTCGCGACTATAAACGAGGCTGACGGTATCCAGCCATCGGTGGGCGATGTCCTGGGAAAGCGCATGCTGCCCGTAACGCCACAATCCCGCAATGGCGATCCATTGCAGCGGTGCCCAGCCGTTCTCGCGATCCCACTGCTGCGGGCTGACCTGTTCCGTGGTCACCAGTCCTCCGGGCACGAGCAGGCGCGACGTGATCGCTTCGGCGACGCGCTCCGCCTGCCGCTGGTCCGCCATGGCGACATACAACGGCGTGGCCGTGGCGGCGGTGACGATTCTGGCTTGTTCGTTCTTACCGAAATCGAAGTCGACATAGGCCCCCAGTTCCTCGTTCCACAGATGGCGATCGACCGCGGCCCGACGCGCCGCCGATTTTTGCCGAAACAGCGCGGCGGTATCGGCGTCGTCATCGACTTCGCTGAGACGTTCTATCTGCGTTTCCAGTTTGTAGAGGAAACTGTTCAAATCGATCGGCACGATCGCCGTCGTCCGGATCGTCGACAGATCGTTCGGATCGCCCAGCCACCGCGAACTGAAGTCCCAACCGGACGCGGCGCCGGCGCGCAGATCGCGGTAGACCTCGCCGGCGGGGCGCGAAGAACGCCGCGCGGTCTCGACGTCTTCCAGGTAACCTTCCTCGCGCGGCGTATCGCGCTCGTCCCAATAGCGGTTCAGACAGGCGCCGTCGTGCATGCGGACGACATGTCGACAGCTGCCGCCCGGTTGCAGTGTTTCCGCGCCGTCCATCCAGAATGCGTGCTCGCGTTTCAATTGCGGCAGATACCGGACGGCATGTTCGATGCCCTGTTGTTCAAAAAAATCGGTCATCAGCGCGAACAGGGGGGGTTGTGACCGGCTCAGATAATAACTGCGGTTGCCGTTGGGGACATGTCCGTAGGTGTCGATCAGGAAAGCGAAATTGTCGGCCATCGCGCGCAGCAGATGCGGGCGCCGGCTTTCGGCGAGCCCGAGCATCGTAAAGTACGAGTCCCAGTAATACATCTCGCCGAATCTGCCGCCGGGGACGACATATTCGTACGGTAGCGGCAGCAGCGAGCCGTGCGCCGGATGCTGCGACGGGTCGCGTGTCAGCACCGACCACAGATCGTCGATATGCGCGACGATCGTCTGGTCCGGGTTGGAGACATAATGGCGTTCGGCAACCTGCTCGGGCGTGAAATGGTCGGCGACGAACGCCTTCAAATCGAAATCGGCGAGATCCTTCCGGGCACGATAGCGCTGCAGTATCTCGGCGGGATCGTACCGCGGAATGCAATCGACGAAGGTCTTGCTGTCGCTGAACACCCGGCCGGTCTGCACGGCGACGAACAATTCCTGATAGCGGTCTGCCGGCGTCAGCACGTCCGCCGGCGCGACATGTTCGACGCCGGCCGCCTTGCCGCCGTTCGCAAGCGCTTTATCGCTGGTATGGGTCATATTCAATCCATTCCTTTCTTGTCGGTCTCGCGCGGTTTCCGAAAAATGCCGCCGGTGCCGCAGGGTAGATCGTCTCGATGAGACATCCTGTTCAAAACCTTAACAGAGAACATGGAACGGCAACGCCGTCGGCTGATCGTAGGGCGGGCGTCGGGGAAATGTCGGAATGCCTGTGTCAGGATCCCTGTCATGTCCGGACTCGCCGTGCGTCGGGCGCGCAGGATGGATACTATGGTTGCATCAGACATGCCGATCGGTTGTCGCGAAACAGCGCCCCTCTCTTTCAGGAGTTCAGTCGATGCCGCACGAAAAGGTTCTCATCCCCACACGCGACGGCGTGTGCTCCACGCATGTTTTCTCGCCCACCGGCGCCGGTGCGTGGCCGGCGGTGATTTTTTACACGGACGCGCTCGGCATCCGGCCCGCGGCGCTCGCGATGGCCGAACGCCTGGCGAACGCCGGCCATGTCGTGGTGCTTCCGGACCTGTTCTATCGATACGGTCCCTACGGTCCGCTCGTGCCGGCCGAGGTGTTCAAGGGGGATGTCATGGCGGTCCTCGGCCCGTTGATGGCGACGACGGGAAACGACAAGGCCGCTCAGGATACGACGGCCATGCTCGCCTATCTGGACAGGCGCCCGGATGTCGCCGGCAAGCGGTGCGGCGCGGTCGGATTCTGCATGGGAGGGGGCATGGCGATCGTCTCGGCGGCGACCCATCCCGATCGTTTCGCCGCGGTCGCCAGCTTTCACGGCGGCAATCTCGCGAGCGATGCGCCCACGAGCCCGCATCGCTTCGTGTCGACGCTGCAGGCGGAGGTGTACATCGCCGCGGCGGAAAATGATCCTTATTACCCCGCGGATATGGCCGAACGGTTCGAAAGGGCGCTGACCGATGCCGGGGTTCGTCATCGCGCCGAAGAATACGCCGGCGCGGCGCATGGCTGGATGATGCCGGACTTTCCCGTGTATGACTTCCAGGCGGCCGAACGTGGATGGCAGGAAATGTTGGCACTGTTCGAGCGCGCGCTGCCGCCGGCCGTGTCGAACGCTCCTGACTGATCGCCGCCATCGCCAATGCGGTTCCGCTGCCACGCACCGGCTTTTTTGAAGGCAGGGTGTCCGTTTTTCGCATCGGCATCATTCGCTCGCACCTGCGTATCGCTCAAAAACCGAGCCATGGATCGCCTTCGCTGCATTGAAGTCTTCATCGAGGTCGCGCACGCCGCCAGTTTCTCCGCCGCGGCGCAAAGGCTGGCCATGTCGAAAGGCAACGTGACCAAGCACATCGCCTGGCTGGAAACGCGGCTGGGCGCACAGCTTTTGACGCGAACGACCAAAAGTGTCAGTCTGACGGAGGCCGGCATGTCGTTGCTGGATAGCGGGCAGATCATGCTCGAGAAAATGTCCGAGATCGAAGCGCAGCTTCGCAATTCCGTCAGTGGTGCGAGAGGCGTACTGCGCATCGGCACACCGCCATCATTCGGGGCGTACCATCTGGTGCCGGTCGTTGCTGCGTTCGCGGAGCAATATCCCGACATGCAGGTCTTGCTGTACCTGGACGATGGCAGCGCCGACCTGGTCGCGGAACGACTCGATCTCACGATTCGTATCGCGCCGTCCTTGAAAGACTCGAGTTACGTGGCCCTGAAACTGGCGCACGTACCGCAGGCGCTGGTGGCGTCTCCCGCCTATCTGGCACAACGTGGCGAGCCTCTGGGGATAGATGACCTGGAACAACACGATTGTCTCGTGAACATTTTGAAGTCTCCGAATGGCATCTGGTTGTTTGCCGGCGAGGGCGGCGGTGGCTCGGCACGCGTGCACGGGCGGGTGCGCGCGAATTTCGGCGAAGCGTTGCTGCGCGCCGCGATCCTCGGGCACGGCATTTCCATGCATCCGCGGTATATGATCGAGGATCATCTTCAAAACGGCGTGTTGCGGATCGTGTTGCCCGGGATCACGCCGACCGAGCTGGATATCTACGCCATGTATCCGAGCCGCCGTCATCTGCCTTCACGTGTTCGTACTTTTCTCGAGTTCCTGCGTGTCTGGTTTGCGGAGGGCCGAAGTTGGTCGTCCTTCGAGATCGACGACCGTGCGACGAATCCGGAGGCGTGATTCCCGGTGCTCATTGTTTGAAAACGTCGTGATCGATTTCAGCGATGGACGACAGTCCGCAGAGCTGCATCGTTCGCCGCAGTTCATCTTGCAGAATCGCGAGGGCACGCTTCGCGCCCGCCTCGCCGTCGGCACATGCGCCATAGAGTGTCGGCCGCCCGACAAGCACGGCCTTCGCGCCGAGCGCAAGCGCGACGACGATGTCGGACCCTCGCCGTATTCCCCCGTCAAGCAGAACGGTCGTGTTTTCGCCTACCGCACGCACCACGGCCGGAAGCGCGGAAAGCGTCGAGAGGCCGGCATCCAGCTGCCGACCGCCATGGTTGGATACGACGATGGCGTCTGCGCCCAGATTCACCGCGCGCCGGGCGTCATCGGTATGGACAATGCCCTTCACGATCAACTTTCCCGGCCAGCGGCGCCGTATGGCATCGAGGTCGGACCATGAAAAGCTCGGGTCGTAATTCCTGCCCACGGACGATGCAATCGCATTCGCGCCGGCGGCTGCCCGTTCAAGGCCGAGCAGGTTCGGCATGGTCGGTACGCCTCGCCACAGCATCGGTAGCGCCCAACCCGGGCGCGATGCGAAATCGAGCAGGTTTTTCATCGTGTAGCGAAAAGGTATGGAAAAGTCATTGCGAAAGTCGCGCTCTCTTTTGCCGCCGACCGGAAGATCCACGGTAATCATCAAGCCTTCGTAACCGGCCTCGATTGCCCGGGTGATCAGCGCATCGGTCACTGCGCGATCACGAAAAATATAGGCTTGAAACCAGCGACGTTGCGGCTTTGCTTCATTCGCGATCTGTTCGATCGACGCGGTCGCCGACGTGGACAACGTGTAAGGAACACCGTGACTGCGAGCGGCGGATGCAATGGCGACGTCGGCACCGCGCCAACCGAATCCCGCGGCCCCCGTGGGCGCGATGACCAGGGGCAGGGTACTGCTCCCCCCCAGGATCTCCGTGTCCAACGAGACATGCGAAACATCCCGCAGGACCCGGGGAACGAGGGGATATCGGCTGAATTCACCGCTATTGCCGCGTAATGCGCGCTCGTCCTCGGCGCCACCGTCGAAGAAATCGAAAACCGCGCGTGGCAGGCGGCGTCGAGCCAGGGTGCGAAGTTCGTCGATCGAATGCGCTCCGGCGCTGACGCTCACATCGCCTCCGCGAAGACTCTATCGGCCATGACCTGGCACCGCTTGATCAAACGGTGCTCGTCGGGCCGATAGTCCGCCACCGCGTTGTGAATGGTGCCGATGTTGTCCCACATCAGCACGTCCCCGACACACCACTCGTGTTTGTAGCGGAAGCGCTCTTCCGTCTGATGGGCGAACAGAAAATCCAGCACGCATTGACTTTCTTCCGCGGGCAACCCGTTTATCCGCGTCGCATATCCCGGATTTGCGTAGAGCACCCGCCTGCCCGTGATCGGGTGCGTCAGGAAAACAGGATGTGACACAGGCGGCTTCGCGGCACGCTGCGCGCCTGTCAGCGGTGGCCGATTGCTACCGCGCTCCCGGCGCATCATTTCCCAGAATTTGTTGAAGTCGTGCTCGATGGTCAAGCCTTCGAGCTTTTGCTTCATATCTGCGGGCAGTGCGTCGTAGGCGGCATGCATGTTACAGAATTCGGTATTGCCCAGCGAGTGTCCGTCCCGCACGGGGATCTGAAGTCCATGAAGAATATTGGTAAAGGCAATCGTCTTGCTATACGACATATCCGTATGCCAGCTTTGTCCGGCGTCCGACAGCCCCACGGGTTTCCCATCCTGGACGATGTTCGACAACACCATGACTTCCGGGATGCCTGGCTCCTGATAGGCATTGGCCACGTTGATTTCGAGCGTACCGAATCGTTCGGCGAATCGTTTGAGCTGTATCGGTTCGATGGACTGGTCGGGATAGCACAATACCCCATGTTCTCCCAGCGCATGCTTGAGCCGGCCATACGTCGCGTCATCGAGGGGGATGCTCAAATCCATGCCTTCTACTCGTGCGCCAAGTGCATGCAAACCTTTTGTGATCTTCACGGCTTCGCCTCGTTCAGTGTGGTGCGGCCATGCGCCGCCTTCATCGCCATGTCCCGTTCACCATGGGGAACCTTGTCTTCGCGGCAAGGAGTGACGCCAGATGGCGGGTTCCTCGATGGTGTTTCGGAAATGTGAACGTGGGCCGGTTCACGCGCTCCCAAAACTCCGTCAGTAGAAACCCTGGCGATCCTCCTTGCTGAATCGTAGTGGTAGATTAGCGCCTGAAAGGAACTGGTATGTTTCCAAAACGAGAACAACCAGTTTCGATGTCTACCCCTCGCGGCAGGATGAAGGCTGACTACAATCGTGTGCAACGAGGCCGCCGTCGAGTACCCGCAAATGAAGCTAGCTCGCATCAAACGCAATGGCGTCGTGCAGTTCGCGATCGTATCGAGCGATCACGTGATCGCATTGGAACCGCCCGCGACCATCGCACCGGATGCGGCGCAGACCAGCTTGCTGGCGCTGTTGACCGACCAGGTGTCGCCCCTGGACGTTGGATGGAAGGCGCGTGAATCGCTGCCCCTTGAGGCGGTTCGGCTCCTCGCGCCGGTGGGCCGGCCCGGGAAAATCGTGGGCGTTGGTCGAAACTATCTCGATCATGCGTCGGAGATGGCCGTGGAGATTCCCGCGGTCCCCAAGATGTTTCTGAAGTGGCCTGGCGCAGTGATCGGACCGGACGACGACATTCATCACACGCACCGGATCAAGCAGTTGGATCACGAGGTGGAGGTCGCACTGGTGATCGGCAAACCGGCGCGCGATGTCACGCGCGAGCATGCGGGAGCGTACATCGCGGGTTTGACGATCCTGAACGATGTGAGCGAACGGGCGATTCAGATGATGCCGAACGCCCCTTCCACCAGCCTGGCTAAAAGTCTCGATACGTTTTGCCCGATGGGGCCATGGCTGGTCACGCTGGACGAGATCGGGTCGATCGATGACATCACGCTGGAGTGCCATGTCAATGGCGAGCGTGTCCAGCATGGACACACCAGTCAGATGATTTTTTCAATGCCGGTGTTGGTCGAATATCTGAGCCACCTCATGACGCTCGAGCCGGGGGACGTGATCGCCACGGGTACGCCATCGGGTGTAGGCATGTACCGGACCCCGCCCGTGTGGCTGCAACCGGGCGATACGGTGAGCCTGCGGGTAAGCGGCATCGGCACGCTTACCAACAAGGTGGTCTCTGTCCCGACCCGAACCGATTCCTGAACGGCCTCGTACCGGCGAGGATGATCGGCGGGTAGTTCAAGCACGAACCGCATACCGCGGTCGGCATACCAATCAGACGCGCTGGCAATGAATCAGCGCCATCACGGAGACGCCCAGTCATGCCTCATATCGCTTCGGACCCTGTTCTCACTGTACCGCACGGTGGTGCGCAGGCGTCTCTCGAGCCCAGCGTGGTGCAACGTCGCCGTGCGATCATTGCCACCACGATCGGCAACGGACTCGAGTGGTTCGATTTCACCGTCTATACGGCGTTCGCCGTCATTTTGTCGACGCAATTCTTTCCTACCGGCAACCCGCTCAGTTCGTTGTTGCTGACCGTTGGGGTGTATGGCGCGGCGTTTATCATGCGTCCCTTGGGTGCGGTTGTCTTTGGCATTTATGCCGATCGGGTCGGGCGCAAGCAGGCTTTATCGATTTCGGTTTTGCTGATGGCGGTTGGCACGGCAATCATCGGCATCGCGCCGCCGTATCACGTGGCGGGCTTTCTCGGGCCGGTCATGCTGATCGTCGCGAGATTGCTTCAGGGGTTTTCCGCCGGCGGCGAAATGGGTAGCGCGAGCGCGTTTCTGATCGAGTACGCCCCCCCGGGCTCGCGCGCCTTCTACA
>JBPBQT010000063.1:0-11155 GCA_050955065.1 Janthinobacterium lividum | reverse complement strand
CGTGGTGACCGTGCAGCCGCAAAGCGTCGCCGTCAACACCGAATTGCCGGGCCGTACCACGTCGTACCGCGTCGCCGAAGTGCGCGCGCGGGTCGACGGCATCGTGCTGAAGCGCAATTTCGTCGAGGGCAGCGACGTGAAGGAAGGCCAGATCCTGTACCAGATCGATCCGGCGCCTTACCAGGCCGCGCTGGCGAGCGCCAAGGCGACGCTGGCGAAGGCGCAGTCCTCGCTGGTCTCCAGCCGCGCGCAGGCCGGCCGGTACAAGACGCTGGTGGCGGCCAACGCCGTCAGCAAGCAGTCGTACGACGATGCCGTCGCCTCGCAGGGCCAGGGCCAGGCCGACGTCTCCGCGGGCCAGGCGGGTGTCCAGACCGCCCAGATCAATCTCGGCTACACCACCGTGCGCTCGCCGATCACCGGCCGCATCGGCCGCGCGACGGTCACCGAGGGCGCGTACGTGCAGGCGAGCGCGGCGACGCTGCTCGCGACGGTACAGCAGATCACGCCGCTCTATGTCGACTTGACGCAGCCGAGCGATGCATTGCTGCGCATGCGCCGCAACCTCGCCACCGGCACGCTGCAAAGCGCCGGTCAGAACGGCGCGAAGGTCCAGCTGGTACTCGACGACGGCACCGTGATGCCGGATGTGGGCCAGCTCGCGTTCACCGACGTGTCGGTTGACCAGAGCACTGGCACCACCACCGTGCGGGCGATTTTCCCGAACACGCAACGCACGCTGCTGCCAGGCATGTTCGTTCGGGCACGGATCCAGGAAGCGACCAACGACCACGCGATGCTGGTGCCGATGCAGGGCATCACACGCGACCAGAAGGGAGCGCCCACCGCGCTGGTCGTCGGCGCCGACAACAAGGTCGTGCTGCGCAGCCTGACGACGGCGCAGACGGAAGGCAACAAATGGGTGGTGACAAGCGGCCTGAATCCGGGCGACCGCGTCATCGTCGAAGGCACGCAGAAGGCAAAGCCGGGTCAGGTTGTCTCGCCGGTGGCGGCGAACCTGCCCGGCGCGAACAATAGCAGCGCAGGCGGAAATGGGGCGGATGGCGGCAACGACGGCGCCGCGACGATGGCTGCCTCCGGCGCCGGAGCCACACCGGGCGCCACGGCGGCGACCCCGGGTGCGGCGTCCGGCACCGCACAATAACGGGGCTATCCTAAATGGCAAAGTTTTTTATTGATCGCCCCATCTTCGCATGGGTGCTCGCGATCGTTCTGATGTTGATCGGTGTCCTGGGCATCCGGCAGTTGCCGGTGTCCCAGTACCCGACCATCGCGCCGCCGTCGGTGCAGTTGAGCGCCACCTATCCGGGTGCCTCGGCGGAGACGGTCGAAGACACGGTGACGCAGGTCATCGAGCAGCAGATGAATGGTATCGACCATCTGCTTTACATCTCCTCGACGAGTGACAACTCCGGCAACGCCACGATCACCATCACCTTCGCCGCGGGAACCAATCCCGACATCGCGCAGGTGCAGGTGCAGAACAAGCTGACGCTGGCGACGCCATTGCTGCCGCAAGCGGTTCAGCAGCAGGGCGTCAAGGTCACGAAGTCGAGCAGCAGCTTCCTGATGGTCATGGCCTTCGTCTCGCAAGACGGGTCGATGAACAAGTACGACCTCTCGAACTACGTGGCGTCGAACATCGAGGACCCGATCAGCCGGGTCAACGGCGTGGGCACGGTGACCTTGTTCGGTACCCAGTATTCGATGCGGATCTGGCTCGACCCGAACAAGCTGAACAGCTTTGGTTTGACTCCGGTCGACGTGTCGAACGCCATCGCGGCGCAGAACGTCCAGGTCTCGGCGGGCCAGTTGGGTGGTACGCCCTCGGTGCCCGGTCAGCAGTTGAATGCGGCCATCACGGAGAAGACCCGTCTGCAAACGCCCGAGCAATTCGGCGACATCATCCTGAAAGCGACCACGGGCGGCGCGGTCGTGCATCTGCGCGACGTCGCCACGATCGGCCTGGGCGGCGAGAACTACAGCTTCGACACCAAGTACAACGGTCAGCCCACCGCTGGTTTCGGCATTCAGTTGGCGACCGGCGCGAACGCGCTGGACACGGCCAAGCTGGTCCGTCAGAAACTTGACCAACTGGCGCCGTACTTCCCGCACGGGATGGTGGTGCAGTATCCGTACGATACGACGCCGTTCGTCCGGCTTTCGATCGAGGAAGTGGTCAAGACCCTGCTCGAAGGCATCGTGCTGGTGTTCCTGGTGATGTATCTGTTCCTGCAGAACCTCCGCGCGACGATCATTCCGACGATCGCCGTGCCGGTGGTGCTGCTGGGAACCTTCGGCGTGATGTCGATTGCGGGCTTCTCGATCAACACGCTGTCGATGTTCGGGATGGTGCTCGCGATTGGCCTGCTGGTCGATGACGCGATCGTGGTGGTGGAGAACGTCGAACGGGTCATGGCCGAGGAAGGCCTGGGGCCCGTGGAGGCGACCCGCAAGGCGATGGGACAGATCACCGGCGCGCTGGTGGGCGTCGCGATGGTCCTCTCCGCGGTGTTCGTGCCGATGGCGTTCTTCAGCGGGTCGGTCGGCGCCATTTACCGGCAATTCTCGCTGACGATCGTCGCGGCGATGGTGCTTTCGGTGCTGGTGGCGTTGATCCTGACGCCGGCACTGTGCGCGACCATCCTGAAACCCGTCGCGAAGGACCATGAGAAGAAAACCGGCTTCTTCGGCTGGTTCAACCGTACGTTCAACAAGGGCCGCGACAAGTCCCTAAGCGGCATACGGGGCGTGATCCGGCATTCGGGCCGCTGGTTTCTGATCTATGGCGTGATCGTGGTCGCGGTGGGTCTGTTGTTCGTCAAGCTGCCTTCCGCCTTCCTGCCGGACGAGGATCAGGGAACGATGTTCATCATCGTGCAGACGCCGCCGGGTTCGACGCAGGAACGGACCGCCGATGTGCTGTTGAAGATCACCAATTACCTGATGAAGGACGAGTCGAGCACGGTGGAGTCGGTGTTTTCCGTCAACGGCTTCAGTTTTGCCGGCCGCGGTCAGAACTCCGCGCTGCTGTTCGTCCGCCTGAAGGATTGGAGCGTGCGCAAGTCGGCGAACCTGTCGGTCAACGCGCTGATCGGTCGGGCCTTCATGCATTTCTCGCAGATCAAGGACGCGACGATCTTCCCGATCAATCCGCCGTCGATTCCTGAACTGGGCACCAGCGCCGGCTTCGACTTCGAGCTGGTCGACCGCGCGGCCGTGGGACATAACGCGTTGATCGCGGCGCGCAATCAATTGCTGGGCATGGCGGCCCAGGATCCGATTCTCGCGCGGGTACGTCCGAACGGACTCGACGACGCGCCGACGTACAAGGTCGACATCGATTCCGCGAAGGCTTCGACGCTGGGCTTGTCGCTGGCCGACATCGACAACACGTTCTCGATCGCCTGGGCGTCGTCCTACGTCAACGACTTCATCGACCGGGGACGCGTGAAGAAGGTCTATCTGCAGGGTGCCGCGCCGTTCCGGATGAATCCGGAGGACATCGACAAGTGGTACGTGCGTAACAACCTGGGAGCCATGGTGCCGTTCTCGTCCTTTGCGACCGGTGCCTGGACGTTCGGTGCGCAGAAGCTGGAACGCTATAACGGCGTGTCGTCGGTCGAGTTGCAGGGCGAGGCGGCGGCGGGCCACAGCTCGGGCGAAGCGATGGACGCGATGGAAAAGCTCGTGAAGAAGCTGCCGGAAGGCATCGGCTTCGAATGGACGGGCCTGTCGTATCAGCAACGGCAATCGGGTTCCCAGGCGCCCGCGCTGTATGCGATCTCGATTCTGATCGTGTTCCTGTGTCTCGCCGCGTTGTACGAGAGCTGGTCGATTCCGGTGTCGGTGATCCTGGTGGTGCCGCTGGGTATTCTCGGCGCGGTGCTGGCGACCACGCTGCGGGGCCTGTCGAACGATGTGTATTTCCAGGTGGGGTTGCTGACCACCGTGGGGCTGTCGGCGAAGAACGCGATTCTGATCGTGGAATTCGCCAAGGACCTGCACGAGCAGGGCCGCAATATCACCGATGCGGCGATGGAAGCGGTGCGGTTGCGGCTGCGTCCCATCGTCATGACCTCGCTCGCCTTCATCCTCGGGGTGTTGCCGCTCGCGATCAGCAATGGCGCGGGGTCGGGCAGTCAGCATTCGATCGGCACGGGGGTGATCGGCGGGATGCTGACGGCGACCTTCCTCGCGGTCCTGCTGGTGCCGATGTTCTATGTCGTGATCGCCGGAAAATTCTCGGAGCATGAAAAGAAACATCGGGAGGGTAACAGCGGCAAGGGCGGCGGCAACGGCGATGGCCCGCAGCATGACGCGCGTCACGACACGCCCGCGGGTCCGGAACATGACCGTGCGAACGAAGGACATTGATATGAACAAGCACTTGTCATTGGGACGCGCCACGCGGCGTGGCGCCGGCAACGGCGCGGCGCCGGCGACGGCGGCTTCCTCCAGGGCGTCCGTGGCGCGCTCGCTGGCGCTCACGGTTCTGGCGTCGGCGGTTCTCGGCGCCTGCTCGCTCGCGCCGCACTACGAGCGGCCGGCCGCGCCGGTGACGCCGGCGTTTCCGGGCGGCGACGCCTACAAGACCAATGCGGTCACCGGCAACGGCGTCGCGGCGGCGGACCTCGGCTGGCAGGACGTCTTCACCGACGCGCGCCTGAAAGCCATCATCGCGCTGGCATTGAAGAACAACCGCGACCTGCGCGTCGCGGCGTTGAACGTCGCGACCGCGCGCGCCCAGTTCCAGGTCGAGCGGGCCGGCCTGTTGCCCACGCTGAGCGCGGGGGGGTCGGAGACCCGCACGCGTACGCCGGGGAACCTGACGTATATCGGTCGCCCGACCGTCAGCAGCGAATACTCCGCCGTGGGTAGCGCGCAGTGGGAACTGGACTTTTTCGGGCGTGTCAGGAGTCTGAGCGACGCGGCGTTGGCGACGTATTTCGCGACCGCCCAGGCCCGCAAGGCCACGGAGATCTCGCTGGTCGCCCAGGTGGCGAACCAGTACCTGACGGTACGCGGGTACGACGCGCAGTTGATCGTCACGCAGAACACGCTGAAGACCGCCGGGGAATCGTATCGGATCGCGAAGCTGCAATTCGACAACGGCGTGGGCACCGAGTTGGACCTGAAGCAGTCGGAAGGCATCGTCGACCAGGCGCAGTCGAACCTGCAGGATCAGATCCGTTCACGCGCCCAGGCCGTGAACGCGCTGGTGCTGCTCGTCGGCGCGCCGGTGCCCGACGATCTGCCGCCGCCGCTGAAGCTCGAAAACCAGCAGATCATCGCCGACATTCCCGCCGGCGTGCCGTCCGATCTGTTGACACGCCGCCCGGACATCGTCGAAGCCGAGGAGACCCTGCTCGCCGATAACGCCGACATCGGCGCGGCGCGCGCGGCATTCTTCCCGAGCATCTCGATCACCGGCTCGGCCGGTGCGGCGAGCACGCAGCTTGGCAGCCTTTTCAAGGCGGGACAGGCATACTGGAGTTTCGCGCCGCAGATCAATCTTCCGATCTTCTCCGGTGGCCAGAACACGGCGAATCTCGATATCGCGAAGGTGCGCAAGAACATCGGCATCGCGAATTACGAGAAGGCGATCCAGACCGCGTTTCGCGAGGTGTCCGACAGTCTCGCCGCGCGCGGCACCTACGACGACCAGATCGACGCGCTGACGCGCTATGTGGCGTCGCAGCAGACCCGGCTCGATCTGTCCGACCTGCGCTACAAGAACGGCGTGGACAGTTATCTGTCCGTGCTGACCGCGCAGACCGACCTGTATTCGGCGCAGCAGATGCTCGTCAACGCGCAGCTGGACCGCGCGACGAACCTGGTGCTGCTGTATCAGCGCCTGGGTGGCGGCTGGCTGGAACGCACGGGCGACGCGCCGCGTCCGGCCGATACCACGCCCGACTACGCGAACGTCGATCGCAACGGCACGCCGGTTGCGGACCAGGCCGGGCACGGCCGCTGGGGATTATAGGGCGCGGCCCGGGCACTGCCGGGCACGCGGATGCCGCGTTCCTTTCGTGCCGATGCCGGCCGAAAGGACGCGGCATTTTTCATTTCAACGGAGTCTCGCATGCTTGAATTGCTTTCGGAACACCAGGCGTTTGGCGGCGTCCAGCGCTTCTACCGCCATCAGTCCACGGAAATCGGCCTGCCGATGCGGTTCTCGGTCTTCCTGCCCGACGCGGCCGCGGGACATGCCGGGGCATCCGATGCGTCCGATGCGTCGAATACCCCGGCGCGTCTGCCCGGGCTGTTCTACCTGGCCGGTCTGACCTGCACCGAGGAAACCTTTCCGACCAAGGGCACCGCGCAGCAGCACGCGGCACGCCACGGTCTGATCCTGATCGCGCCGGACACGAGTCCGCGCGGCGCGGGCATTCCCGGCGAGGCGGACGCGTGGGACTTCGGCGTGGGGGCCGGCTTCTACGTGGATGCGACCGAGGCGCCCTGGCGCGACCGGTACCGGATGTACAGCTACGTGGTGAACGAGCTGACGGCGCTGGTTGGCCGGGAACTCCCGGTGGACACCGCGCGGCTCGGCATCTTCGGCCACTCGATGGGCGGCCACGGCGCGCTGGTGCTGGGATTGCGCAATCCCGACCGCTTCAAGTCGATTTCCGCGTTCGCGCCGATCGCCGCGCCGAGCAACTGCGCGTGGGGACACAAGGCTTTCGGTGGTTACCTGGGCGGCGACACCGCGCGCTGGGCGGATTACGACGCCAGCGAACTGCTCGCCACGGGGAGCGCCGCGCCGCACCCGCAGCCGATCCTGATCGATCAGGGGTTGGCGGATGCGTTCCTGCGCGACGGGCAACTCCAGCCCGAGGCGTTCGAGGCCGCCTGCGCGCGGGCCGGGCAGGCGCTGACGCTGCGCCGCCACCCCGGCTACGACCATGGCTACTACTTCATCGCGTCCTTCATGGCCGATCACATCGCCCATCATGCGGCGATCCTGAAGGCCTAGCCGGCGGCTCGCCCGCGCAAACGCGGCCAGGCGATGCTCGCCAGATAGATCGCCGCGCTGCAGGCGGTGATCCAGAAGCTCGACGGCCAGTCCGTGTAATAGGCGAGGGCGATGCCCAGCCAGGCCTCGACGACCGCCAGCAGCGCCGCGAGCGCCGCGCCCCGGGCGAAGCGCGACGTCAGGTTCTGCGCCGCGGCGGCCGGGCCGACCATCAGCGTGAACACCAGCAGCACGCCGACGATCTGCGTGCTCAACGCCACCGCAAGCGCGACGATCGCCAGAAACAGCATCGACACGCGCCGCAGCGACACGCCTTTCGCCTCGGCCAGTTCCGGCTGCAGCGTGGTGAAGATCAGCGGGCGCGCGATGGCGCCCAGCCCCAGCAGGCTCACCGCGCCGAGCAGCGCGAGTTGCCAGAGCGTGGCGCGGTCGACGCCCAGCACATTGCCGAACAGCAGCGCGGTGACCTGCCCGGCATAGGCGGTGAAGAAATGCACGAACAGCAGCCCGCAGCCCAGCGACAGCGACAGGATCATGCCGATCGCGAGATCGCGCCCCGCCAGTTTCTCGCCGAGCAGCCCCATGCCCATGCCGGCGGCCAGCGTGAAACCCACGATGCCCCAGAGCGGCGGAATGCCCAGCAGGACCGCCCCGGTCGCACCGGTGAAGCCCACGTGCGCGAGCGCGTGTCCGGCGAAGGTCTGGCCGCGCAGCACCAGGAAATAGCCGACGATGCCCGCGACCACGGCGACGATGCCCGAGGCGAGGAAGGCATTCGTCATGAACTGGAATTCAAACATGGTGGTGATGCGCGTCCTTTTCCATCATTTGTCCGCCGGACATCACGAAGATGCGGCCGTTGACCCGGATCACGTCGATCGGGGCGCCGTAGAGCCGGCTCAGGATCGGACCGGTGATCACCTCGTCCACGGCGCCCAGCGCGGCGGCGCCGTTGCCCAGGTAGAGCACGCGGTCGATCGCGCCCAGCAGGGGATTGAGTTCGTGCGCGGAAAACAGCGTGGTGATGCCCAGCCGGCGCGACACCTCGGCGACCAGATCGACCACGCTTTGCTGGCGATGCGGATCGAGGCTGATCAACGGTTCGTCGAGCAGCAGGATGCGCGGCTGTCCGACCAGGCATTGCGCGAGCAGCAGCCGCTGCCGCTCGCCGCCGGACATGTCGCCGACCGCGCGCCGGCCCAGTTCGGTGGCGCCCACCGTGTCGAGCGCGGCGTCGATCGCGCGCCGTCCGGCCGCGTCGTGTCGCGGCAGACCCCAACGCTCGCCATCGAGCACGCACGCGACGAAATCGCGTCCCGAGACCCGTTGTGCCTGCGTCATCGCCCGGATCTGCGGCATGTATCCGATCATGCGCTGGCCGCTCGCCGCCGGTTCGCCGAACAGCGTCACGCGGCCGGCCGCGAGCGGCAGCAGCCCCAGCAGCGCGCGCATCAGCGTGGTCTTGCCGGCGCCGTTCGGGCCCAGCACGCCGATGAATTCGCCCGCGTCGATCGACAGGCTCACGTTGTCGAGGATCGTGCGTGGCCCGAGCGCGATGCTTACCCCGTCCAGCGCGATGGCGGTCGGGCCCGCGGTGCGCGCGTCCCGCGCCTTGGCGGATGCATCGGGCCGCGTCGCCGCGCCCCGGCCCGCGTTTTCGTGCCCGTCGTGACGTGCATGGTCGGGCGAATGATCGTGCCCATCGCCGTGCGCGGTGCTGAAGGCGGCATGGGGCGTCATGGCGGGCGCCTGCTGGTTCCTGATCATGCCGGCGGATGCGCCAGCGCCTGTTCCAGCTGGTCGAGCTGGTCGAGCATCCACTGCCGATAGGTCTTGCCCGCGGGCTGGGTCTCGGTGACCGGCACCACCGGCACGCCGGCCGCCCGGGCGATCTGCAGCAGGCGCCGGCTCATTTGCCCCGAGGTCTGCGCGTTGTAGATCAGCACCTTGATCTCCTTCGATTTCAAGCCCTGCTCGAAAGCGCCGACCTCGGTTGCGCTGGGCTCCACCTCGTTCATCACCGCCATCTGGAAGCGCGCGTTCTGCATGTCCAGCCCGATCGCCTCGGCCATGTAGCCGAACACCGGCTCGGTCGCGCTGACTTTCGTGCCGTGGTATTTCGCGCGCAACGCGGCGATCCTCGCCTCGACCGGCTGCAGCGACGCGAGGAAGTCCGCCAGGCGTTGCTGGTAGACGGCGGCCTGCGCGGGGTCGCGTGCGCTCAGGTAGGCGTTTACCGCCCGGGCCAGCGCGGGCAGCGTGCGCGGTTCGTACCAGAGATGGGGATTGGCGCCGGCCGGCGTGCCGAGCAGCGTCGCCGCGACGATCTCCGTGCGGTCGGCATGGGTCGACGCCTTGAGCAGCGGCGCCATCCACGGGTCGTAGGCCGCGCCGTTGTAGACGACCAGATCGGCGCGGGCGAGCGCGCGCGCCACTTTCGGGCTCGCCTCGAAACCGTGCGGGTCCTGGTTGGGGTTCGACAGCACGCTCGTCACGGCGACGCGCGCGCCGCCCAGCTGCTGGACCAGCGCGCCGTAGAAATTCTCGGCCGCCACCACTTGCAAAACACGCGCCGGGGGCAACGGCGCCGCCGGCGCCGCGCGGGCGGGGCGCGGCGAGACGGCGAACAGCGTGGCGAGCAGCATGGCGCAGGCGAAAAGAACCGGGATGCCGAAGGCACGGCGCAGGCGTGGCGCGAGATGCATGTCTGGAAACTTCCGATCGAATAAGGGCACGGTGACGGAGCGTTACGGCGCGGGCGCACGCGTGATGCGTCGTCCTGAGCGCGGAATGTAATAATATATCAATTCAAGTCGACATGACCGTGGGCGCCGCGTTATTCATCGTGCAGGGAGCACTTCGACGTCCGTCTGCGCAGGCGGGCGGGAGGCCTTTCGGCGGTCGGCCGCTCGGGTGACGAACAGGCGATAATGACAGGACGTGATTTACTGAAGCGTCTCTGGAAGAAGCAACCACGCGATGAGCAAACCATTTTCGGCAGGCGTCGTGCTGTTCAATGAGCGCGGCGAGATCCTGCTCTGTCATGCAACCGAGACCCGGCACTGGGACATTCCGAAAGGCATGGGCGACCCGGGCGAGACGCCGCGCGAGACGGCGCTGCGGGAGATGCGCGAGGAAACCGGCATCGTGCTTGCCGCGGCGCGCCTGAGCGATCTCGGCAAATTCGACTATCGTCCCGACAAGGGATTGCACCTGTTCGGCGTGCGCACCGCGGCGGGCGAGATCGATCCGGCGCGGTGCGTGTGCGTGTCCCTGTTTCCCAGCCTGCGCGATGGCCGGGCGATTCCCGAAATGGACGCCTTCCAGTGGGTGGCGCCGGCGGACGTCGCGCGTTTCGCCAGCCACAGCCTGGGCCGCATGTTCGAGCAACGTCTGGCGCTGGCCGCGTTGTTCGCCCGGCTCGATGCCGCCTAGAATCGGGTCCCGGAGCCGCTTCCGGGATCTGCCCGCCGAAAGGACCTGCCGCGCCAGGTCCCGGCCCCGGTTTTCCCTTCAAGGAATTTTCGCATGATGACCGCACACCGTTTTCTCATGATCGACCAGGCGCCCACGCCGGTCGCGCCGTTCTCGCACGCGGTCGAAACCGGCGGCTGGCTGTTCGTCACCGGCCAGATGCCGACCTGGCCCGACGACGATGCCGCGCCGCTGCCGCAAGGCATCGCCGCGCAGACGCAACGGGTCATGGACAATCTGATCCTGGTGCTCGAGGGAGCGGGGTATGCACTGGGCGATGTAGTGCAGGTGCGCGCGTATCTCACCGAGTTCCAGCGCGACTATGCGGTGATGAACGAAACCTACCGGCGCTATTTTCCGGCGCAGCGCCTGCCGGCGCGCACCTGCATCGGCGTGACCGGGCTGGCGCGCGACGCGCTGGTCGAGATCGACGTGGTCGCGCGCCGCCTTCACGACCCGTCGGTGCAGACCGGGCAGGGCGGCTAGGACGCCCCTCAGGGCTCAGACCGCGCGCTTGGAACGGCGGAACTGGTCGAACAGCACGGCCAGCAGCAGGATGCCGCCGCGGATCAGGTACTGGTAGAAGGTCGGCACGTTGAGCAGGCTCATCGCGTCCTGCACCGATCCCATGATCAGCACGCCGACCAGCACGCCCGAGATCGTCGCGACGCCGCCGGT
>JBPBQT010000062.1:0-11262 GCA_050955065.1 Janthinobacterium lividum | reverse complement strand
GCCAGAAAGATCACGTAGCACGCCATCACCGCGGCGACGTCGTAGCGCCCGAAGGTGATCGCCGAGGTGCGCATGCCGATCTTGAGATCGTCCTCGCGATCCACCATCGCGTATTCGGTATCGTAGGCGATGGCCCAGAACACGTTCGCGACCAGCATCAGCCAGGCAAGCACGGGCACCTGATCCTGGAGCGCGGCGAATCCCATCGGGATGCCGAAGCCGAACGCGATGCCCAGGTACGCCTGTGGAATCGCGAAAAACCGCTTCATGAACGGATAGCTGCCGGCGACGAACACGGCCACCAGCGACAGCCATTTCGTCAGCGCATTGAGCGGCAGGATGAGCAGGAACGCCAGCACCGCCAGCACCGCCGCCAGCGTCACCGCTTCCCAGGCGCGGATGCGCCCCGAGGTGAGCGGCCGGTCCCGCGTGCGCGCGACATGCCGGTCGAAGTCCCGGTCCGCGTAGTCGTTGATCGCGCAGCCGGCCGAGCGCATCAGCACCGTCCCCACCACGAAGATCGCCACCATCCCCAGACCCGGATGGCCGCCCGAGGCGATCCACAGCGCGTTCAGGGTGGGCCAGAGCAGCAGCAGAGTGCCGATCGGCTTGTCCATGCGGATAAGCCGCAGATACAGCGGCAGGCGCTCGCGCAGCCGGGTGGCGAGCGAGGCGCGGGCCTCGGGCGGGGAGGAATCCTGCATCGACAATCTCCAGGGCGAGGACGCAGCGCCGGCGGCGCCGTCGAACGGTGGGACAGAGGGCTGACCGGCGGCAACGAGCGGCCGATGCGCGGCCGATGAGCAGGCTGACAGGCAAAAGTCGACAAAGGTAACAGAGGATACCGTCCGAAGGCCAGTCCGGGACGGCCCGCGGACAGGCGCAAAAAAGCCGCCCGAAGGCGGCCTGCGGGATTCCGGGCGGCGTCGCGACGCCTGCCCGAGGAATCGCGCTATACGATCAACCCAGCGTCGCGCGCAGCATCCAGGCGGTTTTTTCATGCACCTGCATGCGCTGCGTCAGCAGGTCGGCGGTCGGCTCGTCGTGCGTCGCTTCCGTGACCGGGAAGAACTCGCGCGCGGTGCGCACCACGGCTTCCTGGCCTTCGACGAGTTGCTGCACCATCGACAGCGCGTCGGGCACGCCCTGCGTTTCCGGAATCGTCGTCAGGCGGGCGAATTCCGAATAGCTGCCCGGCGCGACGAAACCCAGCGCGCGGATGCGCTCGGCGATGTCGTCGACGGCGATCGCGAGTTCGGTGTACTGCGTCTCGAACATCGTGTGCAGCGAGCTGAAATGCGGACCCGTCACGTTCCAGTGGAAGTAATGCGTCTTCAGATACAGCGAGTACGTGTCGGCCAGCAGCCGGCTCAGGCCGTCGGCCAGTTGCTTGCGGTCCTCGTCGGCGATGCCGATATTGACGGCCGAGCGCGTCGTGTCTTTATTACCCATCAGAAAGCTCCTCGAGAACGGTGGATTGAAGGGTGGGCGCAAGCGATGGAATCTTCCCCGCGTCCCGCCCCCCAGCTTGCTACCAGTTTAGCGCAATGCGCCGCCGTTCCCCCGCGCTTCGTTCCGGGTTCCCCGGGCAACGTCGTCAGGCGAACGTGCCGTCCCGGGGGAAGTCCGGGACAGACGTCGATGTCGGGCGCGTCTCCCGTGGGAACGCGCCGTCAGGCAGGTCCCCGCGCGGCTCGGGATCGATTTCCCACAACGCGCCCAGCGTCGTCATCCCGACCGGGATGGAAGCCACCTGGCGTTTGACGGCGGCGCGCTCCGGCGCCGACAGCTCGTCGAGCGCGGGCGCATAGGCGCCTTTCAACACCGGCATCATGTACCGCAATGTCGGATCGGACGCGGTCATGTGGCCACGCCGCATGATCTCGCCCAACGTGGCGAACGAGGTGCGCGACAGGGCCTCGCGCAGCAGGGCGCCGCGCAATTCCGCATGCTCGTTGCCGCGGTCCGAGAACGTCACCTCGCGCGCGCCGAACATCGCGATGAACGTCGCGCCGGGGATCCCGTCACGAAAACCCGTGAAGTCTCCACTGCCATAGCCGGGCGCATCCGCCGATGCTTCGAGCCATGCCTTTTGCGCGGGGTCGTCGGTCATCGTGTCGATGTTGCCGCGCATATGCGCGGCCGGATCGCGAATATGCGCGTCGTGCTGGCACGTCAACGCCTCGATCTCCATGGTGATGGCCGCGCCGACCAGGTGGGGAAACTGACCGTCCTCGTGCTCGTCCAGCGTGTCGGTGTAAACAGGCGATGCGCTGTGGCCCACCGTCACGCCGTACGTGCCGCGGCCGCCGTCGAAGGTCAGCTTGACCGCCTGATGCGCGTTGCCCCGCAGCACGCCGGCCAGCAGCACCAGTTTCTCCGCCATGTCCGCGTGGCGTTGCCGAGGCGCCGTCGGATGCGATGCGTCGCGCGCCGTCGCGCGTTCGTTGATGCGCGCGAAGGCGGGAGCCAGCGTCCACACCACCGACGGGTGCCGTGCCGCGCCGGCCCCCTCCGCTTCCGGCATCGCAGCCGCGTCCCGGTCCTGTCCCGCATCGAGCCGCATGGCGGTGCCCACCAGCAGTCGTCCATCGGGCGTGTCGGGCTCGATGCCATGGCGGCGGCACGCGATGGCGAAGGGCCCGCGCAGCGCGGCGGCATCCTCCAGGCCGACGCCGTACCGCGCGCATTCCCCGCGAAACGCCGCGTACGCGGCACCGTCTTCGAACGGCACCGTACTCGACAGCAGCACCGTGCCGTCGATGCGGAACGCGTAGGACCAGGATTCGGCGGCCGGGTCGATCGTCACGCTGACGTCGAAGCGGTCCTGGTATTTTTGTCTGGCCTGATCGCGCAGCGCGACGAAGTGGTCGAGGCGGCCGGCATGCACGCCCGCGTGCGGCGCATCGTGCGGCGCGCAGATCGCGTCGACCCGCTGGTCGATTTCGGCGCGTTTCGTGCCGCCCCTGAAGAAATCGATGATCCGGTCGAGCAGGCCCATGCGCAGCGGCGCGCTGAGGACGAAGGCGCCGCGGCCGGCGGCGAAGGTGACGCCGGTATTGTGATCCCGTTTCCAGGCCGCTTCCCGGTCTGCATCCCGGCCCGGAAGCGGTGCGTCGCGCGCGCCCGCGAGCGGATCGACGACCATACTCGCCGGCGCGGCGGCGGGCAGGGACGAAATGGACATCGGGAATCCTCCGGTACCGCGCTTCCACGCGTGCCCTGAAGCGGGCGCCGGACGGCGCGCGGGGGCATATCCGGTCGGTAACGGATACGCGGGCGCCGTTCCCCGGGGCGGCGTCAGTGTCGACGTTAGTGTCGACGTTAGTGTCGACGTTAGTGGCGACGTCAGTGGCGACGTTAGTGGCGACGTCAGCGACAACGTAAGTGGCGACAGCGGTGACGGCGCGCCGGGGATTTTCCGCCCCCGGCCGCCTGCCGCCTGCCGTTCCCTCAGTCCACGACCACCGGCAGATCCAGCATCTCGACGCCCGGCAGCTTGCAGCGGCCCACGGCGGTCACCACCGCCTCGATCGCCTCGGTGCGCGTGAAGCTCTTGCGCCAGGCGAGCACCACGCGCCGGTCCGGCACCGGCTTGGCGAACGGCACGTAGGACAGCATGTTGCTGTCGGTGTTGCGCTCCATCTCCGAATGCTGCGGGATCGACGTGCGCGGCAGCACCGTGATGCCCACGCCGCTCGCAACCATATGCCGGATGGTTTCCAGCGACGACCCCTCGAACGTTTTCTGGATGCCGTCGGCGTTCTGCGAAAAACGCATCAGTTCCGGACACACGCCCAGCACCTGATCCCGGAAACAATGGCCATTGCCCAGCAGCAGCATCGTCTCCTTCTTCAGGTCGTCGGCGACGATCGATTGGCGCTGCTCCCAGGCGTGCCCCCGCGGCACCGCCACCACGAAGGGCTCGTCGTACAACGGCCGCACCGCCAGCCCGGTCTCCGCGAACGGCAGCGCCATGATCGCGACGTCGAGCTCGCCCTGCTTGAGCAGTTCGAGCAGCTTGAGCGTGTAGTTCTCCTGCAGCATCAGCGGCATCTGCGGCACCAGCTCGATCATGTTCTTCACGAGCGACGGCAGCAGGTACGGGCCGATCGTGTAGATCACGCCCAGCCGCAACGGCCCGAGCAACGGGTCCTTGCCCAGCTTCGCGATCTCCTTGATCGCCAGCGTCTGCTCGAGCACGCGCTGCGCCTGCGCGACGATCTGGCCGCCCACGGGCGTCACGCTGACCTCGCTCGTGCCGCGCTCGAAGATCTGCACGGTCAGTTCGTCTTCGAGTTTCTTGATGGCGACCGACAACGTCGGCTGGCTGACGAAACAGGCCTCGGCCGCCCGGCCGAAATGCCGCTCCCGCGCTACCGCGACGATGTACTTCAGTTCCGTAAGGGTCATGGCAATCGAAAAAATGAAACCGATAGGTATTTTCTTTATACCCTTTATACACGGATTATTTTGATTCGCCAACCGTGCCGGCCCTTCTCGGGGTCTGCGTCAAGCGAACCGCGCGGGGCCATGCGGCAGCACGTTTATCACGCCGGGTTCTGGCCAGTCGAACAGCGCCCTGAGGGTCGTGTTGCCGATGGACTGCTTGCCGAGATCATCCCTCAGCCTGATCAGACCGGCGCCATGCCCGATCGCGTCGGCCAACCGGTACACCTCGTTGCGCACGGGTTCCATGACAGCGCGAAAGCCGGCGTCGTGCTCCGTCATATGGCGCTGCTCCGCCAGTTCGCGCAGGCTGCCGTAGGATTGCCTGGCGAGCGCCTCCTTCAAGGCCGCGCCCGACAGGCGGCCGTCCTTCCCGGCCGGCAAGTCCGAAAGCTTCAACGGTGGAAGCAGGCGACCCTGTCCCTCGTCCACCTGGACCCCGTCCGGCGCCTGGAAATGCACCAGAAACGCCGGTTCGCCCTCCACTTCTTCGATGTGATGGAAATTGTCGCTGTTGTAGTCCGGATTGCCGAAGAACTTCCGCACGTGCGGGTCCGAGGACATCTGTCTGGCGGTGTCCGAGCCGAACATCTCGCGGCGATCCGCCATCCGGTCTTCGGTCGGCATGCGCTGCATCGCCATGATCGCCACGGCCGCGGTCGCCATGCCGAAGAACTGGTCGTGCTGCGAATGCGCCAGCGTGCCGGTGAACAGCGTCATGCTTTCGCCCGGTTCGCCGTCGACATCGAGCCGCATGCGGTAATCGCGGGCATTGTCGGCGACCACCACATTGAAACGAAACGGCGTGCCGTGACTCGACTGCGAGAGCTGCTGCATTTTCAGCGCTTCGGCGACATGCCCATTGTCCCGTTTCGCGTCGGGGCTGTTCAGCGCCTTCAGCGCATCCTTTTGCGCCAGCACCCGTTCCGCCCCTTCCTCCATGCCGTGGCTGCGCAACGTCGTGGCGACGCTGCGCAGCATCACGCTGTCCTGAAAATCACCGAACGCCGCGTCGCCGTCGACGGCGATTCCCGTGTTTTCGACCAGCGCGCGCATGTCGGCGCACTGTTGCAGGTCGCCGTCCGCCAGATGACTGGACAGGAGCGTCTGGCCGTCCACCTTCAGCTGATACGACAGCGTCGGCGGGGCGAGGCCGCCCGGCACCTCGGCGGGCACGGCCTCGCTCAGTTCGATGCGGAACCGGTCCTGCTTGTCGCGCGGCACCAGATCGCGCAACGCGGTAAAGGCCTCGCAGCGCATCGCGTGCGCGTTGGGCCCCAGTTCGGTATCGCTTTTGTTCAGGAAGGCGACATGCTTCTCGAGCGCGTCATATTGTTTGCCGCCATCCTGAAACCATCCCTTGACACGCGCCCACAGCGACATCTGCATGTCCTTGGGCAGGATGAAGGTCGCCGACGTGGACACGGCCTTCGACGCGCCGACGAACGACGGCTGCGCGCCGCCGGGGACCACGGGGAGACTGGCGGCATCGGGATTGGGACCTAACGAGCGAATCTGCAAAGACATGGCGTTTTCCGAGGGAATGGCGTGCCCTCAGTAACCGCAGGTGGCCGGCGTGTTCCTTCCCGTCAGTCCCTCCCGTCAGCCCTTCCCGTCGGGCTTTCCGCTGTCACGCCTTCAGGTAATGCGCGCGCGACGCGAGCCAGCGGTCCAGATGCGCGTCGGCGAGCGCCGGGTGATCGGTCAACAAGCGCTGCGCCAGCGCGTGCGCCGGTTCGACCAGCCAGCGGTCCACCTCCAGGTCGGCGAAACGCAGCATCGCCGCGCCCGACTGCCGCGCGCCCAGCAGCTCGCCCGGGCCGCGGATCTCCAGGTCGCGCCGGGCGATCTCGAAACCGTCGCCGGTCTCGCGCATGGTCTTGAGCCGCTCGCGCGCGATCAGCGACAGCGGCTGCGAGAACAGCAGCACGCAGGCCGACGCCTCGCTGCCGCGTCCCACGCGCCCGCGCAGCTGGTGCAATTGCGCGAGGCCGAAACGCTCCGCGTGCTCGATGACCATCAGCGACGCGTTCGGCACGTCCACGCCCACCTCGATCACCGTGGTGGCCACCAGCACCTGCGTCATGCCGGATGCGAACGCCTCCATCACCGCCTGCTTTTCCGCCGCGGGCAGCCGGCCGTGGATCAGGCCGACCTGCAGCTCGGGCAGCGCCTCGGCCAGCTGGACGTGCGTGTCGACGGCGGTCTGCAGCTGCAGCGCCTCGCTCTCCTCGATCAGCGGGCAGACCCAGTAGATCTGCTGCCCGCGCAGCGCCGCCTGACGCACCCGGTCGATCACCTCGTCGCGCCGGCCGTCGGAGACGACCTTGGTCAGGATCGGCGTGCGCCCGGGCGGCAGCTCGTCGATCGTCGACACGTCCAGATCCGCGTAATAGGTCATTGCCAGCGTGCGCGGGATCGGCGTCGCGCTCATCATCAGCTGGTGCGGCTGCAGCAGGCCGCGGCCATCGGCGCCCTGCGCCTTCTGCCGCAGCGCAAGGCGCTGGCTGACGCCGAAGCGATGCTGCTCGTCGACGATCGTCAGGCCCAGGCGCGCGAAATCGACCGTGTCCTGGATGATCGCGTGCGTGCCGATGGTCAGGTGCGCGGCGCCCGACGCCGCCGCCTCGACCGCCGCGCGCTTGGCCTTCGCGCCGAGGCTGCCGGCCAGCCAGCCGACCGTCACGCCCAGGGGTTCGAGCCAGCCGCGCAGCTTGCGCGCGTGCTGCTCGGCGAGGATCTCGGTGGGCGCCATCAGCGCGACCTGGAATCCGGCGTCGATCGCCTGGGTGGCGGCCAGCGCCGCGACCACCGTCTTGCCGCTGCCGACGTCGCCCTGCAGCAGCCGCTGCATCGGAAAACGCACCGCCAGATCGGCCGAGATCTCGCCGCAGACCCGCCGCTGCGCGGCCGTCAACGCAAATGGCAGCGCCTGCAGCAGACGCTCGGTCAGCGACGCCGTGGCGGCCGTGGCAACCGTGGCGGAAGTGACGCCCCTGTCCAGGGCGGCGGCACCGGCCGGGGGCACCGCGCCGTGGGCAACAGCCGGCACCGGCACCGGCATCGCCGGCGCGGCCTGCGCGCGCCGCTCCGCGCGCGCGCGCGCCAGCGACAGCTGTTGCGCCAGCAGCTCGTCGAACTTGATCCGCACCCAGGCCGGGTGCGTGCGTTCGGTCAGCGCGAATTCGTCCACCGTCGGCGACGGATGATGCAGCGCGCGGACCGCGTCGGCGAGCAGGGGCAGGTCGAGCGGCGTGCCGTCCTCCTCGTGCGGCAGCAGCGCGACCGGGATCAGTTCGGGCAGCGGCGTGCGCGACAGCGCGTTGTCGATCGCCTTGCGCAGATACGTCTGGCTGATGCCCGCGGTCGACGGATACACCGGCGTCAGCGCCGCCGGCAGCGGCGCGCCGGGTTCGACCGCGCGGTACGCCGGGTGCACCATCTCCAGGCCCAGGAAGCCGCCGCGCACCTCGCCGCGCACCCGCAGCAGCGCGTCCGGCGTGAACTGCCGCAACTGCGAACCGTAGAAGTTCAGGAAGCGCAGCGACAGCGACTCGCTGTACGCCGCGTCGTCGAGGCTCGCATCGCGGACCTTGACGACCAGCTGCCGACGCGGCCGGTACGTGACCTCGGCGTCGATCACCCGCACCTCGACCTGCGCGATCATGCCCGGCATCAATTGCGTGAACGGCGTGATCCGCGTCTCGTCCTCGTAGCGCATCGGCAGGTGCAGCACGAAATCGATATCGCGCGACAGGCCGAGCTTGCGCAGCTTCTCGGCGGCATCGCCCGCGCCCTGCATGCCGCCCTTGGCGCTTGCCTTGGCGCTTGCCTTGGTGGGCGCCTTTGCGCCCTCCTTCGCGCCGTCCTTGACGTCGCCGTTGCCGTTTTCCCGGACGCCGCCGTTGCCGCGATTTCCCCCGTCATCCTGCGCGCCGCCCCGCCTGCGCGTTCCGTCGCCCGCCTGGCCGGCCGCCGGGCTGCCGCCCGCTGCCGCCGACCGTGGCGCGGACTGCCCCGCGGCACGGCCGCTGGCGGGCCGATCGGCCGGAGCGGGGTCGGAAAACGGCGGCGTGGTGCGGGACAAGGAGGACATCGGGCTCTTCGCAAGTACAATAACGGGATTTACGCCCCTCCCCGGCCAGACCGTCGGCGAGGGCGCCCACAGAATGTATACGCTTTCCGACTTCGATTTCAATCTGCCGGCCGATCTGATCGCCCAGCACGCGCTCGCCGAACGCAGCGCCAGCCGCCTGTTGCGCGTGCATCCGGCCCCGGCCGATGACGTATCCGGCGCCACCGCCGACGCCTCGGCCACCCATGCCGCAGATGCCACAGCCATCAGCGACGCAGACACATCGGCGGCCGGCGCAGTCGCCACGCCGGCCGCCGATACCGCCGTCCGTCTCACCGACCACCGCTTCGCCGACCTGCTCGACTTCCTCCGGCCCGGGGACCTGCTCGTGTTCAACGACACGAAGGTGCTCAAGGCGCGCTTCCACGGCGTCAAGGCCAGCGGCGGCAAGGTCGAGGTGCTGATCGAGCGGCTCACCGGCGACACCACGGCGATCGCGCAGATCCGCGCGAGCAAGTCGCCGCCGCGCGGTACGTCGATCCGGCTCGCGGACGCGTTCGACGTCCAGGTCGGCGAGCGCGTCGGGCAGTTCTACGAACTGCGCTTTCCCGCGCCCTGTCTCGATCTGATCGAGCGCCACGGCCGCCTGCCGCTGCCGCCGTACATCGAGCATACCCCGGACGCCAGCGACGAGGCGCGTTATCAGACCGTCTACGCCGCGCATCCGGGCGCGGTCGCCGCGCCCACCGCCGGC
Source organism: Janthinobacterium lividum (assembly GCA_050955065.1). Taxonomy (GTDB): domain Bacteria; phylum Pseudomonadota; class Gammaproteobacteria; order Burkholderiales; family Burkholderiaceae; genus Robbsia. The sequence continues at coordinate 1,984 of JBPBQT010000062.1, read as the reverse complement.
CTGCATTTCGATCAGGCGCTGCTCGACGCGCTCGACGCCGCCGGCGTGCGGCGCGCGACGCTGACGCTGCATGTCGGCGCCGGCACCTTCCAGCCGGTGCGCACCGAGAACCTCGCCGAACACACGATGCACAGCGAATCGTACGAGATTCCGGCCTCCCTGGTGGTGGCGGTGGCGGCCACGCGCGCAGCCGGAGGACGCGTGGTGGCGGTGGGCACGACGTCGATGCGCGCGCTCGAATCGGCCGCGCGCGACGCCGCGGCCCATGCCGGGGCGGCCCATGCCGGGGCGGCCCCTTCCAGTGCCGCCCCGCTGTTGCGCGCCCAGCACGCCGAGACCGATATCTTCATCACGCCCGGCTACCGCTTTCGCGTGGTGGATTGCCTGGTCACGAATTTCCACCTGCCGAAGTCCACGCTGATCATGCTGGTCTCGGCGTTCGCCGGCGTCGATGCGATCCGCGCCGCGTACCGGCACGCGATCGCCGCGCGCTACCGCTTCTTCAGCTACGGCGACGCGATGTTCCTGACGCGTGCCGCATCGCCGGCGCTTTCGCCAACGTCAACGTCATTGCCGGCTGCATTGCCCGCCGCATCGTCCGCATGCTCGCCCGAGACTCCCCCCACGGTGCCGCCCTCTTCCGCCCATCATGCTTAAATTCGACCTTCTCGCCACCGACGGCCATGCGCGCCGCGGCCGGCTGACCCTCAACCACGGCGTGATCGAGACCCCGATCTTCATGCCGGTGGGTACCTACGGCACCGTCAAGGCGATGACGCCGCGCGATCTGCACGAGATCCACGCGCAGATCGTGCTCGGCAACACCTTCCACCTGTGGCTGCGCCCGGGACTCGAAACCATCGCCGCGCATGGCGGCCTGCATGGTTTCATGGGCTGGGACCGGCCGATCCTGACCGATTCCGGCGGCTTCCAGGTCTTCAGCCTGGGCGCGCTGCGCAAGATCAACGAGGAAGGCGTCAGATTCTCCTCGCCGATCAACGGCGACAAGCTGTTCCTGTCGCCCGAGATCTCGATGCAGATCCAGCGCGTGCTCGACTCCGACATCGTCATGCAGTTCGACGAGTGCACCGCGTACGAGACCGACGGCGTGCCGACGTCGCACGAACTCGCCGCCGAATCGATGCGCATGTCCGCCCGCTGGGCGCGCCGCTCGCGCGACGAGTTCGACCGCGAGGCGAATCCGAACGCGCTGTTCGGCATCGTCCAGGGCGGCATGTACGAGGACCTGCGCGACGAGTCGCTCGAACGCCTCGCCGACATCCCGTTCGACGGACTCGCGATCGGCGGCCTGTCGGTCGGCGAGCCGAAGGCGGACATGGCCCGCGTGCTCGCGCATCTGGGACCGAAGCTGCCGGCCGACAAGCCGCACTATCTGATGGGCGTGGGCACGCCGGAGGACCTGGTGGCCGGCGTGGCGCAGGGCATCGACATGTTCGATTGCGTGATGCCCACGCGCAACGCGCGCAACGGCTGGCTGTTCACCCGTTTCGGCGATCTGAAGATCAAGAACGCGACGTTCAGGAACGATCTGCGCCCGCTCGACGAATCCTGCGGCTGCTACGCGTGCCGCCAGTTTTCCCGCGCCTACCTGCACCACCTGCACCGCAGCGGCGAGATCCTGGGCGCGCAGCTCAATACCATCCACAACCTGCACTACTATCTGCAGCTGATGAGCGAGATCCGCGAAGCGATCGAGCAGCAGCGCTTCGACGCGTTCGTCGCGGGCTTTCACGAGGCGCGGCGCCGCGGCGTCCAGTAGGCCGATCTGTGGCGTGTCCGCCATGCCCGGCGTGCCGCCGCGGCGCCGCGGGAATGGTTTGGTATTACGAACGCGCCACAGTGCTAGAATACGCGGCTATTTTCCCTTACAGACGGCGGAGACGACATGTTCAATTTTGGCTCAGGTGGCGGTACCGAATCGAGTTTGATGAGCTTCGCACCGCTCATCCTGATGTTCGTGGTG
>JBPBQT010000061.1:0-11432 GCA_050955065.1 Janthinobacterium lividum | reverse complement strand
CGTGCGCGAGGATGGCCTCGCGCGCGCGGCGCATGTGCGGCGCGTCGATCGAATCGCCGATCATCTTCAGCGCGAAATAGGCCTTCACGCTCGCGCTGATGTCCAGCGGGCCGTCATGAAAGAGCGGCCAGCCGCCGTGCGCGCCCTGGATGCGTCGCAGATACACGGCGATCTTCGCTTCCAGCGCCAGATCCGGTTGCTCCGCCAGATGATGCACCAGCAGCACATATTCGGCGGGGATCGTCGCGTCCGCCTCGAGCTCGTACAGCCAATGGCCGTCGGGACGCTGCGCGTCGATCAGGTTCCGGGTACCCGCCTCGACCGCGGCCTCCAGCGCCGCCAGCGGGGCGGCGTCGGGTTCGGCGAAGGCATCGGGCGGTGGCGCCACGGGGAGCGGCGTATCCAGCAGCGTGCGCAGCGGCGGGGGCAGCGGCAGCACGGCGCGCGGCTCGGGCGCGGGGGAGGCTGCGCCGACGCGGCGAAGGGTGTCGGCAATGGCCTGTTCTTCGGGCTGAGTGGTATCGTTCATGCGTTATTGTGGCATTGCGTCGCCGCTCGAAGGCAGCTCGTCGTTCCTTTATCGATCGTGCGGACAGGGGCGCGGCGATGGTCCGGCATCAGAACATCCCGTAGCGAAGATACAGGGCGGCCAGTCGCAGCCGCGACACCCGCACCCGTTCGCGGGGCGCCGTCCAGCCGCGCGCGGCGGTTTTTTCCAGCGTTTCGCGATAGACCACCGACATCAGCCGCGGCGCCTTCACCGCGGCCTGCGGCGCGCGGCGCATCAACGCGTCGGCCTCGGTGTAATGCACCCGCGCCGCGCGCACCAGCCAGATGCACGCCTGCGGCAGGCCCGGTGAGGCGAGCACGGCATGCGGGGTCCGCGCGGCGATATCCGCGCCGATCAGCGATTCGCGCGCAAGGTAGAGCCGGTTGATCGCCGCGTCCTCGTCGAGGTCGCGCAGGATGTTCGTAAACTGCAGGGCCCGGCCCAGGTGATGGGCGAGCTTCACGCCCAGCGGGCGCGGCAGGCCGAAGACCTGGGTGGAGAGCCGGCCGACCGCGCTGGCGACCCGGTCGCAATAGAGGTCGAGGACTTCGAAACTGGGCGCCTGGATGTCGGCATCCAGATCCATCTGCATGCCGTCGATCACGGCGACGAAATCGGCCTGCTGCAGGTCGAAACGCGCCACCGCGGCGGCAAGCCGGGGCAGGGGCGTCACGGCGGCTGCCGGAGTCGCTGCTGCCGTCGGGCCGGCGGCAACCGGGCCGACGGGCGTTCCCGGATACATTGCATCGATTCGCGCGCGCCACACGTCCAGCGCCGCACGTCGTGCGTCCCGGTCGCCGTCGCCGTCGGCGATGTCGTCGACGGCCCGACAGAAGCTGTAGATCTCGTACATCGCCTCGCGCTGTTCGGGCGGCAGTACGCGCATCGCCAGGTAGAACGAGCTGCGCCGTGCCTGCGATGCGGTGCCGCCATCGGCGCCCGCGGGGGGCGACACGACCGGTTCTACGGGCTCACGGGGCTCGATGGGGTCGATGGATTTCGCGGTCGCCAACCGGCTGCTCCTGATTGAGGTCGATTGAGGTCATGCCCCGACTTCAGGGCCCGGGTCCGGAGGGATTATACCCAAGCAGCGCGAAGACGTTTCAACCGGTGCCATCGGCATGCCCGCGCGACGGCGTACGCGCAGCCAGGCGTGCTTCTGGACCGCGCCGCCGGGGCGCAGCGCACGGCAGGTTGACACGTGGATACGACATGACAGGAACAGGACGCCGAACGGATCTCAGCAGAGACGGCCGGTGCGTGGTTTCAGCTCGGTTTCGGCGTCCTCGGTGTCCTCGGCATCCTCGATCTCGCCGTCCCCGTCCCCGTCGCCGGTGCTTTCGCGGCCGCCTGCCGCAAGGGGCGTGGCGGTCGGATCGGCTGCCCGACGCCGCGCGCGCTGCGCGATGCGCTCCAGGTGAGCCAGTTGCCGATCAAGGCGCGCATCGCGCGCGCGCGGGTCATCGGGCAGCCACGGGTCATCCGTCGGCAGGATCATCACGATCGCGGGTCGGTTTCGTTCGGACATGGCACCCTCTGGCGGCGCGCGCCGCGTTTCGTCGATCGGGTTTGGCTGGGAGTGCATTCGAGTGTAGGCGATCGTGCGCCGAGATCAAGGTGCGACGATCGAGCGTGCGCGCGCGGCATGGTATCTGCTGGGTCACTCGCAATAGGAGCGCGGTGTGCGCTCGACCCAGCCAGGATGATGACCATGAGCGTGCCCACCCGCGGCAAGAAAACTAGCGATCCGTACCCTTACGCCTCGGGCGGCTGGGGTTCGCTTCGCGAGGTGCAGCAGATCCTCTCGCAGGAAAACGTGCTGTCGGCGAAGGGCATCAAGGTGCTGCTCAAGCAGAACAAATCCGACGGTTTCGCCTGCGTCAGCTGCTCCTGGGCCAAGTCCGGCAAGCCCCATGTGGCGGAATTCTGTGAAAGCGGCGTCAAGGCGACCGCCTGGGAGATCACCACCAAGCGCGCCGATGCCGCCTTTTTCGCCCGGCACACGTTGACCGAACTGGAAAGCTGGAGCGACCACGAACTGGAAGGCACCGGCCGTCTGACCGAGCCGCTGAAGTGGGACGCGGCGAGCGATCGTTATCTGCCGATCGCCTGGCCGCAGGCGTTCGCGGAAATCGGCGCGGCGTTGCGCAAGTTCGACCCGAAGTCGGTCGTCTGCTACGCATCGGGACGCGCTTCGCTGGAAACGTCCTATATGTGGCAGCTGTTCGCGCGCATGTACGGCACGAACAATTTGCCGGACAGTTCCAATATGTGCCATGAGACGACGTCGGTCGCGCTGCCGCAATCGATCGGCGTGCCGATCGGCACGATCCGGCTCGAGGATTACGAGCATACCGACTGCATCTTCTTTTTCGGCCAGAACGTCGGCACCAACAGCCCGCGGATGCTGCACCCGTTGCAGGATGCGCGCAAGCGCGGCTGCGAGATCATCACGTTCAATCCGATTCGTGAGCCCGGCCTGGTCACGTTCGCCAATCCGCAGTCGCCGCTCGAGATGCTCACGCCGAAAGACACCACCATCAGCACGCAATATCACCAGCCGCGCGTGGGCGGCGACAGCGCCGCGATCATGGGCATCTGCAAGGTGGTGATCGCGGCCGACGACGCGGCACTGCGCGACGGCGACGAGCGGGTGCTCGATATCGAATTCATCGAACAGCACACGCATGGCGTCGAGGAATTCAAGCAGGCGGCGCGCGCCACCGAATGGGATCTCATCGAACGCGAATCGGGTCTCAAGCGCGACGCGATCGAGCAGGCGGCCGCCGTGTACATGAAGGCGAAATCGGTCATCGTCCTGTACGGGATGGGCCTGACGCAGCATCGCAAGGGCGTGCGCAACATCCAGATGTTGTGCAACATGCTGTTCCTGCGCGGCAATATCGGCCGGCCGGGCGCGGGCATCTCCCCGGTGCGGGGCCATTCGAACGTGCAGGGGCAGCGCACGGTGGGCATCACCGAGAAACCGGAACTCGCGCCGCTGGACAAGCTCGCCGAGATCTTCCATTTCGAGCCGCCGCGCGACAAGGGCCTGACCACGGTGGATGCGTGCGAAGGCGTGCTGGATGGCAGCGTCAAGGCCTTTCTCGGGCTGGGCGGCAATTTCGCCCGCGCGGTGCCCGACACCGACCGGATCGAGGCCGCGTGGCGTGCGCTGCCGCTGACGGTGCAGATCGCCACCAAGCCGAACCACGGTCATCTGATCCACGGCGAACTCGCCTATCTGCTGCCGTGTCTGGGACGCATCGAGATCGACCGGCAGGCCAGTGGCGAGCAGGCGGTATCGATGGAGGACAGCACCGGCGTCATGCACGGCTCGCGCGGCCAGGTCGAACCGGCCGCCGACACGCTGTTGTCCGAGGCGGCGATCGTCGCGGGCATCGCGAAGGCGACGCTCGACCCGAACCCGCAGGCCGACTGGGATGGCTGGGTCGACAACTACAGCAAGGTGCGCGACCTGATGGAACGGACCTTCCCGGAGAATTACAAGGACATCAATACGCGGATGTGGCTGCCCGGCGGTTTTCCGCGTCCCAACGCCGCCCGCGAGCGGAAATGGAAGACCAAGACCGGCAAGGCGACCTTCGCCACGCCGGACAGCTTCGAGGCCAACCCCGACATGCCCGAAACGGAACCGGGCAGGAACCTGCAACTGTTTACGATCCGCAGCGATGGCCAGTTCAACACGACCGTCTACACGATGGACGACCGGTTCCGCGGGATATACGGCACGCGCAAGGTCCTGTTGATGAACCCCCGCGACATCGCGCACTGGGGCCTGAGCGACGGCGAGGTGGTAAAGGCGAGCACGATCTCGCATGACGGCATCGCGCGCAGCGTCGCCGGGCTGAAGATCATGTCCTTCGACGTGCCGGATGGCTGCGTGGCGGGGTACTACCCGGAATGCAATCCGCTGATTCCGCTCTGGCACCATGACGACCAGGCGAAAACGCCGGCGTCGAAATCGATTCCGATCAGCCTGGAGCGGCAGGACGTTGCGGTGGCGTAGGCACGTTTTCGGAACGTGGAAAGGGGAAACGCGATACAAGCGCGGCGACGGGCGTACCCGCCGGCCGCGGCCCTGTTTCCACGGAAGGGAAGCGCCGACCCGGACGCCGCCGGCCCGGCGCAACGAATCAGTTGCGCCGGACGCGCGGCAGTATCAACGCGTGAATCGCGGCGGCGACGCCGTCGTCGGCATTTCTCAGCGTGACCGCGTGCGCGTGCGAGCGCACGTCCTCGCGCGCCTGGCCCATCGCGATCGCCAGTCCCGCCTCACGGAACATCGCGACGTCGTTGGCCATGTCGCCCAACACCGCCACTTCCTCGAGCGGCACGCCAAGCTGCCGGGCGATGCCGCGCACCGCCTGTCCCTTGTTCGCGTCCGGGTGGGTGATGTCCAGGTAGTAGACCTGCGACAGACCGATCGTCAGCGCGTCGCCCAGCGCCGCACGCATTTCCTCGTCGACCTGCGCCAGGTGCGCGGTGTCCTTGCACGGACCGACGATCTTGTCGACCGAGCTCAGGTCCTCGAAGCGTTCGACGAGCGTCGGGCCGTAGCCGATGGTTTTTTCCTCATGATCGACGTAATCGCCGTCCACGCGCCGGATCTGCCAGGCGCCGCGCGTGAAGAGCCACGCGTCGATGCCCTTGGCCTCGAGCATGTCGAGCACGCGCCGCGCGAGTTCCGCGGGAATCGGGTGCGACTCGAGCACTTCCAGCGACGGCGAAACGATATTCCCGCCGTTGTAGGCGGCGAGCGGCGCGGTGATGCCCAGCTCACCGAGATAGCCGAGCAGGCCACGCGGCGGACGGGCGCTCGCGAGCGAGAACGGGATGCCCGCCGCCTGCAACGCCCGCACCGCGGCGAGCGTGGCCGGCGCCAGCGATTTGTCGGGGCGTACCAGCGTGCCGTCGATGTCGGAGATCACCGCCGAGATGCGCGTCGCCGGCGGCGCCAGGCCCGCGTCGCGGATCTCCTGATCGGTGCGCATGGCCGGCTGGCGCGCCGTGGCGTCGTCGGTCGCCGGGGTGGCGGGCCCGCCCGGGGCGTCGGCGCCGGCAGCCGGCGGGATGGCCGGCGAAGGGGCGCTTGCGTGAGGGCGGTGGTCGGGTGGCATGGTCGGGACTCCAGAAGGGGAAGGCATCGTTCAATGGTAGAGCAATTCGCCAGGATCGGCCGCGCCGCGGGGAACGCCATGGTCCCCGCGGCCGCAGCGGTCTTCAGATGGCGGGTGCCGCGGCGGGGAGCCGCCAGAGCGCCGCGCCGCCTTTGAGCCCGGCATCGTTGGACACCGTGGTGACCTCGGGTGGCAGCGGCACGTCGATGCGCACCGCGTTGCCGCCGCCGATATAGAGATGGTCATAGTGCAGCAGGCTGTCGAGGATGCCGATGGTGCGCAGCACGCGCCGGTTCCAGCGTTTCGGGCCGATCTTCTTGCGCGCGAGATCGCCGATGTAGTCGTTGTAGGTTTTCCGGCCACGAATCGGATGGTGCGCCAGCTCCAGGTGGGGCGTGGGCTGCCCGTTCAGAAAGAGCGCGGTCCCCGCGCCGGTGCCCAGCGTCAGCACCAGTTCCAGCCCGTTGCCGCGGATGGCCGCGAGCCCCTGCATCTCGGCATCGTTGACGAGACGCGCCGGCAGATTTCCCAGCGCCTGCGACAGCGCGGCCTCCAGCGGATAGCCGCTCCAGTGCGCGTCCTGGAAGTGCGGTGCGGTCAGCACCCGGCCGTCGCGCACCACGCCGGGAAAGCCGATCGCGATGCGCGCGTAGCCGCCGAGCCCATGACACGCGGTCGTCAGTGCGGCGATGAGGACCTCCGGAGGACAGGGGTAGGGCGTGGGCATCCGGATTCGTTCACCGATGAGCGCTCCCTGCGCATCGATCAGCGCCGCCTTCAGCCCCGTGCCGCCGATATCGATCGCCAGGATGGTCGTGGGCGCGGGTTCCACGCTGGTTGGCGATACGGGCTCGGGAACGGCCGGGGATACGGTTTCCGGAACAGTCGGGGGTACGGGTTTCGCTTTTGCCATTCGCTTTCGCCATGTATTTGGTTGAGAAGAGAAATTCAACACCAAAGATACATATCAAAAACGAATATGCATGTCTGGAGGTCGCTTCTTGATTTCTGTCAATTAATGTTTATACTTGGAACTGTCTCCTCCACCTCCTCCTTGGTGGATTCAGGCCCGAACTTCTGGTTCGGGTTTTTTTTTGCCTAAATTTCGTCGGAGGCCTGCCGCTCGTGGGTGGCGCCGGCATGCCCGCGGCCCACGCGCGGGCTGTGCGTCACGTCCGGCGCGAGTTGCGCGAAGATCCACGCCGAGGCCGCCGTGATCAGGCCGACGCCGAGAAAGGTCGCGTGGAACGACGGCAGCGAACCCGCGCTTTCGTTGGTCTTGAGCAGGGTCTGGAACGCCGCGAGCAGCGCCCCCGCCACGGTCACCCCCAGACTCATCGCCAGCATCTGCACCATCGAGAATAGCCCGTTGCCGCTGCTCGCGCCACCGCGCGCGAGATCCTTCAGCGTCAGCGTGTTCATCGCGGTGAACTGCAGCGAGTTCACCGCGCCGAACGCAGCGAGCTGCAGCAGGCGCAGCGCCAGCGGCTGCTGCGCCGATATCAGTGCGAAACTGGCCATCGCCAGGCCGACCAGGACCGTGTTGACCACCAGCACGCGTCGATAGCCGTAGCGTCCGATCAACGGCGCGGCCACGCGCTTCACGGCCATCCCGGCGGCGGCCACCGGCAGCATCATCAGGCCCGCGTGAAACGGTGTGTAGCCCAGGCTCACCTGCAGCAGCAGCGGCAGCAGGTAGGGCATCGCGCCGCTGCCGATGCGGGCGAACAGATTGCCCAGCAGGCCGACGCAGTACGAATGGATGCGGAACAGGTCGAGCGGAAAAAGCGGATGGGGCGCACGCGCGGCATGCAGTGCGTACGCGGTGAGCGCGGCGAGACTCACGACCAGCAGCACCAGCACCGTCGCATGCTGCAGTCCGAGTTCGGCCAGACCGTCGAGCGACAGCGACAGCGTCACCATGCCGACGGCGAGCAGCAGATAGCCCTTCAGGTCGAAGCGCTGCACGGGCATTCGCGTATCCAGCATGAACAGGCGCGTGGCGACGATGCCCGCGAGGCCCACCGGCACGTTGATCAGGAAGATCCAGTGCCACGAGGCGATCGACACCAGCCAGCCGCCCAGCGTCGGGCCGATCAGCGGACCGACGAGCCCCGGCACGGCCACGAAGCTGAGCGCGCGCAGATACTGGTCCGAGGAAAACGTGCGCAGGATCGCCAGGCGGCCCACGGGCAGCAGCATCGCGCCGCCCAGTCCCTGCACGACGCGTGCGGCCACCAGCGCATCGAGCGAGCGCGACAGCGCGCAGGCGACGGAACCGGCGACGAACAGGCCGATCGCCGTCATGTAGACGCGCCGCGTGCCGAAGCGGTCCGCCAGCCAGCCCGAGGCGGGAATCGCCACAGCCATCGTCAGCGCGTAGGCGACGACGACCGACTGCATGCGCAGCGGGCTTTCCCCCAGCGCCCGGGCCATCGCCGGCAGGGCGGTATTGACGATCGTCGTATCCAGGGTCTGCATGAAAAACCCCACCGCGACGATCCACAGCATGACCGACATCGCGCGTGACTTCTGCATCTGCTTCGTCATCCTCTTGATCGCGGGTCGTCCGGGACGTCGTCACCGGCGCGGCCGTTCCTCGCCTCCGTTCCCGCTGTCGTTGGGGGGTGCGCCCTCATGCGCCCGCCGCCGGGGGCTGCCGCACTATTTGCCAGCGAAAATTCATCCGGCGAGTATACCGCCGTTCACGCGTCACCGATGCGGGAGCATGACCGGGCCTTTTCATGCCATCAGGCACAATCCGCAGTGACCGTTTCCCGGGGCGCGTGGCATACTCGCCGCGGTTGCGCCACGCGTCGGCTGCATCGCGTGGCTTCACCGACCCGCCGTGTCCCGCGCATCGCCCATTCCAGAGGAAGCTTCGTCATGACCGATCATGCACCGAACGATGCGGGGTCCGCTCCGCCTTTGCCATCTCCTTCCGACCGGGGCGATGCCGCGCGGCGGCCGTTCGGTGCCTCGGTCGGGCTGTCCCCCGAATTGTCCCCCGAGCCCATCGCCGAAAAGGACCGGGCGCTGTTCGAGGACATCCGTTTCCTCGGGCGGCTACTCGGCGACGTCGTGCGCGAACAGGAGGGGGCGGCGGTGTTCGGCGTGGTCGAAGCGGTGCGCCAGACCGCGGTGCGGCTGCGCCGCGATGGCGAGGCGCAGGCCACGCGCGAGCTCGAGGCGCTGCTTGCCGGACTGAGCGCCGAGCAGACGGTATCGGTGGTGCGCGCCTTCAGTTATTTCTCCCACCTGGCGAACATCGCCGAGGACCGGCACCACAACCGGCGCCGGCGCCATTACCTGCTGGCCGAGTCGCCCCCCCGTACGGGAAGCCTGGCGTTCGCGCTGGCGCGCCTCGCGCGGGAGGGGGAGGATCCGGAGGCGGTACGGACCTTTCTCGAACGTACGCTGGTCGTGCCGGTATTGACCGCGCACCCCACCGAGGTGCAGCGCAAGAGCATCCTCGATGCGCAGCGCGCCATCGCCCGGCTGCTCGCCGCGCGCGACGCGCCGGCCGACCGGCGGGAACACGCGCGCAACGAGGTGCTGTTGCGCGCGCAGGTCACCACGCTCTGGCAGACCCGGATGCTGCGGCACGCGCGCCTCAGCGTCGAGGACGAGATCGAGAACGCGCTCAGCTATTACCGGGCGACCTTCCTGCACGAAATCCCCGCGCTGTACGCCGATCTGCAAGGCGACCTGGCGCAGGCCGCATCCGGGAGCCCGGATGCGCCGGAAAACTCCGGCGCCGCGCAGGGGCAGACACGGCCGCGGCCGCGCCGTGATCTGCCGTGTTTCCTGCAGATGGGCAGCTGGATCGGGGGTGACCGCGACGGCAATCCGAACGTCGATGCGTCGACGCTGCGCGCCGCGTTGCGGCGCCAGGGGGCGGTGGCGTTCGAGCATTATCTGGAGCAGGTGCACGCGCTGGGTGCGGAACTGTCGGTGTCGAGCACGCTCGTGCCGGCGAGCGACGCGTTGCGGCAGCTCGCCGAGACGTCGCCCGACGTGTCCGAGCATCGTGCCGACGAATGGTACCGACGCGCGTTGATCGGCATTTACGCGCGGCTCGTGGCCAGTGCGCGCGCGCGGCTGGGCGACGCCGCGCCGCCGGGGCGTCCCACCCGCGATGCGGCGCCCTACGCGGACGCCGAGGCGTTCGCGGCCGATCTGCGCGTGGTGCGCGACTCGCTCGATGCGCATCACGGCGCGGCGCTGGCCGAGCCGCGGCTCTCGCCATTGATCACGGCGATCGCCGTCTTCGGCTTTCACCTCGCCAGCGTCGATCTGCGGCAGAGTTCCGACAAGCACGAGGCGGTGGTCGCCGAGCTGCTCGCGGTGGCCGGCGTCACGCCGGACTACGCAGCGCTCGACGAAGCCGCGAAACGGCGGACGCTGCTCGCGGAAATCGCCCAGCCCCGGCCATTGCGCTCGCCGTATTACGCGTACTCGCCGCATAGCGCGGGGGAACTGGCGATCTTCGAGGCGGCCGCGGCGCTGCGCGCCCGTTTCGGCGCGCGTGCCGTGCGCAACTACATCATCTCGCATACCGAGGCCGTCAGCGATCTCCTCGAAGTCGTCCTGTTGCAGAAGGAAACCGGTCTGGCCGTGACGCCGGACGCCGGGCTGATGGTGATTCCGCTGTTCGAGACGATCGACGACCTGCGGCATGCGGCGGACATCATGCGCGCGTATTTCGATCTGCCGTGCACGCCCGCGCGTCTGGCCGCGCAAGGCCATGAGCAGGAGGTCATGCTCGGCTATTCCGACAGCAACAAGGATGGCGGCTTTCTCACGTCGAACTGGGAACTGTACCGCGCGGAGCTCGCGCTGGTCGCGCTGTTCGACGAACGACACGTGCGTCTGCGCCTGTTTCACGGACGGGGCGGCACGGTCGGGCGGGGCGGCGGTTCCACGTACCAGGCCGTTCTCGCGCAGCCGCCCGGCACCGTCGACGGTCAGATCCGCCTGACCGAGCAGGGCGAGCAGATCGCCGGGAAGTACGGCAACCCGGAAATCGGCCGGCGCAATCTCGAAGCCGTCGTCGCCGCGACGCTCGAGGCGAGCCTCGGACGCCGGCAGGCGTCGGACGCCTCGCTGACGGGTTTCGAGGCGACGATGGCGGCGCTCTCGGGCGCGGCGATGACCGCGTACCGGGCGCTGGTCTACGAGACGCCGGGTTTCGTCGAGTATTTCTTCGCCGCCACGCCGATCGCGGAAATCGCCGAACTCAATCTGGGCAGCCGACCCGCGTCGCGCAAGCTGCAGGATCCGCAGGCGCGGCAATTGTCGGATCTGCGCGCGATTCCGTGGGGATTTTCCTGGGGGCAGTGCCGGCTGCTGCTGCCGGGCTGGTACGGTTTCGGCAGCGCGCTGCAGGGCTGGCTGGCGGGCGACGCCGGCGCGGGGCCCGGGGCACCCGTGCAGGAACCGGGCGCGCCGGACGACGCCGGCGCCGTCGCGGCACTGCGCGAGGCACGCCTGGCCGAGCTGCGGGCGATGTACCGCGACTGGCCGTTCTTCGCGAACCTGCTGTCGAACATGGACATGGTCCTCGCGAAGACCGACCTCGCGCTGGGGGCGCGCTATGCGAGCCTGGTTCCCGATGTGGCGCTGCGCGAGGCCGTGTTCGGTCAGATCCGCGCGGAATGGCAGCGCAGCGTCGACGGCTTCGCCGCGATCACCGGCCACACCGAACGCCTGGTGGGCAACCCGCTGCTGGCCCGTTCGAT
>JBPBQT010000060.1:0-11472 GCA_050955065.1 Janthinobacterium lividum | reverse complement strand
TCTTGCCGTAGGTGTGCGCCACGTTCTGAACGATGTACTTCAACAGCATCGTCCAGTCGGCACGCTGCACCAGCGTCGAGAACTTCGTGCCCAATTCGTTCTGGCCCTGACCGGCGACTTCATGATGGTGCACCTCGACCGGCACGCCTGCCTGCTCGAGCAGCAGCGACATTTCCGAGCGGATGTCCTGGAACGTGTCGACCGGCGACACCGGGAAATACCCGCCCTTGACGCCCGGGCGGTGACCGGTGTTGCCCCCTTCGATCTTCGCGCTCGACGACCACGATGCTTCCTCGGAACCGATCTTGACGAACGAGCCCGACATGTCGACGTTCCAGCGCACCGAGTCGAAAATGAAGAATTCCGGCTCCGGACCGAAATAGGCGGTGTCGCCCAGGCCCGTGCTCTTCAGATAGGCTTCCGCGCGCTTGGCCAGCGAACGCGGGTCGCGCTCGTACCCCTTGCCGTCGGACGGCTCGACCACGTCGCACGACAGCACGATCGTGGTTTCCTCGTAGAACGGGTCGACGTAGACCGTGTTCGGATCCGGCATGAGCAGCATGTCCGACGCCTCGATGCCCTTCCAGCCGGCAATGGACGAACCGTCGAACGCATGGCCGCTTTCGAACTTGTCCTCGTCGAAATGCGAGACCGGGACCGACACGTGTTGTTCCTTGCCCTTGGTGTCGGTAAAGCGGAAGTCGACGAATTTGACATCCTCGTCCTTGACGAGCTTGATGACGTCGGCCACGGTTTTGCTCATTACCTATCTCCAGATATGTCTCATGCGACGGCGATATCGCCGCCAGCGTGTTGGCCGGCCAGCCATGTGCAGCCGGTCAGCGGATGCTTGCCACGGAAGCCTTGGTTACAGCATGAACTATGCCCGTGCACCTAAACGAGGCGTTCCGGCCGGCGGACCCGGTATCCGGCCGTTCTGCGCGATCCCGGGCGGCGCGGCGCGTCGCGTCCCGCCGGCAAAGCACGGCTTCACGCACTATGCATGGGCGCTTTCATGCACCATTTGAATGCATGCACCAATATAGGATGAACCCCTGCGTTTATCCAGTCCTGTTTTCCTGCGCCGGCGGATCCGGCAGGCCCGCCCCGCGAGCAGCGTCATGTCGCGCCTGCCCGATACCGCCGACGAGGCGCTAGAATGGCAATTTTCGAACGGGCTCCCATGACCACCATCGATCGATTATTCGCGGCGGCCGCACAACGCGCGCTCGAGGATGCGCTGCCCTACGCCGGCGCGCTGACGCCGGCGGAAACCTTCGAACTGCTCGAACAGGTACCGCGCGCGCGCCTGATCGACGTGCGCACCCGCGCCGAACTCGACTGGATAGGACGTCCGCTGATCGCGGCCGGCCAGTATGCGCACATCGAATGGATCGACTATCCGGCCAGCGCGCGCAATCCGCATTTTCTGGCCGCGCTGCGCGACATCGCGACGCCGGATACGCCGGTGCTGCTGCTGTGCCGCAGCGCCGCGCGCTCCAAAGCCGCCGCCGCCCTCGCCGCGCAGGAGGGCTTCACCGCGGCGTTCGACGTGCTCGAAGGCTTCGAAGGCGGCAAGGATGCGCAGGGACATCGCAAGTCGCTCGCCGGCTGGTGCTTTCGCGGCCTGCCCTGGATCGGCGCCTAGCACGCCCCGCTCTGCCCGGGCACCGTCCGGTGCCACCGCCGGCCAGGCGGGTCAGGACGCCGTGTTCGCCGACTTGACCGGCGGCTCGATCATTTCGCCCCCCAACGCCTGCACGCCGGCGCGCAGGTGGGCGAATGCCTGATCGACGACGTCCGCGCTTCCCTTGACCCCGAGATCGATATGACGCCGGGCGTACACGGCACCGCGTTCGGCGTCGCCGACGCTCGGCAGGCTGAAAGCCCGCACGGTCGGAAAAGCGTTTTCGATCGACGTCATCAACGGCGCGATCGTCGATTCCATCAGCCCGAAGACCAGAATCGAACGTTCGAGGCGCACGTCCTGGTGGTGCAGCGAGGCGTAACGGGTATCGAGGACCCATTCCATCATCGGCCAGGCCATCACCGGAAAGCCCGGCACGAAATGGTGATCGGCGACGGAGAACCCCGGAATCCGGTTGTAGCTGTTCGGAATCAGCGTCGCGCCGGCGGGAAACGCGCCCATCTGCAGGCGATGCTGGTTCTCGGGCAGGGTCATGTCGGGCGCGACGCCGCCGTTCATCTCGCGGGTGCGCTCGAAGATCAGCGTCTGCGCGTCGGGATGCACCGCCAGCGGCACGCCGAGCGCCGCGGCGGCGCACTGGCGCGTATGGTCGTCGGGCGTCGCGCCGATGCCGCCCGTGGAAAAGACGATGTCGTTCGAGGCGAAAGTGCGCTTGAGGGTCGCCGTGATGCGCGCGCGCTCGTCGCCCACGTATTCGGCCCAGTCGAGCGCCAGGCCGCGCGCGCCCAGCAGTTCGATGATTTTCGGGAGATGCTTGTCCGTGCGGCGTCCCGACAGGATTTCGTCGCCGACGATGATGATGCCGAAGCCCATGCCGAATCCTCTAGAAGGTGGGGTGCTTTCCCATTCTACAGAGGCGCGGGCGCCGCGTCGTGCGCGCGCATGACCGACAGCGCGTCCAGGCAATAGTGGGTGAACCACAGTCCCGAGAACACGAAAATCAGCACATACAGCCAGATGGAAATCACCGCGACGATGGGAAACAGCACGATCGCGATCAGCGACGACGCCCAGACCATCGCCGGCACGGCGCCCAGGAGCCCCGTGACGATGCCGATCGCGACCAGCGGCCAGCGGTGCTGCCGCATCAGCCGGCGGCGCTCGTCCGGCGTGGCATGCTCGGCAAGCGCGTCGTAGCTCATGACCCGATAGGTCAGCCATCCCCAGAGCACCGGCGGCAGGATGGCGAAGAACGGCGGGATCAGCCAGAGCGGCGCGCTCAGCACCATCAGTACGAGGAACACCGCCGTCACCGCGACCGAGTGCACCACGCTGCCCACCAGGCCGCCGCCGTGGCGCGGCGTCAGCGCCGCGTAGCGACGCCGCCCGAGATGCGAGACGATCGACGGCATCGACGTCGCGCCGATCACCACGAGAATGGTCGCGATGATCAGCGGGATGGCGAGCGCCACCACCAGAAACGGCGCGAAGACGACATGCAGGCCGCTCAGGCCGATGAAGGCGATCGCGCTCTCGATCGCACCGAGCGCCGGCCACTGCCCCAGCCAGTGCTGGATCTGCGCGACCGCCCCTTCCCAGCCGTACCAGAACAGCAGGCCCCAGAGAAGCGCCGACATGATGAAGGGCGCCGCCGTGAGCCACCACACCCGGGGATGCAGCATGCCGGCAAGCGCCCGCGCGAGCGAACGCAGCAGACCGCTCATCGCCTGTCCGCCCCCGCGCGTTCCGCGTCGTTGCGCCGGCCCCGGCCACTCAGCCACAGGCCGACCCGGTGCGCGGAACGCCCCACGCCCAGCCATTGCTGCGACCAGAACCCCTCGCCATAGTTGCGCCCGGCGCCCTGCGGCGTGTCGAGCTGGTCGCGAATGCCGGTCGGCTCGATCTGCCGGTTCCACGACACGGTGCGAAACAGCATGTCCCACCACGGGAACAGCACGCCGAAATTGCACCCGTACCAGATGCCTTCGTGCCCATAGCCGATCGCGTGATGCCGGCGGTGAAACCCGGGGCTGACGACCAGGCGTTCGAGCACCGGACCGAACGGCACCCGGGTATTGGCATGCTGCACGCTCTGGGCGACCTGACTGGCCGCGAGCAGCAGCACGAACTGCGACGGCTGCACGCCGATCAGCAGCGCGATGGCCGCGAAGAAACCGGCTTCGAGGAACGTGTCGGCGATGTGGTTGCGGTCGTCGGACCACAACGACATCTGCCGCTGGCTGTGGTGCACCGCATGCAGTTCCCACCACCAGCCGAAGCGATGCTGCCAGCGGTGATACCAGTAGCCGGCGAAATCCAGCACCAGCAGGTAGAACAGGAAGCTCAGCAGCGGCTGCCGCGCCATGCCGGGCCACAGCGAATCGAGATCGACATTGTGGATGCCGTGCATGCGCAGCGCGCCCTGCGCGGAGTCGAACAGCGGCTGCAGGAAAAAGAAGAACAGCACGTTGATGACGCCGAGCCGGGTGATCCAGGTGTAGAGCGCATCCACCCGCACGCTGCGCCGGTCCGTCCAGCGCTCGGCCGGCCACAGCGCTTCGAGCGGGCGCAGCACCAGGTACATCAGGCCGATCTCGCCGATCGCGATGATGAACCAGTACAGCGCGTCGTAGGTGTCTTCGTCGTAGTCCATCAGGCCGATCTTGTAGAACAGCGGCTCGACGAGGGTGGTGAATATCTCGGTTTGCAGCCACGAGACGAGGGTGTCCGCAGCGGAAAACAGGGTATGAAACATGGCACTCCCAAAGCAGTATTCGACCGGAATCGCGCGTCAGCCGCCGTTCGGCCCCGTCCAGGGCGCGCGGTTGAAGAAATAGATGCCGTGCGGCGAGCGGCCCACCGGAATCGTGCGCACCAGCTTGCGCGTGGTCAGATCGATCACGCCGACGTGTTTCGCGAAGCGAAAGCCCACCCACAGATAGCGGCGGTCCGCGGACAGCTCCATGTCGTCCGGACCCGGCATCAGCCCGGTGATGTCGCCCACGTTCGTCAGCGCCTGCTCGTCGATGATCGAGATCGAACTCTCCATCCGGTTCGACACGGCGACGTGCCGGCCGTCGGCCAGCGAGCGGAAATTATGCGCGCCGCGGCCCGTGTGGATCGTCTTGATGACCTTCTGGTTGCGCCAGTCGACGACCGCGACGTAATCCGCGCCGGTGATGCCGACCAGCATGTACTGGTCGTTGGGCGTCATCCACATGCCCGCCGGCACCTTGCCGACCTTCATCTTCCACAACACCGTCTGGGTCGCGAGGTCGATCGCCGCGATTTCGCCGGAGACCTGCAGCGAAATGAAGGCGATGCGGCTGTCGCGGGTGAACGCGATATGGCTCGGCATGACGGTGAGCGGCAGGCGCTTGGCCAGCGTCAGGTTCTGCCCGTCGTAGCGGTACAGGTCGACGCGGTCGAGCCGCAGACCCGCGGTCACGAACCATTTCTTGTCCGGCGAGAAACCGATCTGGTAGGGGTCCTCGATATTCTCGACCCAGCGTTGGATCTGCCCGGTCTTCGGGTCGAGAAACACCAGATTGTTCGAGATCGAGTTGGCGACGATCAACGACTTGTTGTCGGGCGTCGCCATCAGGTGGTGCGGCTCCTTCCCGACCGGGAACGTGCTCTTCACCTGCGCGGTGGCCTCGTCGATCAGCGAGATGCTCGCCTCGGCGGAATTGAGGATGATCACGGTGCCGGCGCCCGCGCCCGGCAACGGCGCGGCGTCGGCCGCCATCGCCGGCGTGGCGAAACCCAACCCGCCCGCCGCGCCCAGCCCGGCGAGCGACAGGCACAGGGCCAGCAACGCCCGCCTTGCTGCCGGCATGCCGCCGGACGAGGCCGCGGCGCACGCCGCGCGAGGTGCCCGATACCGGGTATTCGAACAAACGTCGGCGGCGACTGCCGCGACGGCGAAGCGTCGACCAAAGCGACCGGAAAGCAAGAAACGCATGGAATTCCCTTACACAAGTCCCGATATTGTAGAGCTTTTCAAGACGCGTGGAACGCCGCCGGGCGCATGACCCCCTCTAACGTTGCATCGATTCCCAGACCTTGTGCAGCCGCTTGACGGAGACCGGCATCGGCGTCTTCAGCTCCTGCGCGAACAGCGATATGCGCAATTCCTCGAGCAGCCAGCGGAACTCGTCCAGACGCGGATCGGCGCCGGTGCGCCACTGGCCCGCCACGCGCTGGTATTGCTGCTTGAGGGGCGCGAATTCCGCGCTCGCCCGCGCATCGCGTTGCGTGTCGGCCTTCAGCTTGACGATGCGCAACGCGATGCCCTTCAGGTAACGCGGGAAATGCGCGAGTTGCTGGTACGGCGTCTCGGCGATGAACCGCTTGTGCACCAGCGCCTGCAGTTGCTGTTGCATGTCGTCGTGCGCCGCGGTGAAGCTTTTCGCCTGCAGCAGTTTTTTCGAGACATCGGTGTATTCGGCCAGGATCGTGCCGACCAGACGCGCGACCTCCTGGCCCAGCAGCGACAACCTGCCGCGACCCTCGTCGCGGCGCGCGATGAAACTCGCCTCGTCGTCCGGCAGCGGCTCGGCCAGACAGGCGCGATCGATCGTGCAATCGATCACCTGCCGGCGCAGCTCCTCGAGCGTGCCCAGCGCCATGAACTGCATCGCCATCTGCTGCAGGCTCGAAAGGTTCTTTTCGAGAAACTTCAGCGGCTCGCGCAACTGCAGCGCGAACAGACGGCGCAGGCCGGCGCGGTGCGTCGGCGCCGCTTCCTGCGGCGAATCGAAGACCTGCACCTCGACATGCGTGCCGCGGTCGACCAGCGCCGGATAGCCATACAGGGTGTTGCCGCCGCGCCGGATCTCCAGCAACTCGGGCAGCTTGCCGAAATTCCAGCTCGTCAGGTTTTCATAAAGTGCGTTCGTGCCGGCGGCCGGCGTACCGACCCTCGGTCCGGCTGCGCCTTTTTCCGCGCCCGCCTGCTTGCCCGCCTGGTTGCCGGCGGCGCCCGCTGCGGCCCCGCCGCCCGTGCCCGTGCTTGTGCCCGTGTTCGTGCGGGCATCCCGCGCGCCCTGCCCCGACGCCACGGGGACGCCACGCGCGCCGCGTCCGGACGATGACATGGCCTTGCTGTCGCTTCGGGCATTGACGCTACCGTCCGTGCCACCGTCGGTATTCCCGTGGGCACCACCGTTGTCGCCGCCGGATTCACCATCGGCCTCGTCCCCGGTCCCGCCATCGCGCTGCACGCCGGCCAGCGCGATCTCCGCGAACAACTGCTGCGCCTGCGCGCCGAACTCCACCCGCAGCTGCGCGAGATTGCGGCCCATCGCCAGCTGCCGGCCGTGTTCGTCGATCACCTTGAAGTTCATGAACAGGTGCGGCGCCAGCGTCTCGAGCTTGAAATCGGTGGTACGCACCTGCACCTGTTTCTGCTGACGGATGTCGCCCAGCAGCGCATCGATGACGCCTTCGTTCAACGGCGCCCCGCTCGCCACCGACGGCGCATAGACGCGCGCCGCGTGGCGCTCGACGAAGCCCGCCGCGTACTCCGGCAGCGGCACGCAGTGGCGCCGCAGTTTCTGCGGCAGCGACTTCAGCAGCGCCTGTACCTTTTCCTTCAACATGCCCGCGACCAGCCATTCGCACCGCACCGCGCCGACCTGATTGAGCGCGAACAGCGGCACCGCGAGCGTGACGCCGTCGCGCGGCGAACCCGGTTCGAAGTGATAGGTCAGCGCCATCTCGTGACCGGCGATGCGCACCCGCTTGGGGAACAGGTCGGTCGTGATGCCGGCGGCCTCGTGGCGCATCAGATCGTCGCGCGACAGATGGAGCAGCTTCGCCCCGGCGCTGGCGCCGGACGCCCCCTGATCCGCCACCGCGTCGGCGCCGCCCGTGCTGCCGTCGTTCCCGGCGGGGGCAGTGCCATGCGCTGCCCGTGCGCTCCGCCCGCCCGCCTCCGTCCCGCGTGCCGCCTGCCGGTACCATTTCTCGAAATCGACCGCGGTATGCACGCCCGCCGGAATCTGCTGATCGTAGAACGCGAAGATCAGCTCGTCGTCGACCAGCACGTCCTGGCGCCGCGACTTGTGTTCGAGCTGCGCGATCTCCGCCAGCAGCTTGCGGTTATGCGCGAAAAACGGCAGCCGCGTCTCGAATTCACCCTCGACCAGCGCCGCGCGGATGAACAGTTCGCGCGCGCGCGCCGGGTCCTGACGCCCGAACTCGACGCGGCGGCGCTGGTAGATCGGCAGCCCGTGCAGCGTCGCGCGCTCGAACGCGACCACCTGTCCGGCCTTCTTCTCCCAGTGCGGCTCGGCGAGCGACTTGCGCAGCAGGTGCGCCCCCACCCGTTCGATCCACTCCGGCTCGATCTTCGCGACGCACCGCGCGTACAGCCGGCTGGTCTCGATCATCTCGGCGGCCATCACCCACTTGCCCGCCTTCTTGCCCAGCGTCGAGCCGGGCCACAGGTGAAACTTGATTGCCCGCGCGCCGAGATAATACGGCTCGTCCTCGGCCTTCATGCCGATATTGCCGAGCAGCCCGGCCAGCAGCGAGCCGTGCAGCTGTTCGTACGTCGCGTCCGTCTCGGACAGGCGCCAGCCCTGCTCGCGCACCACCGTCATCAGTTGCGTGTGCACATCGCGCCACTCGCGCAGCCGCAGATGCGACAGGAAGTTCGCGCGGCAGCTGTCGACGAGCTGCCGGTTGGTCTTCTTGTGGTCGACCGCTTCGTTGAACCATTTCCAGATGTTCAGCCAGATCATGAACTCCGAGCGCTCGTCGGCGAACTTCTTGTGCGCGGTATCGGCCGCTTCCTGCGCCTCGAGCGGCCGGTCGCGCGGATCCTGCACCGACAGCGCCGCGGCGATGATCAGCATCTCGCGCAACGCACCGTTGTCGCGCCCCGCCAGGATCATCCGCCCGACCCGCGGATCGAGCGGCAGCCGGGCAAGCTCGCGCCCGAGCCCGGTCAGCGCATTGTCGTCGTCGACCGCGCCCAGTTCGTTGAGCAACTGGTAGCCGTCGGCGATCGCGCGGCCCGGCGGCGGCTCCAGGAACGGAAACGCCTCGATGTCGGCCAGACGCAGCGATTTCATCCGCAGGATCACCGCCGCCAGCGACGAGCGCAGGATCTCCGGATCGGTGAAGCGCACCCGCGCGTTGAAATCCGTCTCCTCGTAGAGCCGGATGCAGATGCCGTCCGCGACCCGCCCGCACCGGCCCGCGCGCTGGTTCGCGGCGGCCTGCGAGATCGGCTCGATCTGCAGCTGCTCGACCTTGTTGCGGTACGAGTAGCGCTTGACCCGGGCGAGCCCGGTGTCCACCACGTAGCGGATGCCCGGCACCGTCAGCGAGGTCTCGGCGACGTTCGTCGCGAGCACGATGCGGCGCGCGTTCGAGGTCCGGAACACGCGCTCCTGCTCGGCCGCGGAGAGCCGCGCGAACAGCGGCAGGATCTCGGTGTGCGGCGGATGGTGCTTGCGCAGCGCTTCCGCCGTTTCGCGGATTTCCCGCTCGCCGGCCAGGAAGACGAGCACGTCGCCCGGACCGGTGCGGGCCAGTTCGTCGACCGCGTCGACGATGCCGTCGATCATGTCGCGTTCGGTCTGGCGCGCCCCGCCCCGGCCGCCGTCGCGTCCGCCGTGCTCGGCGCGCCGCCGCGCCGCCGCGGCGCCTTCGGCCGGTCCGCCCGCGCCGCGGCCGGCGGCAGCGTTCGCCGTCGCCCCCTGTTGCGCGGAAACGACATCGGTCTGCACCGGGCGATAGCGGACCTCGACCGGATACAGCCGGCCACTGACCTCGATCGACGGCGCCGGAACGATGTCCGTTGCGTTCGTGGCATCGGGCGTGTCCGCCGCTTTCGTGGCATCGGTCGTGGCCGCCCTGGCCGCCGTGGCCGCGCTGTTCGCAGGGTCCGGTCGCGCCAGTGCCCGTTCCGTGCCGGCCCGCGCGTGCGCATCCGCCGACACCGGCCGCGCAACGCCGAAATGGCGGGCGAACCGGTCTGCGTCGATCGTCGCCGAGGTGACGATCAGCTTCAGGTCCGGGCGCCTGGGCAGCAACTGCTTCAGATACCCCAGCAGGAAGTCGATGTTCAGGCTGCGTTCGTGCGCCTCGTCGATGATCAGCGTGTCGTACGCGCGCAGCATCGGGTCGGACTGCGTCTCGGCCAGCAGGATGCCGTCGGTCATCAGTTTGACCGACGCCCCGGGCGACAGCGTGTCGTTGAAACGCACCTTGTAGCCGACGATCTCCCCGGGCGGCGAACCCAGTTCGTCGGCGATCCGGCGCGCGGTCGCGGAGGCGGCGATGCGACGCGGCTGCGTGTGCCCGATCAGGCCGGTGCCGCCCGCGCCGCGCCCGCGCCCGAGCGCCAGGCAGATCTTCGGCAGCTGGGTGGTCTTGCCGGAGCCGGTCTCGCCGCTGACGATCACGACCTGGTGTTGCTGAATCGCCCGCGCGATCTCCTCGCGCCGCCCGGAGACCGGCAGCGCCTCGGGAAACGTGATGACGCCGACCGGATTCGGCGGCACCGCCGCGCGCGGTTCATCGCGCGAGCGGGAACGCGGTTCGGCCCGGGCGTCCGCCCCCTGGGCGGGTGGCGTACCCGGTCGCGGGACCGGGGGCGCGCCCGATCGCGACGCGGCCGGCATGTCCGGTCGCGACGCGGAGGGCGTCTGCGCGCCCGAAACGGGCGGCGCCTCCGACTTCGCGCCGGGCTGCGCGTCAGTTCGTGCCCCGGCTTGCGGGCCGGGTCGGCGATCGGGTCGCGGACCGGATCGCCCCGGCGGGCGCGGCGCGGATCGCGCGTCGGCCCTTTCGGGAGACCGTGTCGGCGGACCTCCGGCCGTCCCCTCGACGGTCGTGGCGGGGGTGGCAGTACCCGTTTGTGCGGGGCGGAGTCGCTCGGGGCGAGAAGGTTTGGCAGCGTTCGGCATAGCAGCGCATTATAATCGCGCCATGAATTCGCAATCCGATCCCGTTATCGCCGCCGATGCCTTGGCGCAGGCATCCTCGCAGGCCCAGTTCGTCGACTGGCTGCGCTCGGTCGCCCCCTATATCCACGCATTCCGCAACCAGACCTTCGTGGTCGCGTTCGGCGGCGAGCTGGTCCACGAGGGGCGCCTGAACGCGCTCGTCCAGGACATCGCGCTGCTGCACGCGATGGGCATGCAGATCGTGCTGGTGCATGGCTCGCGGCCCCAGGTCGAGGATTCGATGCGGCTGCGCAACCTGGACTCGCAATTCTCCGGGGGCATCCGCATCACCGACGCGCCAGCGCTCGAATCCGCGAAGGAAGCCGCCGGCGAGGTCCGTCTGGACATCGAGGCGGCGATCAGCCAGGGGCTGCCGAACACGCCGATGGCGCACGCGCACATCAGCATCGTATCGGGCAATTTCGTGACCGCGCGGCCGGTCGGCATCGTCGACGGCGTCGATTTCCAGCACACCGGCATCGTGCGCAAGATCGACGCCGACTCGATCCGGCACTCGTTGAGCAGCCGCAAGCTCGTGCTGCTCTCACCGCTGGGCTTCTCGCCGACCGGCGAGGCGTTCAATCTGGCGATGGAGGACGTGGCCGCGGCGGCCGCGATCGCGCTGCGCGCGGACAAGCTGATCTTCATCACCGAGAGCGACGGCGTGAGCGCCGGGGACGGCAAGCTGCTGCGCGAACTGTCGTTCGACGACGCCCAGCGCCTGCGTGAATCCGGCACCGTCGACGAGAACACCGATTTCTATCTGAAGCATGTCGTGCGCGCGTGCCGCAGCGGCGTGCCGCGCGCCTATCTGATCCCGTCCGCGCTCGACGGCTCGATCCTGCTGGAACTGTTCACGCA
>JBPBQT010000059.1:0-12363 GCA_050955065.1 Janthinobacterium lividum | reverse complement strand
GGTCCGCGGCATGCCAGCGTCGCGCTGCGGTTTCGATCGACGACACGAGCGCGGCACGGCCGGGATGGCCGGTACGGCGGCCGAAATCCAGCGCGAGCGACAACGCGAAGGCCGTGTTGAAATGCGTGCCCACCCGCAACGGATAATCGGCTTTTTCCAGAAACGCGATGAAACCGGCGACGAAGAATTCCGTCATCGGCGCGAGTGTCCGGGCCCAGCGCGCGGCCTGCGGCAGCGTCGACGTTTCGAGCTGGCCCGCCAGCGCCAGCAACCAGGCCCAGCCGTACGGACGCTCGAAGCCGCGGTTGTGCGCCTGCGTCAGGTAGGCCATTTCCCCGTCGATATTGGCCTGCGTGAAATGCGCGTCCACCAGCGCGACGATGCGCGCCGCAGGAGCGAAATCGGGATAACGGTCGAGCAGACGCAGCACCAGCCAGTAGCCGTGTACGCAGGAGTGCCAGTCGTAACTGCCGTAGAAAACGGGATGCAGTTCGCGCGGACCGCGCGCGTCCCCGGGGCCGGCGAGCACATGGGTCAGCTTGTTCGGGTATTCGCGCGTCAGGTGATCGAGCGCGAGGTTACCGAATTTGACGGCTATTTCAGGCGTGAGTCGTGTCATTGCCAGGAGTCCGTAATTTTGATCACAGCGTTGATGAAAACATTGTTCGAAGCTTCGATAGAAGCATCGATGAAAAGCGGTCGTTCGAAAAGCGCGCAGCGGGAGCCGGTCCGGCGGCGCAATGAAACACCGTGGGGGTGGGACCTCGTGTCGCACGCCATACGGCGGTTATATTTTGATACAAGTCGCCACCCTGGGTATAATTCCGGTTCGCTGCTGACGGGGCACGGCACGAACGCTACGGCGTAACGATGCGGCAATGCCCGGGCAATGGCGCCCAGACAAGGGCGCCAGAGCGAAGTTTCACACAATCAGCGGTTCAATCGTGTCCGGCAACGCAGTGCGTTGCCGTCGACATACCCCTCTCCCGGATACGAAAACACCGGGATGTCGTCTGCAAGGCAGGCGGTGAAGGGCCAGAGGAGACACTGGCGACTTCCCCGAAGTGCGGCTACAGATCGTGCGTCAACCCCTTCGAATCGTCGAAGCGATGGTATTTCCGCATTTTTCGCGGCATCGCTGCAATCGATTTCAACCAGGACGACCAAGTCATGATTTTCTCCTGCGACACGCGTTTCCGCATCTAGCGGCGCGCTGACTTTCGCTTCAACGTCGTCGACCGGCGCAACGCCGTCGATGTGCCCGCGCTCGTCCGCCGGGGTCTGGCCGACCCCCGCCCGAGCGGGCCCGCGCTCGCCCCCGATTTTACTTGCCCCGGGCGACGCCGGCACCTTCCCACGGAGCTATGCAACAGATGTCCCTGAACAATACGATCACCCCCGCGCGTCCCGGCATTTTCGATCGCGTCGGCCTGCCCCGTTCCCTCGCGGTCGGCTTTCTCGGCCTGCTGCTGTTCATGATCGGCGACGGCGTCGAAGCCGGCTATCTCGCGCCCTTCCTCTCCAGCCACGGCGTTCCGAACGGCAAGATCGCCCTGCTCTTCACGGTCTACGGCCTGACGGTCTCGATTTCCTCGTGGCTCTCGGGCGCGCTGTCGGACCTGTGGGGCCCCAGGCGGGTCATGACGATCGGACTCCTGATATGGATGGCCTTCGAGGTGATCTTCCTGACTTTCGGCGTACGTACGCACAGCTATGCGGTGATGTTGCTGGCCTACGCGGTGCGTGGCCTCGGCTATCCGCTGTTCGCGTTCGGCTTTCTCGTCTGGATCGCGGCGGCGACGCCGTCGAAGCAGCTGGGATCGGCGGTCGGCTGGTTCTGGTTCGCGTTCGCCGCGGGCCTGCCGACGCTCGGCTCGCTGTTCGCCAGCTTCACGATTCCCGCGATCGGCGAGATCGCCACGTTCTGGGCCTCGCTCGGCCTGGTCGTCATCGGCGGCGCCATCACGCTGCTGTGCTGTCGTGACCCTGCCGGTTCGGCGCGCATGGCGCGGGGCGGCCACAGCCCGCTCGCGATCGTGTTCGGCAGCGTCACCATCATCTGGCGCGAGCCGAAGATCATGGTGGCCGGCATCACCCGTGCGATCAACACCTCGTCCGAATACGCGTTCCTGGTCATCATGCCGGCGTTTTTCACGAAAGTCATCGGCCTCACGCTGCAGGACTGGCTGCACCTGCTGTCGATCATCTTCCTCAGCAACATCGTCTTCAACCTGGCCTCGGGCATCGTCGCGGACCGTATCGGCTACCGCCGCGTGATCGGCTTCGCCGGCGGCCTGGGTTCGGCGATCAGCGTGCCGTTGATGTACTACATGCCGCTGTTTTTCAAGGGCGACTTCGCCATGATCGCGGTATTCGGCGTGTTCTACGGCGCGACGCTCGCCTGCTTCGTGCCGCTGTCCGGCCTGGTGCCGCAACTGGCGCCGAAGGAAAAGGCCGCGGCATTGTCGATCCTGGGCCTGGGCGCCGGTATCAGCGTCTGGCTCGGTCCGCTGGTCGTCACGCTGTTTCGCAGCAGCGTGGGCATCGAGGGCGTGGTCTGGATCTTCTCCGGCATGTATGTCCTCTCCGCGGTATTGACGATATTCCTGCGCGTGTCGCCCGAGGCGAAAGCCTATGCGGAAAAACATGCCGATGTCGAAGGCACGGTGGCACTCGGGCACTGAGCGTCGCGGCGCAGCCCGCTTCCCGCGATTGCCCCGCCGGCGAACCTGCGGGATGCCCATCCTCCGCGCGCCGGTCGTGTCCGGCCGCGCGGGGAGACGTCCTTCATCCCCGCATCCCCCCCGCGCTGTGTAGAATCGTGTTACGCAGCAGCGGAGGACAGGCAAAGCATGCGCAATTCGTGGAAAGACATCGCCCGCTTGAGGCAGCGTATGCTGCGTCCTGCGCAGTGGAGCGAGACCGGCCGTTCACGCGCGGTGGTCGCGAGCGGCATCCTGTTCGCGACGCTGATGATCGCGCTGTGCGCCCTCTCGCTCTATGAGAGCCGGCAGGACGCGGTCGACCACACGAACGACTCGCTGCGCGCGATCGCGCTGATCGCGGAGCGAGACATCACCCGCAATCTCGAAATCTACACGCTCTCGCTGCAGGGCGTGATCGACGGGCTCGCGCAGCCCGCCGTCATGGCGTTGTCGCCGCACCTGCGGCGTCTGGCCCTGTTCGATCGCTCCTCCGCGGCCGAATACATCACGGCCACCCTCGTCCTCGACCACCTCGGCAACATCGTCCTGGACTCCAACAGCGACGCGCCGCGCATCGGCAATTTCGCCGATCGCGATTACTTCACCGTGCACCGGGAACACGCCGACGTCGGCACGTTCATCAGTGCGCCGTTCCGCGCGCGCCTGCGCGGCGGCATGCCCAGCATCGCGCTGAGCCGCCGTCTGTCGCACCCGGACGGATCGTTCGCGGGCATCGTCATCCTGTCGCTGCGGCTGTCCTATTTCAGCAACCTGTTCGCGGGCCTGTCGCTGGGTCCGCACAGTGCGCTCACCCTGCTCAACACCAGCGGCGTGATCATCATGCACCAGCCCAACCGCCCGGAGCTGATCGGCAACACCTACAATCACACGGCCCTCTACCGGAAGTTCTCGGCCGGCGAATCGGGAATCTATTCGGCGACGTCCGACATCGACGGCCTGTTGCGCTTCTATGCCTACCGGCGGCTCGCGAACGTGCCGCTCGTCGTGGTGGTCGGGGCGGCGAAGGTCGACGTCTATGCGAACTGGAAGCGTCGCGCCTGGGTGATCGGTTCCCTGATGCTGACGCTTGGCGCGGGCTTCGTCTGCCTTTCCTTCATGTTGAGCGAACAGTTGCGGCGGCGCCTTCGCGCCGAGGCGGGCCTGCGTCATCTGGCGCGCACCGATGGCTTGACCGGCCTGGACAACCGCCGCACGCTGGGGGAGGTGCTCGACGCCGAGTGGCGCCGCGCGCAACGCACGCGGCTCGGCTTCTCGCTGCTGTTCGTCGACCTGGACTATTTCAAGGCGTACAACGATCGCTACGGGCATCAGGCCGGCGACGAAGCGCTCACGGCCGTGGCGAACTGTCTGCGCGGCCACCTGCGGCATGCGGTCGACCACGCCGCGCGTTACGGCGGCGAGGAATTCCTGATCATCCTGCCCGATACCGACGACGCCGGGGCCAGCGTCACCGCGACGAAATTGCTGCGCGCGATCCGCGACCTGACGATCGTGCACGGCGACAGCCCCTACGGTCGCATCACCGCCAGTATCGGCACGACCAGCTGGTGCGGCGAAGACGTGTTGCACGAGAACGCGGAGACCGGCATTCGCGTCATGATCAAGGCGGCCGACGACGCCCTTTATCGGGCGAAGGCCGGCGGCCGCAACCGCGCGATGTCGGCGCTCAACGGCACGCCATTGCCGCTTGCGCCGACAGGATGAGCCGGCGACGCAGCGCCCGCCGACAGCACGGCCAGCCGGCGCAGCCGCTCAGGCCGATGGCGTGAGCAGGCGCAGCGCGCTGTCCGTACCGGTCACACCGATGCGATCGCGCTCGCGCTTGAAGTACAACGAGATGGACGCCTCGCCCACCTGCAGATCGGTGATCGCGAGATCGTCGATGCCGTCGGGCAGCGCCGGCTGCATGACGGTGATCTCGCCGCGGGCCGCGTCGATCGTCAGGCCGAGACAGGCTTCGAGCATCATGAACGGCGCACCGGTGGCCCAGGCCTGCGGCAGACAGGCGACGGGATAGGCCGTGGGCACCTCGCCGCGTGAACGCGTGAAGCCGCAGAACAGTTCCGGCAGACGCATGCCGAAACCGACGGCGGCTTCATGAAGCGTCTGCAACAGGCGCACCGCGGTGTGCTTGTCGCCATACTGCGCGATGCCCTTGGCGCACAATGCGGTGTCGTGCGGCCAGACCGAACCGTTGTGATAGGACATTGGGTTGTAGCGCGCCTGGCCCGACGCCAGGGTGCGCACCCCCCAGCCATTCTGGAACTCGCTGGCGCGCAGGTGCCCGATCACCGCCTCGGCGCGTGCCGGGGACGGCAGTCCGAACGTCAGCAAATGTCCCGCGTTCGATGCCCGCACCCGGCACAGGTCGCCCTTGCCGTCGACCGCAATGCCGTAGAACTGCTGATCCTCCATCCAGAACATCGCCTCCAGACGTTCGCGCAATGTCGCCGCCCGGGCCGCGTAGGCCGGCGGCGGCGTTTGCGCCGTGGCGCGCCCCGCGGCAAGACGCTCCATCGTTTCGAACGCCACGCAGGCATAGGCCTGCACCTCGACCAGGGCGACCGGCCCTTCGGGAAAGCGGCCGTCGGCGTGAAAGACGGAATCCTGGCTGTCCTTCCAGCCCTGGTTCGCCAGGCCGCTGTCGGCGCCGCGCTGGTAAGCGAGCAAGCCGAACGGACTTTGGTCGCAGACATCGGCGATCCATTGGGTCGCGCGCTGCAATGCCGGCCACAGCTCGTCGATCAGCGCATCGTCGCCGGTACGCGTGTGATACGCGCCGGCGAGCAGGACGAACAGCGGCGTCGTGTCCACGCCGCCGTAGTACATCCCGAACGGCACCTCGCCGGTCGTCGCCATCTCGCACTTGCGGGTCTCGTGCAGGATCTTGCCCGGCGCCGCATCCCGGAAAGCGGACGTTTCCCGCGCCTGATGCTGCGCGAGAAAGCGCAGGACGCCGCGCGCCAGCGCCGGCTGCAGCCAGAGCATCTGCAACGCGGTGATGATGCCGTCGCGGCCGAACGCGGTCGAGAACCACGGGATGCCGGCGTACGGATAGGGACCCGACGGCAGATCCGTCGTCAACAGATCCAGATCGGCCTTCGAACGCGCCAGCCAGGCGTTGAACAGCGTATTGCGGGACTGGACGGTCGCGCCCGCGTGGTGACGCACGCGCATTGCCGTGTGCGCGCCCAGCAGCGCGGCGCGCATGCCGACGCGGCCGGCGGCGTTGGGCGGCGGCGCCGGTACCGCGGCGGCAACGCGCGTGCCGGCACCGGCGCCGGTCGCGGCAGCCCCCGGATCGTCCGGATTTCCCGGGACGGCCGGCGACGTTTTCGCCCCTTCTGCCACCATGGCCCGTTCCTCGTACGCCACCGACAGGTACAGCGTGGCGCAGCAGTCCGGGACCAGTTCGAGCAGATAGTCGGCGCGTTCGAGCGTCAGCGTCTGCGGCGCCGGGGAGAAGGTGATCCGGACGATACGCTCCTTGGCGTCGAGCCCCCGATAACGCAGGACGACGACGCCATTCTCGATGACCGGCGCAAGGATCTCGCCGCGGTGGGCGCGATCCGCGCCGCGGACCTCGAACATATCCCGGAAATCCGCCGCGAAGGCGATGGAGAGCGGTAGCGGCGCGGCGGGTGGCGCCGATGCGGGGACGCCCGGCGCGCCCTCCGCCGTGGAGGGCGCCGCCAAGCCGTAGTGCGTCACGGCGATCGCCTCGTCCATCCCCTCCCCGGTCAGCACGCGCATGCGCTTCAGGTGGATCGTACCGCCCGCCGGGCTGCGTTTGCCCAGCCCCGGCAACGGCAGATTGGTGAGATGCGCGGTGAACACCGTATTGCTGTCGTCGACGTTGCCCGAGAGCAGCGACGGCGTTCCGGTCCCCAGGCTGAGATCGAATCGCGACAGCACCCGGGTATCGTTGACGAACAGGCCCTGCTGCGCGCCCCCCACATCGCCGAAAACGTCATTGACGACGAAGGTGTCGCCCGATTTCAATACGAAGCGCTCGCCCACGCCGCTGGCTTCCGCAGCGCCATCCTTGCCCAGATTCGCCATCCGTAACACCTCCCGGTGCATATGTACTGGATACGGTATCACCGTCATTGCTTTTTGTCAGAGCGCCAAACACTTACAATGACCACGCGTACGCACTCGCGCGCCCTTGCCCACCGGGAGAAACATTCGATGTCGAAAAGCTGGACACGCAGGGAATTCGTCACCGCCGCCGCCGCCGCGGGTCTCGCCTGCGCCCTGCCGTCGCTTGTGTTCGCGCAAGCCGGTGAATCCGCGCTGGCGCGCATCAAGCGCACCGGCGTGCTGCGTACCGGATTCGTCGCGGGCGCCGCACCGTATTACACGAAATCCGTGGCGACAGGTCAGTGGCAGGGATTCTGCGTCGACTTCGCGACCTCCCTGGCCGCGTTTCTCGGCGTGCGGCTGCAGGTCGTCGAGACCACCTGGGGCAATTCGGTGCTGGATCTGCAGGCGAACAAGATCGACTGCATGTTCGGCCTCGCGCCCACCCCGCAGCGCGAAAAGATGGTGGGCTTCAGCCAGCCGCTGTTCCAGAACACCTTCACGCTGCTCGCCCGGCAGGGTTTCGCACCGAAGACCTGGGCCGAGGTCGACCGCCCGGACGTGAAGCTGTCGGTCGACATCGGGTCGAACCAGGACACCTTCGCCACGCAGAATCTGAAACAGGCGACGCTGCGGCGCTTCGATACGTCCGGCGACGCGACGCTCGCGCTGCAGACGGGACAGGTCGATGCGCAGGTGCTGGTCGTCCTGCTCGCGACCACGGTATTGTCGAAGGCGCCGTCGCTCGGGCATCTGATCGTGCCGACGCCGCCCAGCTCGGCGCCGACGGCGATCGGCGTGCAGAAGGAAACCGACCCGGCGCTGCTGCTGCAGATCAACGCATGGCTGGCGAAGACGCGCGCCTCGGGCGACGTGCGCAAGACCATCCTCGACAACATGCAGACGCTGGCGCATATCGACCCGACGGCCTTTCCGAAGGAAGTGACGTTCTGAACCTGCGCGGTGCCGCGCCGCTTCGCTTCTCTCGCCTGCAGCGCGTCAATGCATCAGCGCATCAGCAGGTCGGCGAGATCGATCAGATCGAAGACCGGCACGCCGCAACGCGCGCGGATCGCGTCGCGGTACGGCGGCATGTTCGTGCATTCGAGGACGATCGCCGCGAGCCCCGGCGTGGCGCGCGTCAGGCTCACCGCGGCGGCGACGATCTCCTCGCCGATGCGCGCGAAATCCCCGGCATCGGCGTCGCCGAGGATGACGCGGGCGAACTCGCCGTCGGCACGCACGCCCGCCACCGGCGTGTCGAGGCGCGCGCCGGCCGCCGCCAGATGCGCGGCGCCCAGCGCGCCGGCGGATGCGGTCAGCACGCCGATGCGCGCCTGCGGCCCGAAGCCGGCCTGCAAAAAAGGCAGCAGCAACAAGGCCGAGGTGGCCACCGGAATGCGCACCGCCGCCGCCAGCCGGGACTGATGCAACACCATGAAGCCGCAACTGGTGATCAACGCGCGGCAGCCGTCGCGCTCCAGCTCGACGGCCGCGTCGACAAAGGCATCGACCAGGCCGGCGGCCCGCTCATGGACGACGCGCCCGGGTGTGGCGTGGGTCACGCGCCGCCGCCGCGTCGGGTAGCGATAGCTCGCGGGATTGCCGGCGTCGCCCGGCGGCCGGGGAAAACGGGTGTCGAGCATCAGGATGCCCAGCGTTTCTGAGGCGATCATCGGGTATCGAGTATTCGGCCGGTAAGGATGTCAGGCACGGGTACAGGCCCGCAAAGCGTTTATTTTACAATCCAACCCTGCCCCTCTGGAGTTGCTGTGTATCACTGGGATTTTGGCGCCATCTGGGTCTATCACTCGCTGCTGGCCAGCGGTCTTTTCTACACGGTGGTCTACACCGCCGTGTGCGTCGCGCTCGGTTTGCTGATCGGCTGCGTGGCGGGCATCGGCCGCCTGTCGTCGTCGGTCCTGATCTCGGGACCGTTGCGCGCCTATGTGGAGGTGTTCCGTTGCACGCCGCTGCTGGTGCAACTGGTATGGTTCTACTACGCGTTGCCGGTGCTGGTGCATATCGAGATGACGCCGGTGACTGCGTCGGTGCTGGCGTTGTCCCTGTACGGCGGCGCGTTCTATTCGGAAATCGTCCGGGCCGGCATCAATTCGATCGACCCCGGCCAGACCGAGGCGGGCATGGCGATGGGCATGACGGGCGCGCAGGTGATGCGCCGCGTGATCCTGCCCCAGGCGTTCAAACGCATGGTGCCGCCGCTGATGAGCCAGTCGATCATGCAGTTGAAGAACACGTCGCTGCTGTCGGTGCTCGCTGTCCCGGACCTGCTCTACCAGGGCCAGTCCGCGGCGCACGACTCCTACCGGCCGCTGGAGATCTACACGATCGTCGCGCTCTGCTATTTCATCGTGCTGTTCCCGGCGACCCTGGCATCCAAGCGCCTGGAGCGCCGGTTCGCCCGCCAGGACCATGGCTGACATGACCGCACCCCTCACCTCCCCGCCCGTGACGCCGGCACCCATGATAGACATACAGCGACTGAGCAAACGCTTCGGCGACAACGTCGTGCTGAAGGACATCTCGCTACGCGTGGACAAGGGCGGCGTGGTGGCGCTGATCGGCCCATCGGGCTCCGGCAAATCGACGCTGCTGCGCTGCATCAATCTGCTGACGGTGCCTGATGGCGGCAGCATCCGGGTCGGCGAGCGCACGCTGTCCTTCGGCGCGGGCGCCCCGGCCCTGCCGCGCCGGCGCGAACTCGCCGCCTATCGGGCCGGCACCGGCATGGTGTTCCAGCATTTCAACCTGTTTCCGCACATGACGGCGCTGCGCAACGTGATGGAGGGTATGATCACGGTGCGCAGGCTCGACCCGGCGACGGCACGCACGACCGCCCTCGCCCTGCTCGATCGCGTCGGACTGGCGGCGCTGGCCGACCGTTATCCGGACCGCCTCTCGGGCGGCCAGAAGCAGCGCGTCGCCATCGCCCGGGCGCTGGCGCTGCGCCCGGATGTGATGCTGTTCGACGAAGCCACGTCCGCGCTCGATCCGGAACTCGTCGGCGAAGTGCTCGCGGTGATGAAAACCCTCGCCGACGAAGGCATGACGATGGTGCTGGTGACGCACGAGGTCGCGTTCGCCCGCGAAGTCGCCGACCAGGTGGTCTTCATGCGCGACGGCGTCGTCGTCGAGGCCGGACCGGCGGCGCAGGTCATCGACGCGCCGACCGAACCCGCCACCCGGGCCTTTCTGGCGCGCTTCAATCGCGACTGAGGACGACTCGAGCACGACCGCGCACGGCCGGTGACGACCGGCCGTGCGCGTCGGACATGCCAGGCGGGCCGGCAAAAGTCGCGGAACCCCTGCGCAGGCGGCGCAGGCGCGGATTGTTGGCGTCTCCTTGCGCAAAGGGCTGGCCCCCGTGCAGTTCCAGTGCCATTATTGAGAGAGCACCGACCCTTTTCCCAAGGCGACAGCATTTTCACCGATTGCAAGCAGCCGGCGAATGGCCTATGACAGTTGAAGACAACAGCACTCCATCCTCTCCCGAGGATGATGCCTACATCAAGCGCAGCACGCTGGATTTCGCGGTCGTGGGCATCGGGGCGTCGGCGGGCGGCATCAGCGCGCTCACCCGGTTCTTCGAAAACATGCCCGATTCTCCGGGAATGGCTTTCGTGCTCGTGCTGCACCTGTCACCGGCGCACAACAGCAGCATCGCGGAAATCCTGCAGCGCGTGACGAAAATGCCCACACAGCAGGTGACGCAGGAAACGGCGATCGAGATCGACCACATCTACGTGATTCCGCCCGCATACACGCTGCTGATGAACGACGGCAAGCTGGAACTGCGTGACAGTGGCGTCACAAAAGGCCCCCGCACGGGGATCGACGTCTTTTTCCGGACGCTGGCACTGGCACACGGCGAGCAGGCGATCAGCGTCATCCTGTCCGGCAATGGCGCCGATGGTTCCGTCGGCATCCAGCGCGTCAAGGAATGCGGCGGCCTGACCTTCGCCCAGGCGCCCGGCGACGCCGAATACGAAAGCATGCCGAACAACGCGATCGCCACGGGTCTGATCGACTTCGTCATGCCGGTAGTGGACATGCCGGCCAAGCTGACGGCGCTCTGGCAGAATGCCCAGGCCATCGCGCTGCCTGGCCTGTGGCTGAAACCCGGCGTCGGCAAAAAGGCGGCGGGCGTCTCGCCCGAGGAATCCGAACACGCGCTGCGCGGCGTGATGGCGAAGCTCTACGCGCGCACGGGCCATGACTTCACGCATTACAAGCGAGCGACGATACTGCGCCGGATCGAGCGCAGGCTGCAGGTCAACGGTCTGCGCGACACGCCCGCCTATCTCGATTTCCTGACCGGTTATCCCGAGGAAACGGCCGGCCTGCTCAAGGATCTGCTGATTTCCGTGACCAACTTCTTCCGCGACCGGTCGGCCTTCGAAGCGCTGGAACGCGCGGTCATCGATCATCTCGCGTCGTCCAACCGCGCCGAGCAGCCCTTGCGCGCCTGGGTGGCCGGATGCGCCACCGGCGAGGAGGCCTATTCGCTCGCCGTGCTGCTGTGCGACCGCATCGAGTCGCCCCGGCAACGCGACAACATCCAGATCTTCGCGACCGACATCGACGAGCCGGCGCTGAGCTTCGCCCGCGCCGGCCTGTATCCGGAATCGATCATCGTCGACATTTCGTCGTCGCGGCTGCAACAGTTCTTTTCCAAGGAAGCCGCCGGCTATCGCATCAAGAAGGCCATCCGCGACAAGGTGCTGTTCTCGCCGCACAATATTTTGCGGGATCCGCCATTTTCGCGCCTCGATCTGGTCTGTTGCCGCAATCTCCTCATCTACCTGGAACGCGAGGCGCAGCAGTCGGTCCTCGAAACCTTCCATTTCGCGCTCAAGCCCGGCGGCTTCCTGTTTCTCGGCAGTTCGGAATCCGCGGACGTCGCGGGAGCCCTGTTCAGCGTCATCGACAAGAAGAACCGCATCTATCGTGCAAACGTGGTATCGCGGCCCCGCACCTATCTGTCGAGCAGAACCCTTGCGGACGAGGGGAACAAGCGTCCGTACAAGGAGTCCGTGAGTCCCTATCCGCACCGTGACGCCATTCCGTTCGGCGACGCGCATCAACTGTTGCTGAGTCAGTACGCTCCCCCGAGCGTGCTGATCGACTCCAACTACAACATCGTTCACGTCACGGACCGCGTCGATCAGTTCCTCCGCTACGTGAGCGGCGTGCCCACGTTGAATCTGCTGACCCTGGTGCACCCGGACCTGCGCCTCGATCTGCGCACCGCGCTTTACCAGGCGGTGAAATCGGGCGCGAGCGTGGACGCGCGCCGCCGCGGTTTCTCGCTCAAGGATGGCATCGTCAACGTCAACATCACCGCCAAGCCCGTCTCGATCGAGGATCGGAAATATATCCTGGTGCTGTTCGATGCCGTCGGCAGCACGATCGACACCGGCATCGACGCGGGCGCGGGCGCGGGCGCGGGCGCGGGCAACGGCGTGGCCATCGCGCAGCTCGAGGAGGAAGTGCGCAATCTCAAGCAGCAGCTCCAGGAAACCATCGACGATGC
>JBPBQT010000058.1:0-12977 GCA_050955065.1 Janthinobacterium lividum | reverse complement strand
TGCAGACCGGCACGGGTAATGACAAGACCTTCAACTACACCAATAACACCGGCCGTACGGAGTCGGTGAGCTATTCGGTGGAAGGAAACAACAAGGCGACGATGACGTTGAAACCGGGCGAGACGGGGTCGTTCGTCGCCGGTTCGGGTGATATCGGCGTTCGCATCTCGCCTTCCGACGCCCAGGGCAATACGCATCCGGATGAAGTCCTGTACGAGGACGGCGGCGCCGCCAATGGTCAGAACGCAGGCGCCGGCAACCCCGACGTGAGCAAGGTGGACGGCAACAAGGACTTCGACGGCAACGCGTCCAATATGACGATCACCTTGTCCGACGGCCGCACGGCGGGCGACGGCGATGCGATTCGGGCCTACATGAACCCCACCGACGACGCCGCGGCCATGGGGCTGGCCGGCGATGCCAGCAAAACGGTCAATATCGTGCAGTCCGACGCATAGACCGGCGGCGCTCATGTCGTTCTGCGTGGAAACCCGGCAGTATCGGTAACGCGGGCGCCGGATGCGGTGCCGGACGCAGACACCAGGCGCGGTACCGGACGCGGATACCAGGTGTGGTGCCGAACGCGGTGCCGGGCGTCCGGCATCCAATACGGCCGAACCGGACACGGGGCCGCGCCGCGCACGGCGGCCGGCCCCGTCCGCGGCATACGCTTACAGCGGGCCTGTTTCCCTTATCCGCAGGGCCAGGGTGCGACCCATCCGGCCGCTGAAGAAACCGGTCATCGCCCCGAGCACCAGGACGAGCAGCGCCATCCACGATCCTTTCGACACGACGCCGGCCGCCACATCGGCACCCTGCCGCGCGCTGTCTTCCATCGACTGCATCGCTTCCCCGGCCTTGGCGCGCGCGTCGGCATACGTCGCCGCGTAGTTGTCGGCGATCTTCTCGGCCTCGGCGCGGGAATGGCCGGTGCGTTTGACGATGATGTTCACCAGCGCGTCGCGGTCCGCGGCGTTCAACATCGGCTGCGCCGCGGCTTTCACGCGGTCCAGCCAGTCGCTCGCGTCGTCGCCGGCGTCCTGCGGCCGCGCGGCGCCATGGTCGACGCTCGCCGTCGCGTCGCTCAGCGCGTCGTGCGCCACCGCATCCAGATGACCCGGAGCGAGTTCCGCCTTGCCCGACTGGCGCAGCAGTTTCTCGAGTTCGCCCTTCAGATGATCGGGGTGCAGATCGATGCCGGCCTGCTTGGCGACCTGTTGCGCACCGGCCTGCAGCGCGGAAGCCGCGGCCGGCGCGACCGCCGCCAGGCCCTGCCCGGCGACGGCGGCGCCCTTGCCGATGACGCTCGCCGACGCGCCGACGACCGTGGCGGCAAGCGAGATCAGCAGCGTGATGCCCAGCAGCGTCGCCACCGACCAGGACAACAGGCCATGCAGGCCCGCATGATCCGGCGCGGCCCGACCCGCGACGAAACCACCGGCGGCGATCGCCAGCAACGTGCTGAGCGCGAGCCAGATCGCGGCGCCCGTGCCCATGCCGCTGAAGGGATTGACCGAATGCAGCGGGTCGAACGCGGCCGCGCCGAGCGCGGTGCCGAGCAGGCTGCAGGCGAGATAGGTGGGAACGGCGACAAAGACGCCGGCGAAGACGGCGCCCCACGACAGCGAGCGGATCGGGTGTTCCCCGGAGAGTTGAACCATGGCGCTTCCTCGGATCGGTTGAGACGGGACAGGCGTCGCGCTGCTGAAACCAGCGTGATACCTGCCGCGGACAACGTCACTCTAAGCAAGTGCCCGACCGGAGGCGGCCGCATATCGGAACCCAGGGTGCATGAGGCGCAATTGCCGGAATCGACAGCCCCGTCAACGAAGGGTGCCGGGGTCAGCGATCCGCGTACACGATCCGGTAGCCCCGTCCGACGCGCGACCATTCGCTGGCTTCCTGCGTCAGGCTGTAGTCGGTCAACGGATTCGCCTCGGCCCACGAGCGCGGCAGCGTCACTTCATAACCCTGGCGGATTTCGCGCACCGCGATGTCCGGCAGCACCACGTCGGCGCGGCGCCGGCAGAGCAGGACGGCGGTGCGCAGGCAGAACAGCCAGGACCAGTCGACATTCGCGGCGTGGGAGAACTTGCCGAGCTTGCCGACATGGCCGATCAGCAGCGCGGCCAGACGGCTCTGGTCGGTCTTCGAGAAGCCCGGCATGTCGGCGTTGCTGGCGATGTAGGCGGAATGCTTGTGGTAGCCGCTGTGGCCGATCGACAAGCCGATCTCGTGCAGCGCGGCCGCCCACGCGAGGAACATCTCGCCCTCCGCGCGCGCCGCGTCGTCGCGGGCGTCGAGCTGCCGGTACAGGCTCACGGCCAGCGCGCCGATCCGCTCGGCCTGCCTGCGCTCGACCGAGTAGCGCTGCATGAAGCCCTCGACGGTCACCGCGCGCATGTCCTGCCGCGACGAACGCCCCATCAGGTCGTACAGGACGCCCAGGCGCAGCGCGCCGTCGGTGATGTCGGCGTAGTCGATGCCGAGTTCGTCGAACACGCCGATCATGATCGACAGGCCGCCCGGCAGCACCGGGATCCGGTCGGGCTTGAGGCCGACGAGTTTCGAGGCCTGGGCGCTGCCGGCCTTCACCAGCGCGCGACGCAGCTTGTCCAGGCCGCTGCGGGTGATGCCGTGCGCGACGTCGGGGTCGTTGAAGCCGTTGTCCTCGATCAGTTCGGCGAGCGCGCGCGCGGTGCCCGACGACCCGATCGACTGCTCCCAGCCGAGTTCGCGATACTGGCCGGCGATGATCTCGATGCTGCGGCGCGCGGCCAGCACCGCCTGCCGCATGCCCTGCTCGGTGACCGCGCCGTCGGGAAAGAAGCGCAGGCTGTGGCTGACGCAGCCGATGTACAGGCTCTCGAGCAGCAGCGGCTGGTAGCCGGCCCCGACGATGAACTCGGTCGACCCGCCGCCGATGTCGACGACCAGCCGCCGGCCGTCGATGGGCGGCACGGTGTGCGCGGCGCCGGCGTAGATGAGGCGCGCTTCCTCGCGCCCGGCGATCACCTCGACCGGGAAGCCGAGCGCCGCATGCGCGCGCGCGAGGAAGTCCGGCGCGTTCTTTGCTACCCGCAAGGTATTGGTCGCGACCGCACGCACGCGGTCCGGGTGGAAATCCCGCAGCCGTTCGCCGAAGCGTTCGAGCGCGGCGAGACCCCGCAGTTGCGCGGCCTCGTCGAGATGCTTGTCCTCGCCCAGGCCGGCGCCGAGGCGCACCGGCTCCCGCATCGCGTCGATCTGCTGGATCTGGTGCCCCGCCGCGGTTTCCTCGATGCGGCCGACGATCAGCCGGAAGCTGTTCGACCCGAGGTCCACCGCCGCGAGTAATTCTGGAGATTCCGCCATGATTGTTGCTTCCCGTCTGCGTGCTTTGACCTGTGGACGGCGCAATGGGGCGCCGTCGCCTGCCTGGATTGTCCCATGTTAAAAGCGCCCACGCTCATCCGCCGGCATATGCCGGCCGACCCGGACAGGAGGTCGTCACGAACCCATCATCATATTGTGTGATGATGGACAGGGTCTCCCGCCTCTCACCCCGTCGCATCGAATGAATCCTTTATGGCACCCAACGACACCTCGCTCCCCCCCTACGACGATTCCGCGGCGACACTGCGCCCGGCGGTGCTGGCGACCGGCGTGCGCGTGCGTCGGGGGCCCGTGCGCCACCCGCTGCTCAACCGCGAGCTGGGTATCCTCGCGTTCAACGAGCGCGTGCTCGCGCAGGCGGCGGACCCGGCGATGCCGCTGCTCGAACGGCTGCGCTTCATCTGCATCACCAGCAGCAACCTCGACGAATTCTTCGAGGTGCGCATCGCCGGGCTGCAGGAGGAGATGCGCGACACGCCCGGTCTGCTGACGCCGGACGGCATGTCGATGCAGCAGGCCTACACGGTGATCGCCGAACGTGCCCATCGGCTGGTGCAGCGGCAGTACACGATGCTGCACGAGACCGTGCTGCCGGCGCTCGAACACGAGGGCGTCGTGTTCCACAACGCGGAATCGTGGAACCCCGAGCAGCTGGCGTGGGCGCACCACTATTTCAACACGCAGTTGCTGCCGGTCCTGACGCCGATCGGCCTGGACCCGGCGCACCCGTTTCCCCGGGTGCTGAACAAGAGCCTGAATTTCGCGGTGGAACTCTCGGGCAAGGACGCGTTCGGCCGGGACGCGGTGCTGGGCATCGTCCAGGCGCCGCGCGTGCTGCCGCGCCTGGTGCGCATGCCGGCGGAGCTGTCGGGTTATCCGTACGGCTTCGTGCTGCTCAGCGCCTTCATGCAGCGCTTCGTCGGCGAACTGTTTCCGGGCCTGCACCTGATCAGCTGCAACCAGTTCCGCGTGACGCGCAACAGCGAACTGTTCGTCGACGACGACGAGATCACGGACCTGCGCATGGCGTTGCGGGGCGAGTTGCCGGCACGGCATTTCGGCAGCCCGGTGCGGCTCGAGGTGTCGGCCGGAACCCCTGCGGATCTGCTGCGCCGGTTGCGCGAGGAATCGGGCCTGACCGAGCGCGACTGCTACCGCGTCGACGGCTCCGTCAATCTGGTGCGGCTGATGTCGCTGCCCGACATGGTCGACCGTCCGGACCTGAAGTTCGTGCCGCACCTGCCGGCCGTGCCGCAGCTCGCGCCGCCCACCGCCACGATGTTCGATGCGATCGACCACGGCGACATCCTGCTGCATCATCCGTACGAGAGCTTTCAGCCGGTGCTGGAACTGCTGCTGCAGGCGGCGAAGGACCCGCACGTGGTGGCGATCAAGCAGACGATCTACCGCACCGGCAGCGACTCCGCGCTGATGGACGCGCTGATGCTGGCGGTGCGCAACGGCAAGGC
Source organism: Janthinobacterium lividum (assembly GCA_050955065.1). Taxonomy (GTDB): domain Bacteria; phylum Pseudomonadota; class Gammaproteobacteria; order Burkholderiales; family Burkholderiaceae; genus Robbsia. Next base: position 8,133 of record JBPBQT010000058.1, on the reverse strand, counting down.
GGTGACGGTCGTCGTCGAACTGCTCGCGCGTTTCGACGAGGAGACGAACATCAACTGGGCCGAGCGCCTGGAGTCGGCCGGCGCGCACGTGGTCTACGGCGTGGTCGGCCACAAGTGCCACGCGAAGATGATGCTGATCGTGCGGCGCGCCACCCACGCGGGACAGGCGACGCTGCGGCGCTACGTTCACCTGGGCACCGGCAACTATCATGCGAAGACCGCGCGCATGTACAGCGACTTCGGTCTGATGACCAGCCATACCGGGATCTGCGAGGACGTGCATCATGTGTTCCAGCAACTGACCGGCATCAACGGCGAGCTGTCGCTGAACTATCTCTGGCAGTCGCCGTTCACGCTGCACGCGAAGCTGATCGCGGCGATCGCCCGCGAGGCCGACCATGCGCGCGCGGGGCGCAAGGCGCGCATCGTCGCGAAGATGAACGCGCTGCTCGAACCCAGCGTCATCGCCGCGCTGTACGAGGCGTCGAACGCGGGCGTGAAGATCGACCTGATCGTGCGCGGGGTCTGCTCGCTGAAGCCGGGCGTCGAGGGGCTGTCGGAGAACATCACGGTGCGCTCGATCATCGGGCGTTTTCTTGAACATCACCGGATCTTCTACTTCCACGCGGATGGTGCCGAGGAAGTGTATCTGTCGAGTGCCGACTGGATGGACCGCAACTTCTTCCGCCGCGTGGAGGTGGCCTTCCCGATCCTCGACCGGCGCCTGAAACGGCGCGTCATCGCCGAGGGTCTGTCGACCTATCTGGGCGACAACCAGACGGCCTGGGTCATGCAGAGCGACGGCGAGTATCGGCGCCGCCGGCCCGGCAAGACCTCGCGCAACGCGCAGATGGGACTGCTGCAGAAGTTCTGTCTGTAAGCGCCGGTCGGGAAAGCGCCCGACACGCGCGGACCGTCGGGACTGCCGGGACTGCTCGTGCCCGCATCCGGCGCGCCGCCCTCAGGCCGATGCGCGCGCACCGGCGGCCTGGACCAGCACGCTGCGATGCAGCGGAAAGTGGATCGTGAAGGTGCTGCCGCGCTCCACGTGGCTGCGGATGCCGAGCCGGGCCTCGTGGCGCTGCAGCACGTGCTTGACGATCGCCAGGCCCAGGCCGGTGCCGCCGGTGTCCCGCGAGCGACTGCTGTCCACCCGGTAAAAGCGCTCGGTCAACCGCGGAATGTGTTCGACCGGAATGCCGATGCCGTTGTCGCTGACGCAGAACACCGCGCCGCCCTCCTCTGCCCGCCAGCGTGCGTGGATCGCGCCGCCCTCCGGCGTGTAGCGCACCGCGTTGGTCAGGAGATTGCCGAATGCGCTTGCGAGCTCGCTCTCGGCGCCGGTGACGCCGAGTTCCGGGTCGACGTCGAACGTGATCGTGTGCCGCCCGGCCGACAGGCCCAACGCCTCGTCGCGCACATGGCGCAGCAGTCGCGCGATATCGACCGGCGCGTCGCCGGGCGCCTTGGGATCGGCCTCGATATGCGCGAGCACCAGCAGGTCGCTGACGATGTGCCCCATGCGCGTCGACTGCTGCTCCATCAGTCCCAGGTAACGCATGCGCTCGTCCTCGGACAGCGGCAATTCCCGCACCGTCTCCAGAAACCCGGCCAGCACCGTCAGCGGCGTCTTCAGTTCGTGCGAGACGTTCGCGACGAAGTCGCGCCGCATCGCATCGGTGCGTTCGAGCTTGGTGATGTCCTGCGAGATCACCATCTTGCGGTTGTCGCCATACGGAAACACCTGCACCGACAGCACCTTGTGGAATTTGCGGCCCATGCCGCTCATGCGCAGTTCGGTGCCTTCGCGGGACGACCCCAGGTAGCGGATGAAGGCGGGATGGCGGATCAGATGCGTGATGTGCTGACGCACGTCGCGCTGCGCGTCGAGGCCGAACTGACGCTCGGCGTTGGCGTTGCACCAGACGATGCGGTGCTCGTCGTCGAGCATGATGATGCCGTTGGGCGAGACCTGGATCGCGTCGATGAAGCGTTCGTGCTGCACTTCGACGGCGCGCACCTGCGCGTGCCAGCGTTTCGCGAGCCGGTACAGCCGATAGTAGATCTCGCCCCAGACGCCGGCCGCGCTGGGCACGTCGCCATACATCGGCGCATCGAGCAGGCGCCACAGGCGCTGCGTATGGTAGGTGGTCAGCAGCCAGTGGACCAGCAGGCCGGCCACCGCGGTCGCGAGCCCCGCGTCGCGGCGGTACAGCGTGCCGACCAGCAACGACAGCACCGCCAGCACGACGAGCGAGATCAGCGAGCGTATCCAGATGGCGTTCATGACGGCGCCGTCAGGAGAGCGCGCGGGGGACTGCGGGGACCGTCGCGAGGGCGGGGGTCGGGATGTCGTCGGCAGTCGTCGCGTTCGCGGCGCTTATGGCGTTCGTCGCACTCGTGGCGTTCGCGGCGCTTGTGGCGTTCGTCGCGCTCGTGGCGTTCGCGGCGCTTGCGGCGTTCGTCGCGCTCGTGGCGTTGGTGGTACTCGCGACGCTCGTGGCGACCGGGTTTCTGGCAAGCCGGTAGCCGCTGCCGCGCACGGTTTCGATCATCGGATCGCGGCCGGCCGGTTTCAGCGACGCGCGCAGGCGCTTGATATGCACATCGACCGTGCGCTCCTCGACGAACACGTGATCGCCCCACACCCGGTCCAGCAGCTGCGTGCGGCTGTGCACGCGCTCGGGGTGCGTCATCAGGAAATGCAGCAGGCGGAACTCGGTCGGCCCGAGTTCCAGACGCACCGCATCGGCACCCTCGGTGCACACGCGATGCGTGGCCGGGTCGAGCAGCAGGCCATTGATCGCGACGGCGTCCTCGGTGAGCTGCGGCGCGCGGCGGCGCAGCACCGCCTTGATCCGCGCCATCAGTTCCTTCGGCGAGAACGGTTTCGTCACGTAGTCGTCGGCGCCGGTCTCGAGCGCGGCGACCTTGTCGCTCTCCTCGGCGCGCGCGGTCAGCATGATCAGCGGAATATGGCGCGTGCGTTCGTTCGCGCGCAACTCCTTCGCGAACGCCATGCCCGATTTCCCCGGCAGCATCCAGTCGAGCAGGATCAGGTCGGGCAGCACCTCGCCGATCAGGTGCTGCGCCTGCTCGGCGTCGTACGCGCGGATCGCGTCATGCCCGGCATGCTTCAGGTTGACGGCGATCAGTTCGGAAATCGCCGGCTCGTCTTCCACCACAAGAATACTGCTGCGCATCGTCGACTCCCGGGTTCAGCTCAGCGCCTCGCGCTCCATCGTCTCGCGGGGCATGTGACGCACGTCGGTGCCCTTGACGATGTAGATGATCAGTTCGGCGATGTTCTTCGCATGGTCGCCGATGCGTTCGATCGCCTTGGCGATGAAGAGATAATCGAGCCCGACCGAGATCGTGCGCGGATCCTCCATCATGTAGGTGGCGAGCTTGCGCACGAACGCGTTGAACTCGTCGTCGATCGCCCGGTCGTCGCGCACGATCTGCAGCGCCGCGGCGATGTCCAGCCGGGCGAACGCGTCGAGCGCGTTGTGCAGGATCGACGCCGCGAGTTCGCCGGACACCCGGATCTCGGCGGTGTTGATCGCACGGCCCGCGCCGTCGGTCATGATGCGCTGGGTGCGCTTGGCGATCTTCTGCGCCTCGTCGCCGGCACGCTCCAGGTTGGTGATCGCCTTCGAGATGGCCATCAGCAGGCGCAGGTCGCGCGCCGCGGGCTGCCGGCGCGCGATGACGTTGTTGCAGTCCTCGTCGATCTCCACTTCCATCTCGTTGACGCGGCGCTCGACGGCGATCACCTGCCGGATCACGTCTTCGTTGAAATGGTTCAGCGCGTCCATCGCGTTGACGATCTGCGATTCCACCAGCCCGCCCATCTCCAGCACCCGCGAGCACAGCAGATTCAGGTCGGTGTCGAACTGGCTTGAAAGATGTTTTTCCGACATGTGCGCCTCTTGTCCGTTCAGCCGAATCGGCCGGTGATGTAATCCTCGGTCTCGCGCCGCGTCGGCTTGACGAAGATCTTCTGCGTGTCGCCGAATTCGATCAATTCGCCCAGGTACATATAGGCGGTGTAATCGGAACAGCGGGCGGCCTGCTGCATATTGTGCGTCACGATCACGACGGTGTAGTCGTGTTTCAGCTCGGCGATCAGCTCCTCGATGCGGCCGGTCGAGATCGGGTCGAGCGCCGAGCACGGTTCGTCGAGCAGCAGCACTTCCGGGCGCACCGCGATGCCGCGCGCGATGCACAGGCGCTGCTGCTGCCCGCCCGAGAGGCCATAGCCGCTTTGCTGGAGCTTGTCCTTGACCTCGTTCCACAGCGCCGCCTTGGTCAGCGCCCATTCGACGCGATCGTCCATCTCGCCGCGGCTCAGCTTCTCGAACATGCGCACGCCGAAGGCGATGTTCTCGTAAATCGACATCGGAAACGGCGTCGGCTTCTGGAACACCATGCCGACCCGGGCGCGCAGCAACGAGATGTCCTGCGTCGACGTCAGCAGGTTTTCGCCGTCCATCAGGATCTCGCCGGTGGCGCGCTGCTCGGGATAGAGCGCGTACATCCGGTTGAAGGTGCGCAGCAGCGTGGACTTGCCGCAGCCCGACGGACCGATGAAGGCGGTCACCTTGTTCTCCGGGATGTCGAGCCCGACGTGCTTGAGCGCATGAAACGCGCCGTAGTGGAAGTTCAGGTCGCGTACCTGGATCTTGACGCGCCCGGGCATGGCCGGCGTTTCACGCGGGCCGGACGGATGGTGCTGCCCGGGCCGGGGCGCCGGCTGCAGGGTGATGGGGGAATGCGCCATGGTCGTCGGTCTTCCTATTTCTTGCGCACGATCACGCGTGCGGCGATGTTGAGCACCAGCACGCCGAGCGTGATCAGGAACACGCCCGCCCAGGCCAGGCTCTGCCAGTCGGCGAAGGGACTCATCGCGAACTTGAAGATCGTCACCGGCAGGCTGGCCATGGGCTGGCCGAGATCGAGGCTGAAGAACTGGTTCGACAACGCGGTGAACAGCAGCGGCGCGGTCTCGCCGGCGATGCGCGCGATGCCCAGCAGCACGCCGGTGATGATGCCGCCGATCGAGGCCTTGAGCGTGATCGAGGCGATCATCTTCCACTTGGGCACGCCCAGCGCGAACGCCGCCTCGCGCAGCGCGATCGGCACGAGATTGAGCATGTTCTCCGTGGTGCGGATCACGATCGGAATCTGCAGCAGGGCCAGCGAGATCGCGCCGGCGATCGCGCTGAAGCGCCCGGTGGTGGCCACCACCACCGCATAGACGAACAGCCCGATGACGATCGACGGCGCCGACAGCAGCACGTCGTTCAGAAACCGGGTCACGGTCGCCAGCACGCTGCCGCGCCCGTATTCGGCGAGAAACACGCCGGCCAGCACGCCCAGCGGCGTGCCGACCGCGGTCGCCATGCCGACCATCACGAGACTGCCGACGATCGCGTTGGCCAGGCCGCCCCCGGCCGTGTTCGGCGCCGGCGTCGACGCGGTGAACAGGTGCCACGACAGGCCGCCCACGCCCAGACGCACGGTGGTGTAGAGGATCCACAGCAGCCAGACCAGACCGAACGCCATCGCCGCCAGCGACAACGCCAGGGCGAGCGCGTTGGTGCGACGGCGCCGGGCCTGCAGGCGGATCTTGACGGCCGCGGTGCGGTCCGATTCGGGCGCGTGTCCGAGACGTATCGATTGCTGGCTCATCGTCGCGTCTCCGTCAAGGTGAGGGGGCATGCCGGGTTCTTCGTTGCGTGCTGGGTTGCGTTCTCGGCGACATCACCCACCGCTGCATTCTCCGCGTTCATTTGCGGCCCTCGCGGCGCTGCAGGCGCATCAGCATCAGCTTCGACAGCGCCAGCACGATGAAGGTGATGACGAACAGGATCAGGCCCAGTTCCATCAGCGCCGACGTGTGCAGCCCCGGGTCCGCCTCGGCGAATTCGTTGGCCAGCGCCGACGTGATGCTGTTGCCCGGCGCGAACAGCGACACGCCGGAGAGCAGATTGGTGTTGCCGATGACGAAGGTGACCGCCATCGTCTCGCCGAGCGCGCGCCCCAGACCCAGCATCACCCCGCCGATCACGCCCGTCTTCGTGTAAGGCAGCACGACGCGCCACATCACTTCCCAGGTCGTGCAGCCGATGCCGTACGCGGACTCCTTCAACAGCACCGGCGTGACCTCGAACACGTCGCGCATCACCGCGGCGATGTACGGAATGATCATGATCGCGAGGATCACGCCGGCGCACAGCAGGCCGATGCCGATCGGCGCGCCCTGGAACAGCGGCCCGATCACCGGCAGCGGCCCGAGCACCGCCTGCAGCGGCGCCTCGAACCAGGTCGCGAAAAGCGGCGAGAACACCAGCAGGCCCCACATGCCGTAGACGATCGACGGGATCGCGGCCAGCAGTTCGATGGCGATGCCCAGCGGGCGGCGCAGCCAGGCGGGCGCCAGCTCGGTGAGAAAGAGCGCGATGCCGAAGCTCACCGGGACGGCGATCAGCATCGCGATCACCGAGGTGACGAGCGTGCCGTAGATGGGCACCAGCGCGCCGAAATGCAGACCCGGCGGATCCCATTCGCTGCTCGTCAGGAAATGCCAGCCGAACGCGCGCAGCGTTGGCCAGGACTCGACGACAAGGGAGACGATGATGCCGCCCAGAAGCACCAGCGTGAGCAGCGCGCTGAAACGGGCGAGCAGACCGAAAACGACGTCGCCAAGACGCCCGGGCGCGCGCGGCGCGGCCGCGGACCCGGGCACAGCACCAGGCGTTGCGGGCGAGCCAGGTATGCCGGCTGGAAGGTTTGACATGGTCACCCTTGAAGGCGGGCACCGCGCCCCATGGCACGGTGCCCGCCTGATGCGGACAGCGATGAAAAGCGTGGCGTATCTGGCGCCGCCAGAGCCGGCATTATTGAACGGGCTTGCCCGCGCCGTCCTTCACATTCTTCCATACCGCGCGCACCTGCGTGAGCACGGCATCCGGCAGCGGCACGTAATCGAGCTGCTGCGCCGCCGCCTGACCGTTCTTGAACGACCAGTCGAAGAACTTCAGCACCGCCGCGCCCTGCTGCGGCTTGTCCTGCGCGGCGTGCAGCATCACGTAGGTGGCCGCGACGATCGGCCAGGCCTGCTTGCCCGGCTCGTTCGTCAGGATCTGGTAGAAGGTCTTCGACCAGTCGGCGCTGGCCGAGGCCGCCTTGAAGCTGTCCGCGTTCGGCGCCACCACCGTGCCGGCGTCGTTCTTCATGTCGGCATAGACCATCTTGTTTTGGGTGGCATACGCCGATTCGACATACCCGATCGCGCCCGGCAGGCGCTGCACGAAGGCGGCGACGCCGTCGTTGCCTTTGCCACCGGTGCCGGTCGGCCAGTTGACCGTCGCGCCCTCGCCCACCTTCGACTTCCACTCGGCGCTGACCTTCGACAGATAGTTGGTGAAGACGAAAGAGGTGCCCGAGCCGTCGGCGCGACGCACCACGGCGATGAAGCTGTCCGGCAGCTTCAGCTTCGGGTTCAGCGCAACCAGCGCCGGATCGTTCCACTTCTTGATCTTGCCGAGATAGATATCGCCCAGCACCGCGCCGTCGAGCACCAGTTCGCCCGGCTTCACGCCCGGCACGTTGACGACCGGCACGATGCCGCCCACCACCGTCGGAAACTGCACGAGCCCGGCCTTGGCCAGGTCCGCATCCTTCATCGGCACGTCGGAACCGGCGAAATCGACCGTCTTCGCATTGATCTGCTTGATGCCGCCCGACGAACCGATGCCTTGATAGTTCACCTTGTCGCCGCTGGCCTTCTGATACGCGTCCGCCCATTTCGCATAGATCGGGGCCGCGAAGGTGCTGCCGGCGCCGGTGACGTCGGCCGCATGACCCGCGGTGGCGAAAAGGACCGTGACCAGGCCGGCAATCGCGGTTTTCGTCGTGCTGCTCATCGAGTTCATGCAGGCTCCAGAGGGAAATGCGGCAGGTCCGCAAGACAGAGCACAGCTTAGAACACGAACATGACAGTCATGTGACAGTCATTCAACGATCGGGACGACGCTCGATACCGGCCCGCCATCACGCGCGCGGGCGGCGATACCGGCGCCGTGCGACACATCGTCAGCCGGTCCGCCATCACGCCGTCACGCCGTC
>JBPBQT010000057.1:0-13279 GCA_050955065.1 Janthinobacterium lividum | reverse complement strand
AGCGTGCGGCGCAGGTTTTCGCTCTTGCGCGCTTCCGATGGCAGCACGTCGGCAATGCTCTCGGGTAACAACCAAATCGACATCGTCGATATCCTTTCAATCCAGTGCGGTGGTCGGCAGCGGCGGGAACCGAAGCAGAAACGAAGCGGGATCGACGAGACCGGTCGCACGCCCGGGAGACGGTGAACCGGCGCGAAGTGAACGCGCACGATGCGCCAGCCCCGCCCCCGCCGCGAAACAGGTCGCAATTCTACGGAAACTTACACGCTTTGTGGCGAATCCGCGTGAGAATCGGCAGGATAAGGCAAGGGGAAAACGGGACCCCCCGCCTCCCCGTCGCCTTCCCTGCGTCAGCGCGTCGCTGGTGCCGGCCGTGCGGCCGCGCCGTCCGGCGCACGCAGGTACTTGAAGAACGCGCTGTTCGGGTCGGCGACGATGACGTCGCTGCGGCTGCGGAACGATGCCCGATACGCCTCCAGGCTCTTGTAGAACTCATAGAACGACGGGTCCCGGCCGAATGCCCCGGCGTACGTCGCCGACGCCTGCGCATCGGCGTCCCCCATCGTCTGCTGGGTCTGCTTGTAGGCCGCCGACAGCAGCACTTCGCGCTGCCGGTCGGCATCCGCGCGAATCTGCTCGGCTTCCGCCGCACCGGTCGAGCGCAACTGGTTGGCGACCTGCTTGCGCTCCGCCTCCATCCGCCGGTAGACCGATTCGCTGATCTCCGCGAGCAGATCGACGCGCTTGAGCCGCACGTCGACGATGGCGATGCCGATCGCCGCCGCGTCGCGCCCGACCTTGCGCTGCACCGCCTGCATCACGACTTCACGCTCGTTGGACACGACCTCGGTCACGGTCCGCTTCGCGAATTCCTCGTTCAGCGCCGCGCGAATGATCTGCTTGAGCCGGTCTTCCGCGAGCGAACTGTCGCCCTTGAACGAGATGAAGTACTTGCGCGGGTCCGCCACGCGCCACTTGACGAACAGGTCGACCAACAGATTCTTTTTCTCGGCGGTGATGTAGCGGTCCGGCTCGGCGTTGTCGATCGTCTGAATGCGCTTGTCGATCGGCACGACGCGTTCGAAAGGCGGCGGCAACTTGAAATACAGGCCCGGCTCGCTGATCACCTTCTTGACCGCGCCCAACCCGAAGACGATCGCGAAACGTCGCTGATCGACCACGAAAAACATCGATGACGCAATCGTCAGGACCACGACGAGCGCGACGATCGCAGCAATAATCCGGTTCATCTGATCGGCACCTTATCGTATGTCTTGCAGTTCTTCGCTGCGGCCGCGACTGCGGAACAGGCTGCGCGAGCGCAGGGGGTCGACACCCGCGCTCGTGCGCGCGGCTGCCAGATCGTTGTCGTTCACCGCCGCGTCGGACGCGCCGTCCGCGGGTGCGGCGGCCGGCGCGCGGTCTCGCGGCGTCTGCCCTGCCTGCCCGTTCTGCGACAGCAACTTGTCGAGCGGCAGATAGAGCATGCTGTTGTTGGCCTTGCTGTCGACCAGCACCTTCGACGACTTCGAATAGATCTGCTGCATCGTGTCCAGATACAGCCGCTCGCGGGTGACCGCCGGCGCCTTCGCGTATTCGGCCTGCACCGCGTCGAAACGCGACGCATCGCCTTCGGCCTGCGCCACGACGCGCGCCTTGTACCCCTGGGCCTCCTCGAGCATCCGCGCCGCGGTACCGCGCGCGCGCGGCACGACGTCGTTCGCGTACGCCTGCGCTTCGTTTTTCTGCCGTTCGCGATCCTGCCCGGCCTTCACCGCATCGTCGAAGGCGGCCTGCACCTGCTCGGGCGGCTGCACGTTCTGCATCGTCACGCTGGTGACCAGGATGCCGGTCGCGTAAGCATCGAGGATGCGTTGAATCGAGGCCGCCAGTTCGATCGCGACCTGCTCGCGCCCTTCGTACAGCACGTAATCCATCTTGCTCTTGCCGACGATCTCGCGCACCGCGGTTTCCGCGGCCTGCGCGACGTTCGCCTCGGCATCGGCGTTGTTGAACAGGAAGTCCGACGCGTCCTTGATCCGGTACTGCACGGCGAAACGCACGTCGATGATGTTGCCGTCGGACGTGAGCATCGACGAGTCCTTCAGATTGGTCTCGCGGATCGTGCCGTTGCGCCCGATTTCGATCGACCGCACCTGCGACATGTTGACGATCTCGTTCGCCTCGAACGGATAGGGGGCGCGCCACTGGATACCCGCGGGCGTCGTGTAGACGTAGCGACCGAAACGCAGCACCACGCCGGCCTGCCCTTCCTGCACGATGTAGATGCCGCTGCCCAGCCAGACCAGCACGGCGAGGCCGAGCAGCACCAGCGCGCCGATCGAACCGGCGCGCCCCGACGGGCGGCCACCTTCGAGCGGGGACTTGCCGTTGCCGCCGCCCTTGCGATTGAAAAGGCGGTTCAGGCGCTGGTTGAAATCGCGCCACAGCTCGTCGAGGTCCGGCGGACCGCCGCCCTCGCGTCCGCCGTTGGGCGGGCGGTTCTGCTCGTTTCGAGAAGGACGCTCGCCACCGCGCGCGCCCTTGTCAGGCTCGCTGCCCGTATGGCCCGACTCCCCGTCCTTGCCAGCGCCGCGACCCCATCCCGGATCGTTCAGCGAGAAGACAGCCAGGGCGCGCTGCCATACGGTACCGAATTTGTGATTTTTCACCATGAAGCAGCCGGTTATTGCTGTAACGAAAGGGATCGACATCGTGCAGCCGTCGAGACAAACCGCCGCGCGGCGGACGCGAGATGGCGGCGTCGAGCGTGCGTCCATCACACATCGCCGACGCACCGCCCATCCACCGCTGCGCGCGACCCGCGCGTACGCGTCGCGCACGGATACCTTCCCGCGTGCGACGCGCGACGTCAAACGTGAAGAGGTCCGTGCAGGGAAACGGCGCTGGCGTTACGACGCATCGTCAGCCGCGGGCTGTTCCGGGAGATCGCGTGGATCGTACTCGGCATCCTCGTCGGATTTTCCCGGTTCCTCACCCATGTCCCGGGCGATGACCGCCTCGGCGATGGCGCTGCGCAACCCGTCGATGCCCCGGCCTTCCCGCGCACTGACGAAAACGCGGGAAATATTACCATACTCATTTCTTTCGACTACCTTAACGTCATTCAGTTCAGGTGTCGCGTCAATCTTGTTCCACACGAGCAGTTGCGGCACCTTGTCGGCGCCGATTTCGCGCAGCACCTTGTTGACCTGAGCGGACTGTTCGAGCCGAGCGGGATTGGACGCGTCGACCACATGCAACAGCAGGTCCGCGTGCGCGGTCTCCTGCAGCGTCGCCCGGAACGCGGCAACCAGCGCATGGGGCAGATCGCGGATGAAACCCACGGTGTCCGACAGCACGATCGTGCCCGCGTCGCCGAGGTACACGCGCCGCGACGTCGTGTCGAGCGTGGCGAACAACTGATCCGCCGCGTAGCTCTGGGCCTTCGTCATCGCGTTGAACAGCGTCGACTTGCCGGCATTCGTATAGCCCACCAACGATACGGAAAACGTCTGGCTGCGCTCACGGGCGCGTCGCTGGGTCCCCTGCTGCTTCGCCAGCTTCTGCTGACGGCCGCGCAGATACTTGACCCGCTCTCCCAGCAGCCGGCGGTCGGTTTCGAGCTGGGTTTCCCCGGGGCCGCGCAATCCGATGCCGCCCTTCTGGCGCTCGAGGTGCGTCCAGGCGCGCACCAGCCGCGTCGACAGGTACTGCAACTGCGCGAGTTCGACCTGCAGCTTGCCCTCGGCGCTCTTCGCGCGCTGCGCGAAGATGTCGAGAATCAGACTGACCCGATCGATCACGCGCGTTTCCAGCACCTGTTCGAGATTGCGCTGCTGCGCCGGGGAGAGAGGATGGTTGAAGATGACCAGATCGACGCCGTGGGCCATGACCTCGGCGCGCAGCTCTTCGGCCTTGCCGCTGCCGATGAAGAGCTTGGCGTCGGGGCTGGCGCGCCGGCCGGACACGGTGACGACGGGCTCGGCGCCCGCGCTGGTGGCGAGCAGGCCCAGTTCTTCAAGGCTGTCCAGGAAATCGGCCTTGCCGAAATCCACATTCACGAGTGCTGCGCGTGTCAAATTATCGCTTCTGAAGTGGGCGGCGCCGCATTCGATGCAAACGGCCGCCCAGCGGTGGAATTAGTCGTTACGCGTTTCGGGCGGCGGCAGCGTCACGGCGCGCGCCGGCACAACGGTCGAAATGGCATGCTTGTAGACCATCTGGGTCACGGTGTTGCGCAACAGAATCACGTACTGATCGAACGATTCGATCTGTCCTTGCAGCTTGATGCCGTTGACCAGGTAAATCGAAACCGGTACGTGTTCCTTGCGCAGCGCGTTGAGAAATGGATCCTGAAGCAGTTGCCCTTTGTTGTTTTGACTCATAGCAGACTCCCTGTTTTTTTCGGGGTTTAGAAGGTGGTAACGGCCAGAGGATTTGTGTGACCAGTCTTAGACACTATATCTGATTTTATTCTCCGAACCGACGCTCGCCCGTGCTTCGATTTGCCTCAGTTCTTCGGATCGTAGGGGTTGTCGCCCGAGCGGAACTCGATTCTCAATGGAGTGCCGACGAGGCCGAAAGTTTCCCGGAATCGCCCTTCGAGATAGCGTTTGTACGAATCGGTGATCGCGTCCAGCGCATTGCCGTGGACGATGATGATCGGCGGATTCTGGCCGCCCTGGTGCGCATAGCGCAGTTTGGGTCGCACGGGGCCCTTGCGACGCGGCTGCTGGTGCTCGACCGCCTCGATCAGCGCGCGCGTGAGCTTCGGCGTCGGCAGCTTCGCCATGGCCGCCGCGTACGCCTCGTCGACCGCGCGCATCAGCGGGCCGATGCCGGTCTTTTCGGTCGCCGAGACAAAGAAATTCTTCGCGAAACCCAGAAAGCGCAGCTTGCGCGCCAGGTCGGCTTTCGCACGCTCGCGCACGTGCTCGTCGAGCCCGTCCCACTTGTTCACGCCGACCACCAGCGCGCGCCCCTGCTCGACGATGAAGCCGGCGATGTGCGCGTCCTGCTCGCTGATGTCCTGACGCGCGTCGAGCAGCAGGATCACGACGTTCGCGTCGGACACCGCCTGCAGCGTCTTGATGACCGAAAATTTCTCGATCGCCTCGAACACCTTGCCGCGCTTGCGAATGCCGGCGGTGTCGATCAGCGTGTAGGGCCGGCCCTTGCGTTCGAAGTCGATGTAGATCGAATCGCGCGTGGTGCCCGGCATGTCGAACGCGATCACCCGCTCCTCGCCCAGCAGCGTGTTGACCAGCGTCGATTTACCGACATTGGGCCGCCCGACGATCGCGATCTTCGTGCCGCGCGCGGCCGCGTCCTCCTCTTCCTCGGGGCGTCCGGCGTAGGCCTTTTCCAGCGCCTCCTCGATCAGCTCGGTCACGCCGTCGCCATGCGCCGACGAGATCGCGCGCGGATCGCCCAGACCCAGTTCGTAGAACTCGGCCGCCACCGCGCCATAGCGCATGCCCTCGGCCTTATTCACGACCAGGAAGACCGGGCGCCCGGTCTTGCGCAGATAGGACGCGATGCCCGCATCCTGCGGCGCGAGCCCGAGCCGGCCGTCGACCAGGAAAATGATCACGTCGGACTCCTCGACGGCCTGGCGCGTCTGACGCGCCATTTCGTAGAGAATGCCTTCCTTCGCCACCGGCTCGAAGCCGCCCGTGTCGACGACCAGATAGGGGCGCGAGCCCGCACGCCCCTCGCCATAGTGGCGGTCGCGGGTCAGGCCGGGCAGATCCGCCACGAGCGCATCGCGCGAGCGCGTCAGACGATTGAAAAGGGTCGACTTACCGACATTGGGACGCCCGACGAGCGTTATCACGGGTTTCATAATACAGTTCTCAAAACGACGACGGCCGGCAGGGAGCGCCGGCCGTTGGCGTCAACACCAGCCTTACTGAGGCTGGAAAGCGTACAGGTCGCCGTCCTTGGTCTGGACGACGAGAGAGGAGCCGGCGACCACGGCGGGCGCGGTAATGGCACTTTTATCGGTTTTCATCCGCGCGACGAACTCGCCGGTGTCGCGTGACAGGAAATGCACGAAGCCCTGGTAGTCGCCGACGACGACCGTGCGGCCGAGCAGCACCGGGCGGTTCAGGTCGCGGCTCTTGAGCTGCGTATTTTCCCAGAGCTGCTTGCCGCCGTTCGCATCGAAGGCCTTGACCACGGACCAGTCGTCCGCGGCCACGACCGTCTGCTCGTCCTCGCCCACGCCGCTATAGGTGGAAAACGCGTGTTCCCAGACCGCCTGCCCCGATTCGACGTCGAAACATCCGATCTTGCCCTGGAAGGTTCCGGCGCAGGCGAGGCGGCCGACAAGTTGCGGCGTGCCCGAGACGTCGTTGATGCGTTCGACCTCGGTCACGCCCTGCGGAAAGGACACCGGCGACTGCCAGAACGCATCGCCGTTCGCGAGACTGATCGCGGCGAGCGCGCCGCCGGGGAAGCCGGCCAGCACCGCGTTCGTGCCGGCGAAGGTCAGCCCGAGCGTGGTGCGCAGGTTCAGCGGCACCGCGCGGTTGCGGAACACCCATTTCTGCTCGCCGGTCTGCGCGTCGAACGCCGTCACCCGGCCGTCGACGGTGCGTACGATGACAAAGCCGTTGCCCACCAGCGGCGCGGACAGGATCTCGCCGCTGACGTTGGCCTTCCACGACACCTTGCCGTCGGCGTCGAGGACGAACAGCGCGCCGTCGACCGAGCCGACCGCGGACAGCTTGCCGTCGGTGCCCACGCCCGCCGACAGGTCCGAGCCGACCTTGATCTTCCAGATCGTCTTGCCGGTCTGCGCGTCGAACTTGCCGACCGAACCGTTGGCGCCCGCGGCGAACACCGCGCCATCGGCGACCGCCGGCTGGAACAGGTAGCGCCCGCTCTTGCCGACGCTGGCCTTCCATGCCTGCTTCACCTCGAGCACCGGCTTGATATCGGTCAGTGGCGTCGGCACGCGGCGAATATCCTTCGTTGCCGAACAGGCGCCCAGGACCGCCACCAGCGATGCCAGAACCACCGTGCGACCGATGCGACGGAGTGAAAGGGTGTTGAGGTGCAGCATTGTTCGATGTACTCCGCGAGAAGAAGCAAGAAAGCGGTGGGTGGCGATGCCCGCAAGCCGCCGGCGCAGCGTCGATGAGGCACGCGACGAAACGCGACGCCGGCCCCGCAGCGGCGCCAGCGCGCGGCGGGACCGCGATGAACGACCCGTATGCAGCGCGTCAGCCGCCCAGCGCGTCGAGTTTGAACTGGATCAGCTCGTGCGCCGAGGTATCGGCCGCGGTCAGCTGCTTGAGCGCGTCCTGGTAGGCGCGGCGTGCGTCGTCCGGCTTGCCCGACGCGGCCAGCAGGTCGCCGCGCCGGTCCGCGCGCAACGCGGAAAACGTATCCTGACGCGTCGCGCCAACCAGCGCGAGGCCCCCGTCGTACGACTTCTCGTCGAGGAGCACGCCGGCGAGGCGGATGCGGGCGATTTCACGGTACGTATCGTCGGATGCGTGATCGATCGTCCACTGCAGCTGCGCCTTTGCGCCCGATGCATCGCCGCTGCGGTACAGGGCCGTGGCCGCGCCCAGCGCGGTCATCTGCGCATAGGGCGTGCGCGCGAACGACTGCTCCATGTCGGACGTCACGCGCTTGACATGGGCGAGGTCGCTCGCCGTGGCCGCCTGCTGGAACTGCTCGTAGAGCAATGCCGCCTCGGTCGTCTGGCGGCGCTGCCAGTAATTCCAGCCGCTCCAGCCAGCGAGCGCCAGCAGGATCACCAGCAGCACCCAGGTAAGCGCATTGCCCCAGTTCGACCACCACGCCTTCAGGCTGTCGAGTGTCTCTTGTTCTTCGTGATAACTCATCGTGTCCCGTGTTTCGTTTGCTTCCCCGGCGCCCGGGGGCCGCGCCCTGCCGGCGATGCCGGAACGCGAGGCGCAGTTGCGCCCCGCGCGTTCAGGCCGTCATGCGCTCGATCAGATGCTCGGCCAGCGCATCGAACGCGACGCCTTGCTGCTGGGACGCGCCCGCGGCATCGACGCCCGTTCCCTGTCCACCGCGCAGCGGTTTGACCGTGGCCGTGTCCGCCGCCACCTCATCGTCGCCAATGATAACCGCATAGGCCGCGCCGCTCGCGTCCGCGCGCTTCATTTGTGATTTGAAGCTGCCCTGCCCGCCATCGGCACTGCAATGCAGAATCACGTCGAAGCCCGCGTCGCGCAACCGCTCCGCGGCGATGAACGCGCGGATGCGGGCCGCTTCGCCCTGGTGCACGACATACACGTCGCAGCCATCCTGCTCGGGAACGCGCTGCGCATCCTTCAACAATTCCAGAATGCGCTCGACACCCATCGCCCAGCCGCACGACGGCGCCGGCTTGCCGCCCAGCTGCTCGACCAGCGGGTCATAGCGCCCGCCGCCGGCGACCGTGCCCTGCGACCCCAACTGGTCCGTCACCCATTCGAAAACGGTCAGATTGTAGTAGTCCAGGCCGCGCACCAGTCGCGGATTGATCTTGTGCGGGATATTGTTCTCGCGCAACAGGCGCTGCAGCCCCTCGAAATGCGCGAGCGATGCCTCGCCCAGGAAATCGAGCAGCTTCGGCGCGTTGTCGACGATCTGCTGCATCGCCGGATTCTTCGTGTCCAGCACCCGCAGCGGGTTCGTGTGCAGCCGGCGCTTGCCGTCCTCGTCCAGCTGGTCGAGGTGCTGCTCCAGATAGGCGATCAATTCCTGCCGGTGCGCCGCACGCTCGTCGGCCTGTCCGAGCGAATTGATCTCCAGGCGAATGCCGGTCAGGCCGAGGTCGTCCCACAGCCGCTGGCACATCATGATGATCTCGGCATCCGCATCCGGCCCGGCGAAACCCAGCGCCTCGACGCCCACCTGATGAAACTGCCGGTAACGGCCGCGCTGCGGACGTTCGTGGCGGAACATCGGGCCGACATACCAGAGGCGCTTCGGGCCGTCATAGAGCAGGTTGTGCTCGATCGACGCGCGCACGACGGCCGCCGTGTTCTCCGGACGCAGCGTCAGCTTCTCGCCGTTCAGCGCGTCGGTGAAACTGTACATTTCCTTCTCGACGATATCGGTCACCTCGCCGATGCCGCGCGTGAAGAGCGGGGTATGCTCGATGATCGGCGTGCGGATGTTCTGATATCCGTAGGATTTCAGCAGCGAGCGCACCGTCGCCTCGAAGAACTCCCACAGCGGCGCATCCGCCGGCAGGATGTCGTTCATTCCCTTGACGCCCGTCAGGCGTTCGATTTTCTTCTTCTGTTCAGACATGACTTCTCTGTTCTAGGCCGCGCGGCCATAGCGGCGCGCGACGTAATCACTGACGATCTGCTGGAATTCCTCGGCGATGCGGTCCCCGCGCAGGGTCTTGACCTTTTCGCCGTCGATGAACACCGGCGCCGCGGGCGACTCGCCGGAACCCGGCAGGCTGATGCCGATGTTCGCGTGCTTCGACTCGCCCGGCCCGTTGACGATGCAGCCCATCACGGCCACGTCCATGTCCTCGACGCCCGGGTAGGTGTCGCGCCACAGCGGCATCTGCGCGCGCAGATAATCCTGGATCTTCGACGCGAGTTCCTGGAACACGGTGCTGGTGGTGCGACCGCACCCCGGGCAGGCGATGACCATCGGCGTGAACGAGCGCAGTCCCATCGTCTGCAGGATCTCCTGCGCGACCACGACCTCGCCGGTACGCGCGCCGCCCGGCTCCGGCGTCAGCGACACGCGGATCGTGTCGCCGATGCCACGCTGCAGCAGCACCGACAACGCCGCGGTCGACGCGACGATGCCCTTGGAGCCCATGCCGGCCTCGGTCAGACCCAGATGCAGCGCGTAATCGCAACGCCGGCCGAGTTCCGTGTAGACCGCGACCAGGTCCTGCACGTCGCTGACCTTGCACGAGAGGATGATGCGGTTCGCCGGCAGGCCGAGCGCCACCGCGCGCTCGGCCGAACCCACGGCGGAACTGATCAGCGCTTCGTACATCACGCGCTTCGCATCCCACGGGGTGGCGCGCTGCGCGTTCTCGTCCATCATCCGCGCGAGCAGATCCTGGTCGAGACTGCCCCAGTTGACGCCGATCCGCACCGGCTTGTCGTAACGACAGGCGGCTTCGATCATCTGCGAATACTGGGTGTCGCGCTTCGCGCCATAGCCGACGTTGCCGGGGTTGATCCGGTATTTCGACAGCGCCGCCGCGCAGTCGGGAAACTGGTTCAGCAGGATATGGCCGTTGTAATGGAAATCGCCGACCAGCGGCACGTCGATGCCCATGCGGTCCAGCTGATCGCGGATCGCCGGCACCTCGGCGGCCGCCTCCGGCGTGTTGACCGTGATGCGCACCATCTCGGACCCGGCCTGGGCCAGTTCCTTGACCTGGATGGCCGTGCCGATCGCGTCGACCGTATCCGTGTTGGTCATCGACTGCAC
The DNA here is from genome assembly GCA_050955065.1 of Janthinobacterium lividum. Taxonomy (GTDB): domain Bacteria; phylum Pseudomonadota; class Gammaproteobacteria; order Burkholderiales; family Burkholderiaceae; genus Robbsia. Next base: position 2,836 of record JBPBQT010000057.1, on the reverse strand, counting down.
GCGTACCGGCGCGCCGCCGCCCACCGTGACGACGTTCCCGCCCCAGCGCACGTCCACCGGTACGGACCGGCGCCGCGGTGCAGGACCGCCAAAGACGAGATCATGTTCGAGCTGCATTTGCGTAGGGCCTATTGGCATGACATTGTATGAAAAACCACCGCGCACCGGTACGGCGCGCGGTCAGCGTGGCCCGTATCGGCCACTTGCGTGAGCATCTGCTCGTCCATCAAGGCAGCGAGAACCGCGCGACGTTCTTGCCGCTGCCGGCGAAACGCTGCAGATCCACCGCCTGTCCATCCTGTTCGATTGCCGCGATACCGGTCATGTTCCCCACCACCAGACGCGCGGGACGCAGTACATCGACCGTCTGCGCCTGGCCGACACGCACGACACCGGAAAACGCGCTGCGCCCGTCCGCGCCCTTGATGCTCATCCAGGTGTTCTGCGTGACGCGGATCGTCATGCGCGACATGCCCTGCGCCACCGGCGCCGAGCCCGCCGCCGTGTTGCCGGTGCTACCGGCCGCCCCGTCCGACGCCCATCCCGAAGCGCCCGGGTTCGAGTGCACCGACGACACCGCGGCAAGCGTCGCGGCGGCCGCGGATCCGGCGTCCGGGGTCGTCGACACCGGTCCGCCCGGCGTCGCGGCGAGCGTCCCGCTCGCGCTGCTGCCCGCGCCCACCACCGACGGCAGGGACGACACCACCGCGCCCGAGGCCGTCTCGCCGCTGGCGGCGACACCTTCCGCGACGGGCGCGCCACCCTTGAGGCGCTGCAGCCAGCCGTTGGGTTCGTTGCCGACCCGCCAGACCACCAGCAGGATCAGCACGATCGCCGCCGCGATGCCGCCCCAGACCCAGGACCGCCGGTCCGAGCGGCGCGTGCTCCAGCTCAACGGCACGTTGGCGCGGCGCATGTTCGCGGGCTTGATCGACGAGCCGGGCAGGGCCAGATCCGGAGCCTGACGCCGCACGCCGCGCAACGCGTCGGTCAGCGGGTCGGGTTCGATGCCGAGCACCTTGGCGTAGCTGCGAACCAGGCCCACCGCGAAAGCCGCATCGTGCAACTGCGACAGGTCGCCCGCCTCCAGCGCCGCGACCTTGGCGGGCGGCACCTTCAGCCGCGCGGCCATTTCGTCGATCGAGCGCCCCTTTTCGATCCGCACCGCCCCGAGTCGCGCGCCGACCGCGACCGCCGGATGGACCGCGGCACCGCCCTGCCCGGCGTCGCGGCCACCCGCGCCCGAAGCCAGCGATACGCCCTCATCTTTGCTCTTGTTCATCCCAAGGTCCTGGTTCAACTCTGTCCCGCGCCCCGCCCCATCCCCTCAGGACAGTGACGGCATCCTGAAGCCTTTCCCCACACGCCCGGCACCGGCCCGTCGTCGCACCGGCGCTTCGCGCTGTTTCATGCTGTTTCAGTCCCGCATCGATGCACCCGGGTCGACCTGGCAAACGTCCCGCGCCGGCGTCTGCTGCGCGGCATTCACCGCCCGGCCCGCCTCGGCCGCGCGCGCCTGCCAGCGCCGTGCCTCCGCGGGGCGGTCGGCGGTGCACAGCGCCGCCGCATAATTGGCCAGAATCGTCCCCGCCTGCGCGTCGTCGCGCCACCCGGCCATGGCCATTACGGCCGTCGCTGCCGCCGCGAGATACGGCAACGCCGCCGACAGGCGCCCCAGCGCCAACTCCGCGAGCGCCGCCGCATGCAGCGCCTGCGGGTCGCCGGGCGCCAGCATCAGCGCCATCGCGGCTTCCTGCCGGGCGATGCCCGGACGCTCGTGCGCAAGATACGCCAGCGCCAGACGGCCGTGCCGCTGAGCCCGCTCGCGCCGCCGCTCGACTCCCGCATTCTCTTCCGATAGCGGCAGCGAGCAGGCCGTCAACGCGAACACCGTTGCCAGCCCCGCGAAGCGCATCATACCGGATGCACTTCCAGAATCGGTACGATCCGACTACGTTCGGCAAGACGCGTGCGGTCCTGCACCGCACCCGCGAGTTGTCCGCACGCGGCATCGATGTCGTCGCCACGCGTCTTGCGCACCGTCGTCACCACGCCTGCCTCGAGCAGAATCTCGGAGAAACGCCTGATCCGCTCGTTGCGCGAACGCTTCAAGCCGGACTCGGGAAAAGGATTGAACGGAATCAGATTGAACTTGCAGGGCACGTCGCGGGTGAGCGCAAGCAACTCCCGCGCGTGCGCTTCCGTATCGTTGATGCCGTCGAGCATGCAGTATTCGAACGTGATGAATTCCCGGGGCGCCACCAGCAGATAACGCTGGCACGCGGCCATCAGTTCACGCAGCGGATACTTCCTGTTCAACGGCACCAGTTCGTCGCGCAGGCGATCGTTCGGCGCGTGCAGCGAGACCGCGAGCGCGACCGGCAGTTCGGCCGCGAGACGGTCCATCATCGGTACGACGCCCGAGGTCGACAGCGTCACGCGACGCCGCGACAGGCCATAGGCGTTGTCGTCGAGCATCAGACGCATCGCCGGGACGACATTGTCGAAATTCAGCAGAGGCTCGCCCATGCCCATCATCACGACGTTCGTCACCGCGCGCTGGTCGGCGGGCGCCCCGTCACTCGCCTCGCGCGACGCGGCGGCGAATTCGCCGGCCGCCTCTCCCGCCGCCTGCGCCACGTTCAGCGCGCTCAGACGGGCACGCCGGATCGCGAACTCGGCCATCCAGAGCTGCCCGATGATCTCCCCGGCCGACAGGTTGCGGTTGAACCCCTGCTTGCCCGTCGAACAGAAACGGCAGTTCACCGCACAGCCCGCCTGCGAAGAGATGCACAGCGTGCCGCGACGCGCTTCGGGAATGAACACCGTTTCGATC
>JBPBQT010000056.1:0-15023 GCA_050955065.1 Janthinobacterium lividum | reverse complement strand
GTGACGTCGAGTGCCAGCGGCAGAACCTGGTCCCCGTAGGTATTGGCAAGCTCCTTCACGTCGTCGATCTTGCGCGCGGTGGCCGTTACCTTGTCGCCGCGTTTCAACGCCGCCTCGGTCCAGATGCGACCGAATCCCTTTGAGGCACCCGTTACAAACCAGATTTTTTCTGTCATGTTGCAACTCCTGGTAGTTGGACGATCCGTAGCAGGGATGGTCGTCCTGGCGTTGAATGTTGTGGCACTGCTATCGCCCGGGGGAACGTCGCCTTGACTGTCCCACCCTTCGGCATGGTCGTAGCAAGGGGTGTACCCGCGTTGCGCGCGAGATGCGTAGGTGGCGGGCACGGATGCGCAGCGCCGCCCTGAAATGCATGGCGGCTATACGGTCTGGCTGGCTTGAGCGGGCGCAGACGTGAGCGCCAACGAATTGTTGCTGTCGAGCGGACGCAGCGGCCCGAACCAGAGCGGATCGATGGACTCCGTGTCGGATGGACTGGCGTATGGGCGCCTGATCACGAAAACGATACCGGCGGTCCGGAGAGTCCGGGTGAATCCTGTGCACGACACGGGAATCATGCTTCGGGAATGTCCGTAGAAAACACGCCATTTGCCGAAAGCATTCAGAAGGGAAAGGTTTTTTATACTAGCGGACATCTCGACGCCGCTTTCCCTCGGCGTCGACGTTTTTCTCAGGAGAGACTCGATGTCGCGTAACGTCGGCCGTACTGCCCGCGCGATGCTTTGCCTAGTCGCACTGTGCCTGGCGAAAGCCGGCAGTGCGCAGCCGATCCGGTTGATGACCGGCGGCGCCGCGAAACAGATCTATCTTCCGGTGATCCTCGCCGAACAACTCGGTTATTTCAGCCGGGAAGGGCTCGACGTCCGTGTATTGTCCGCGCCAACCGGCATCGATACCTCCACCGAACTGGTCGCCGGCGCGATTCAGGGGGCGGTCGGTTTCTACGACCACACGATCGTCCTGCAAAGCCGTGGCATGGACGTGCAGTCCGTCATCGTGCTTGGCCAGTCCGCCGGACTCGTCGAACTGGCGCGTCGGGACAGTGGCATCAAGACCATGGCCGACGTGCGTGGGCGCAGGCTCGGCGTGACCGGTTTCGGCTCCTCGACCTTCCACCTCACCCGCTTCCTCGCCATGCGCGCGGGCGTTCCCGCCGATGCCTATTCCATCGTGCCCCTTGCGACCGGGGAAGCGTTCGAAAAGGCCATCGCCGACAAGAGCATCGATGCGGGCATGATCGAAGAACCCACCGCCACACGCGTCTTGTTTGCCAACAAGGCCCATGCGCTTGCCGACCTGCGCACCGCGACCGGTTCGCAAGCGCAGCTCGGCGGTCCTTACGCCGGCGCCTGCCTGTATATGCAGCGCGCATGGATCGACGGCCATCCCGCCGAAATCGCGCATCTGGTCCGTGCGGTGCTCGCTGCCCTGCGATTCATCGACACGCACAGCGCGCAGGAGATCGCCGCCGTCCTGCCGGCATCGATCAAGGGCGACGATCCCGCCCAGTATCAGAACGCGTTGGCGATGACGAAGACCACTTATTCCGTGACCGGTCGCATGCCCGTCGACGCGCCATCGACCGTTCTCGCCGTCATCGCATCCGTCGATGCCGATGTGTCGGTGAGGCACATCGATATTGCCCGCACCTATACCAACCGCTTCGTCACAGAGGCGCTTGCCGATGCATCGGCAGGCGCCGGAAAACCCCGGAGATAAACCATGCAAGCCATCCAGATACACGAATACGGCGGTCCGGAAGTACTGCGCCGCGTCGAGATCGAGGTACCGAAGCCCGGCCCCGGGGAAGCGCTGGTGCGCGTCGTCGCGGCCGGGATCAATTTCATGGATGTCCACACGCGGCAGGGCAAGTATCGCGACTCCCGCACCTATCCCGTCGGAATCCCCTGCACTTTGGGAATGGAAGGTGCCGGGGAGGTGGTCGCTCTCGGTCAGGGCGTCACGTCCTGCCGTGTCGGGGATCGGGTTGCCTGGTGCATCTCCTGGGGTGCGTATGCCGACTATGCCGTCGTTCCCGCGGCCCACCTCGCGCGCCTGCCTGACGGTATCGGCTACGACATCGCCGCCGCCGCCATCTTCCAGGGTTCGACCGCGCACTATCTGCTCGACGATGTCGGCCACATCGAAGCGAACAGCACCTGCCTGATACACGCCGCGTCGGGTGGTATCGGGCAACTGCTCGTGCAGCTGGCGAAACGACGCGGCGCGACGGTATTCGCCACCACCAGCAGTCCCGAGAAAGCCGCCATCGCCAAAGCGCGCGGTGCCGATCACGTGCTGTTCTACGAAGACGGCCGCTTCGCCGAGCGCGTTCGCGATCTCACCGACGGCAAAGGGGTCGACGTCGTATTCGACGCCGTCGGCCGCGCGACGCTGCGTGACAGCTTTCGGGCAACGCGGGTGCGCGGGCTCGTCGTCAACTATGGCTCCGTCACCGGCTCCCTGCGCGACCTCGACCCCTACGAACTCGGGGAAGCCGGCTCGCTCTTCCTGACGCGGCCGCGCCTCGCCGATCATCTCGCCGACGCCGTCACCGTGCAACGCCGCGCCGACGACGTTTTCGCCGCGATCCTGCAAGGCGACTTGCGTGTGGAGATCAACGGGCGCTATACGATGGCCAACGTCGAGATCGCCCACGCCGCGCTCGAAGAGCGGCGACAGTCCGGCAAAGCGGTCATGGATATCGGCTAGCCCCGTCGTCACACCCGACAACCCCTCCCGTTTCACCTGTCCGGCGAACGCTTCGCGTTCCAGGCGGTGTCGGCATTCGTCCTTACGTCAGAAGAGGGCAGCATGGAACACATCAATCACAGCCCGCCGGAATCGAAGTTCCGCGCCGTATTCCGCGTCACCAGCGGCAACTTTCTGGAGATGTTCGACTTCACCGTCTACGCCTATTACGCCAGTGCCATCGCCCACGCCTTCTTTCCCAGCGACAACGAATTCGTCTCCCTGATGCTGGCGTTCTCGGTCTTCGGCGCGGGATTCCTCATGCGTCCGCTCGGCGCGCTCGTCCTCGGGGCGTATATCGACCGGCACGGTCGACGCAAAGGACTGATCCTCTCCCTTGCCTTGATGGCCCTGGGCACCGCATGCGTCGCCTTCGTCCCGGGCTATGCCACCATCGGTATCGTCGCGCCCATCGTCGTCCTGATCGGACGGCTGTTGCAAGGCTTCTCCGCCGGCGTCGAATTGGGCGGCGTCTCCGTCTACCTCTCCGAAATCGCCACGCCCGGCAAACGCGGCTTCTTCTGCGCATGGCAGTCCGCCAGTCAGCAGGTCGCCGTCATTTTCGCGGCGTCACTGGGCGTCCTGCTGAACCAGCTCATGCCCGCCCCCGACATCGCCGCATGGGGCTGGCGCATTCCCTTCGTCATCGGCTGCCTGATCGTGCCATTTCTCTTTATCATTCGCCGCACGCTGCGCGAAACCGAAGAATTCGCGGCACGCGCGCATCACCCGCGCTTTCGTGAAATCATGCGCTCCATGGTCGAGCACGCCGGTCTCATCCTCGGCGGTACGGGCCTGGTCATCATGACCACGGTTTCGTTCTACCTCATCACCACCTACACGCCCACCTTCGGCAGGAACGTCCTGCATCTCTCCTCGCTCGACTCGCTGCTCGTCACCGTATGCGTGGGTATCTCCAATCTTATCTGGCTGCCCATCTCCGGCGCGGTATCGGACCGGGTAGGGCGTCGCCCGGTCCTGCTGCTCTTCACCCTGCTGACTGTCCTCACCGCGTATCCTGCGATGCAATGGCTCGTCGGCGCACCCTCGTTTCAGCGTTTGTTGCTGGTCGAGTTGTGGTTGTCGCTGCTTTACGCCTGGTACAACGGCGCGTTGGTGGTGTCTCTGACGGAGTTGATGCCCGCGCACGTCCGCACGACGGGGTTCTCAATGGCATACAGCCTCGCCACCCTGGTCGGCGGCTTCACCCCGGCGATATCGACGACGCTGATTCACTTCAGCGGCAACAAAGCGGCGCCGGGTGCGTGGATGAGCATTGCCGCGCTGATCGGTGCGGTGGCGACGCTTTTACTGTTCCGTACGCAGCATGCGCGAAACCGTTATAAAGTGGCCTAGCCCATTCTTTTCCGTCTCATGAAACTGCTCCTGATCGAAGACAACCGGCAACTTGCGCACTGGCTCGCCAAAACGCTGAGCGCCGAAGGCTTCGCCGTCGATCATCATGTCGACGGCGAAGCGGCCGAGGCGGCGATGCACGGCACGCGGTACGACGTTGTGCTGCTGGATTTGAACCTGCCGGGCATGTCAGGGAAAACGCTGCTGCGGAGAATGCGTGATAACGCGGACAGCACGCCGGTTCTGGTCCTTACCGCAACGGGCGATATCGGCGAGAAGGTCGTTTGCCTTAGCGCGGGTGCAGACGACTATGTTGTGAAACCGTTTGATGATCGTGAGCTCGTCGCCCGTATCCGGGCGCTCGGGCGGCGGCATGCGCCGGTGCGGTCCAATCGCATCCCTTGCGGCAACCTGCTGTACGACATGGCCCGGCGTCAGTTTTTCATCGACGACGAAATAATTTTGCTGACGCCGCGTGAGCATGCGGTCCTAGAAGCACTGATTTTGCAGGCGGGAAGGACCGTTTCCAAGGCCGTTCTCGCCGAGACCGTGGACGTGCGAGATGCACCGCCCAGTGGCGATGCCATCGAAATCTATATATCCAGACTCCGGAAAAAGATCGAGCGCAGCACAGCGACGATCATCACGTTGCGCGGACTTGGCTATCTGCTCGATCATGAAGCCACGTCAGCGTAGTCTAAGAACGGGATTGCTGCTTTGGTTGATCATCCCGATGGCAATCTTCGGCGTGGCCGCCGCCTGTTTGACCTATGTGAACGCGCATCGCACGGCGGATTTGTTGCAGGATGCGGCGCTGCTGGCGGCGGCGCGCGTGATGGCCGCCGACGTTCGGTGGAGTGGGGATAACCTCGTGGCTTCGGTCTCGCCGGGCACGATTCAGATCGTCGGCACGCCGGAAGGCGATCAGGTGTTTTATCGGATCGAAGTCGCGGGAGGAGCCATGATCGCGGGCACTTCGGCGTTTCCGGTGACCGCTCTCGTTCATTCGCCGCAATGGGTTGACGCAAGCGTGGCGAGCGTGCCGATCCGCGTGGTATCGCTTGAACGTGCGATGTTTGATGACGGAAAGACGGTGAGCGTCATCGTCTCGGTCGGTCGAACGCAGATCGCACGGGACGCATTGGTTTCCTCTCTGTGGAAACCGCAGCTTGCCTACATCCTCGGAAGCCTTGTCGCCGCGACGTTGTTGATTTGTGCGGGGCTGTGGTTGGAACTCCGTCCGCTCGCCCGGCTGGCTGCGGAGATAGCGGCGCATCCTTCGCGCAGTCGCGCCCGGATCGCCGAGGTGGACCTGCACGCGGAACTCCGTCCTCTGGTGGCAGCGTTCAACGTCTGCCTGGACGTGATCGAACGCCACGCCGTGACGCAGCGCCGATTCATCGCGGACGCGGCGCATCAGATCCGAACACCCCTGACGGTTCTCGGTACGCAGTTGCAGTTTGCTCGTCGCCAGGGAAACTTTGAAGAGGTGCGTGGAACGTTGCTGGCGATGCATCACAGCAACCGTGCGATGGTTCTGCTGATCAATCAGCTTTTGATGTTGGCGCAAGCGGAGGCGGCCAGTTATACGGCGTTCAAGGGCGCCACGCCCGTAAATCTGTGTGATGTGATTGCCCGTACGGTCGAGAAGCTTGCTTTGATGGCTCAGCGCAAGAACATCGAATTGACCGTGTCGTTGGAGGATGCGCTGACCGTGAATGGTAACGAGTCGCTGCTGGCGGCGGCATTCGCGAACCTGGTGGACAACGCGATTCGGTACACGCCGGAAGGCAAGCGGGTCGCTGTTGAAGCGAGGCGTGTTGATGGCGATGTGTCGATCGATGTGATCGATGAAGGTCCCGGGATTCCTCCTGATCTACGGGAGCACGTGTTCGAACCGTTCTTTCGTGCTTCGACGGAAGAGGGTAGCGGACTTGGACTGGCTATCGCGCGCGAGATCGTGCGGGCGCATGGGGGGAGTCTTGGTTTAAAGGGTCCGGTTTTTGAAATTGGCACCGTTGCAAGTGTCGTGCTCCCCTTTTATGAGTCGTAGCAGGGTAGGTGTCGCGCCAGCGCCGCAGCCCATTCGGTAAAGGCATGGGAGATCATCTCCGGCCCATTGTTCAGGCGGATTCCCTCCGCCGCGTCATCCACACCATAAACGCCATCGAGAGCGCGACCATGCAGTTGCGCAAGAATGGGTCGAGCTATCGTGACCTCTCGGGAGGATGCGAGCATCAGCTTCCAGGCGGCGTCGGGCTCCCGATTCCGGATCAGGTGAGCGCGCGAAGCCGCTCTTCAACGTGGCATGGGTCTGCGGAATCCACAGCAGATGCACCTCGCGCAGGCTATCGGCAGATCGGGGCAACGGCCGTAATCAACCGCTTCGGTCAGTCAACATTCTCCAGAGCGTCCGCTCGGCCGCAGCAGCAATTCCCGTTCGTCAGACATCAATAGTCAGGCGGATCAACCGTGCACCGATCAACCGGAATGAGCGGTTGGCTTGAAGTATACAGCTTTACTGTATATTATATCTCCGTACCCTGTTCAGGGCTCTAGCGAATTTCTGAGAAGTCAAGGATAGGCATGAACAGCAATGTTCTCAAAGAGGTCGTCGAGCGGTTCAACTACGAAGTGATCCGGGATGGCAATCGAGAAAGCTTCGAAGCCCTTATGTCGCCCGACTTCGTCAACTGGTCAGCGCCGAGTGAGGGGGCGAGGGGCGCCGAAACAATGTGGGCGACGTTCGCTTCGGTGTTGCGCCCGGCAATCGCAGGCATCGAGGTCCACATTCATGAGCAACTTTGCGACGGCGACAAGGTGACCACGCGCAAATCGATATCTGGCAAGCATGTCGGACCACTGCTGGGCGTCGAGGCCACGGGCGAGAATATTTCGATCGACGTGATCGATATCGTCCGCATTCGGGACGGACGATACCTCGAGCATTGGGGTGTCAATACGCTTGCCGCCGTCGTTGCACGGCTTCGCAAACAGTGAGTGCCGCCAAAAAGAGTCCGGCTGTCGGGAACTGTCCCCCGGTCCGCACCGGTGATGCCGCGCTTTTGGGTGAATCGATTCGCGATGTCGTAAGCCGTCTCGTTAAGGTCGTCCGGGAGCAAAGCGGCACGCATTCGAACGCGCAGAACGAGACACTGTCTTTGCTGGAACGCTCTGGTCCCGTCAGTATTTCGACACTCGCCACGGGCAGGGCGGTGACCCATCAGACCATGCGGTTGATCGTAATGAAGCTGGCCGAACAAGGGGCGGTGACCCTGATGCAGGACGCTGAAGATCGCCGCGCCTACGTTGTGAACTTGACTGATGAAGCGCGCGCGCAGATTGCGCACGAACGATCCGCACGTTCGCAATGGCTTACGGATCAGCTGATCAAGAAGACAAGCCGCGAAGAGCGCGTGATGTTGGAACTGGCGGTTCGAACGCTTCACAAGCTGATTGACTGAGTCGATCTCGTGAGGGGCAAGCCTTTTCTCAAGCGCATTGGCGTCGATGCGTTCATCGACTACACCAAAACGCCTCCCGAGGACATCGTCCGTGCGCGGCGACCCGAGCGCAACCGACTGATGCGCACGAATGCAACGCTGCGTCGCACGGCCGGCCTTGGATCCTCACCACAGGGTTTTCAATTTGGAGGAGAGGTCAGTGGTTCATGCCGTGATTCTCGATACGCGCTTCGCGGATCAGCGCTTCAAGTCGTAGAAGGTCGGCCGATCTTCGATCGTGATCGGAGTGATCTGCCCCGAGCGTCTCGCCCTGACGCAGGCGTCGGTGGTTACCGCGGCGACGTAGCCGTCCCACGCGGTCGGCCCGGTAACGCTTCGCGCCCGCGTGGCAACGATCCATTCCTGCAACTCGACGTCGTATGAATCGATGAACCGTTGCTTCCAATCCATCAATATTCCGGTAGATGCGCGACCGGCGCTGCGCAATGGCACACTCGGAGGTTCGGGTAGATTTGCAACTCCCGTCTCACCCACAATCTGGCACTGGATATCATAGCCAAATTGACAGGAAACGAAGATTTCCGCATCGATGTGGATGCCGTTGCGTGTTTTCAGCAAAACCATGATTGGGTCTTTCAAACCCTGCGGCGCCAGTTTCGAGCTTCGCGGTTCCATTACCTGAGCGGAAACGTAGTCGTCGTCGAGCAACCAGCGCAATACGTCGATCTCGTGCACGAAGGTGTCGGTGATCGCCATGTCCCCGGTGTAATGGGCCGGCACGGACGGGTTTCGGTGCGCGCAATGCACCATCAGCACGTCGCCGATCGCGTTTGCGTCGATGACATTTTTGAGTTGGCGGTAGCCGGCATCGAAGCGGCGCATGAAACCGACCTGCACGAGCGGGTGACGCTGCTTGATCTCCGCTTCGACGATGCGCAAGGCGCCAGCGGCTGTGACGGCCAACGGCTTTTCGCAGAATACGGGTTTGCCGGCCGCAATCGCTGCCAGTACAAATTCTTCGTGCGAAGGGCCCCATGAGGTCACCACCAATGCGTCGACGTCTTCGGCGTTGATAACTTCATCGGCCGTATCGACCACGCGTGCTTCCAGATGTTCCAGAGCCGCAAATTCCAGCGCTTGCGCCTTGTCGATGTCGTTCAATGCGACGACCCGCGCGCCGCTTAGTTTATGCGTGATGCGGCGAATGTGATCCTGACCGATCGCGCCGGTTCCAATAACGCCAAGTCTGAGTGTCATGTGGTGTGGAAAACAAGTGGTTGGATGCGAAAGAATGGCAGTGCCCGAGCGAGGCGCCGCGTCTTACTCGCTGCAATGTTTCTTGTTGAAATACTTGTCGATGTATTCCTGCATCTTTTCCCGCATGAATTTGCCTGAATGATCCGCACGGTCTTCCCATGCGAAAACGCATGCGGTCATGATGCCGTCGAAGCCGATTTCGGCGAGTGTGCCGAAGAAATCGTCCCATGGAACTTCACCCTGGCCGATGTCCAGATGCTGATGCACGCGAGCGGCGGTGCCCGGAGGATTGATGATGTAGCGCAGCCCGGATGAAGCCTTGTGATTGAACGTGTCGCCCACATGGACGTGCGCCAGTACGTCGGCCGCTTCACGCAGCATCGCTTTGACATCGTCGCCAAAATAGAAGGTATGCGGTGCACAGTACAGAAATTTCACACGGGGACTATTGATGGTCCGGATGATGTCGACCGAGGGTTGCAGGGTTTCGACCCAATCCTCGGGATGCGGCTCGATATGAAGATTGATGCCTTGCCTCTCGAAGATCGGCACCAGTTCTTCCATGGATCGCCACCATGCGTCCTCGCACGCTTCGATCATCGAACCCGTGTGGCAGCAGTAGCAGCTTCCCTTATCCGGATGAGGACCGCGTCCGAACTCGGAATTCATCGTGTCCACTTCGAGTTCCACCGCGATCTCGATGGCGCGCTTCCAGTGACGAACGGCTGCCTGACGCTCCGCTTCGTCGTTTGACGCCCAGCGGTACATCGGCAAAAGCGATGCGATGCCGACACCATTTTCCTTGAGCGCCTTCTTCAGGTTTTTGATTCTTTCCGGGAACACGCGCGGCGCCTTGAACCACTCAAGAAAGTCGCCACGCGGGGAAAGTTCGATCCATTCGTAACCGAGCTCGGCGGCTTTCCGCGGTATCTCTTCGAGGGAAAGGTGGCGATGCATGTACGGGTCTAATGCGATCTTCATGATGGGGTGTCGCTCACTCGACAGGGGGTTTCGGGGTCGATCGGTTTCACAGGAGCCGGTCACGCTTTTTCAGTACATCGATGTCGACATCGACATCGATCCTCAGCCGCGAGGATGGCGCTGCCGGTACTGGTCGGCGATCACTGCGCCGACGATGATGATGCCCTTCACGATTTCCTGGTAATACGCGTCGATCCGGATGAAGGTGAACCCGGACGTCATGACGCCGAGAATGAGTACGCCGATAACCGTGCCGGTGATGCGTCCGATGCCGCCGGAGAGGGAGACGCCGCCGATGACCGCCGCCGCGATAGCGTCGAGTTCGTAGCCTGTCCCCATGCCGGGTTGTCCCGTCACCGAGCGTGCGGAGGTGACGACGCCCGCGAGTCCCGCCAGCAGTCCGGCAATGGCATAGACGAAGAGCAGGTGCCGCCCGACATTGATGCCCGACACACGCGCCGCCTGCCGATTGGCGCCGATGGCATAGGTGAACTTGCCGTACCGGGTATAACCGAGCACAACATGAAAGATCACCGCCACGGCAACGAAGATCAGAACCGGCATGACGCCGGATCCGATCCATGCGTACTGATCGGTCAGCATGCTGACCGGCTCGCCATGCGTGTACCAGTTGGCGAGGCCGCGGGCGGAAACCATCATGCCGAGCGTGGCGATGAAAGGGGGAATGCCGGTGAAGGCGATCAGACCGCCATTGACGACGCCGCAGATGAGACCCACCGTCAGCCCTGCCAGCAATGGCCATATGATAGGCAGACCTGTCAACGACGGGAAAATCGCGCGCGCGTAATCCTGCTCCTGCGCAAGACTTGCCGCAACCATCGCGGAGATGGCGAGCACCGAGCCGGCGGAGAGGTCGACACCACCGGTGATCAGAACCTGCGTCGCGCCAATGGCGATGATGCCGACCACCGACATTTGTAAAACCATGACCGTGAGCCGTTCGGCATTGGCGAGAAAGCTTTGCTTGACCACGATCCAGCCGGCGATTTCGAAAAACAGGGCGATACCGACAAGCACCAGCACCATGCCCAGTTCGGGGGGATACTGTCGTCGCTGCGGCTTCGATATTGCGGGTACGGGCTGGACGAGGGGGTTGTCGATCGCCATGACTTGTCTCCTTGATGTGTGACTCTGATCAGGTCTGCGCATCACTGTGACGCGAGATTCATTACCGTGACCTGATCTGCTTGCGACCGGTTCAGGATGCCCGTTACGCGACCTTCGTGCATCACGAGTACCCGATCGCTCATTCCGAGCACTTCGGGCAGTTCGGAGGAAATCAGGATGACGGCTACGCCTTTGCCTGCCAGCTCCGAAACAAGGCGGTGAATCTCCGCTTTCGCCCCGACATCGATGCCGCGAGTGGGCTCGTCCAGGATGAGGATCCGTGGCTTGGTCAGAAGCCACCGGCCTATCAGGGCCTTTTGCTGATTTCCGCCCGAGAGGTTCTCGATGGTTTCCCCGAGCGTCGGTGTCTTGATCCTCAGCGATTTGGCCATCTCTTTGCAATCGCGTTCGAGGCGCGCCCGTTGCACAAAGCCGGCTTTCAAGTAATTGCCCTGACTGAGCGCCGCCGAGTCCATGTTCGCAAGCACGTCAAGCTTGAGGAAACAGCCTGTTTCCTTGCGGTCTTCCGTGAGGAAAGCCATGCCATGACGCATGGCGATGGTGGGAGAGCCGACCTTGACCTGTTTGCCGTCGATGGTGATGGAGCCTTTGGTGGCGGGTACGACGCCGAACAGCGCTTCTGCCAGGTTCGACCGGCCGGATCCCACCAGTCCCGCAAAGCCGAGGATCTCTCCGGCACGCACCTCGAACGACACGTCGCGGAAAATACCTGCGACTTCCAGTTTCTCGACTTTCAGCACGACGTCGGTGATGGGCACTTCCATTTTCGGAAACATCTGGGTCACTTCACGACCGACCATCAACTGAATGATCTGGTCGCGAGTGATGTCCTTCGTGAGGCGAGTGTCGATGAACTTGCCATCACGAAACACCGATACTTCGTCCGCGATTTCGTACAACTCGTTCATCTTGTGCGTGATGTAGACGATGCCTTTGCCGCGGCTCTTCAGATCGCGAATGATGCGGAAAAGATGTCCCACCTCATGTTCGGTGAGCGCCGAGGTGGGCTCGTCCATGATGAGCACGTCCGAGTTGAAGGAAACCGCCTTGGCAATCTCGACCATCTGCCGGTTCGCTATCGACAGCGTCCCGACTTTCGTTTGCGGGTTCAGGTCGATTTTCAGGGCGTCGAACAAGGACTGGGTGCGACGGCGCAGCTCGTCGTGGGCGATAAAGCCGAAACGCCGCGGCTCGCGGCCGATCCAGATGTTTTCGGCGACGGTCATCGATCCCATCAGGTTCAATTCCTGATGAATCATCGCGATCCCGTTGTTCAGCGCGTCGAGCGGGCCGGTGAGCCTGATGGGATTGCCCTTGAGCTTCAGCTCGCCGGTATCGGGAACGTACAGGCCCGCGATGATCTTCATCAGCGTGGACTTGCCCGCGCCGTTTTCGCCCATCAACGCGTGCACCGTGCCCGCGCGCAGTTTGAAGCTGACGTTGTCGAGTGCGACGACCCCGGGAAACTTCTTTACGACGCCGGCGACCTCGAACAGTAGTCTGCCGTCGTCTGGAGGAACGGCGGATGTTTCGGGTGCTAGAACGGCGGCGCTGGACATGATTCCCTCTTCAACGGGCAGGATTGCAGGGTGCTATCGCGTTTCCGGCACGCCGATTCAGTTCTTGCTCACGTATTGGTTCAGATTGGCCGGCGTGACCAGTTCGAACGGGATCCAGATCTTCGGGTCGACGCGACCGCCCTTGGCGAGCTTCAAGGCGGTGTCGAGCGCCGTGCGGCCCTGGCCCGGGCCGTTTTGGAATACGGTCACTTTCAAGTCCCCCGCCTTCATGGACGCGAGGCCGTCCCGGGTTGCGTCGATGCCGGCGACGATCATGTTCTTGTCGAATTTCTTCGCGGCCTTGAGGGCCTGGATTGCGCCGATCGCCATCTCGTCGTTATTGGAGACCACGGCGTCGAACTTCAGCCCGGCCGACAGCCAGTTGTTCATCAGGTCGCTCGCCTTCGTCCGGTCCCAATTGGCGGTTTGTGAGTCGAGGATCTTGATGCCGTTGCACGGCGGCTTGGATATGACGTCCTTGACATCCTGGGTACGCTGGCGAGTCGCCTGGTTCGACAGGTTGCCCATCAGCAGGACGATGTTGCCCTTGCCGTTCATCAGGCGGCAGACCTCTTTCATTTCCAGCGTCCCGGAGTCAGCCTCGTCGGAGCCAACGAACGAGGCTTTCGGCGGCAAGGTCTTGTCGCCCGGTTGCTCGTTGACGTACACGATCGGAATGCCCGCGGCGGCCGCGAGGCGGCTCATTTTCGGCGTGCTGTCGGAATCGACCGGGTTGACGATGATCGCGTCGACCTTCTGGGCGATGAAGTTCTGCACCTGATTCAGCTGCTTTGCCACGTCGTTCTGAGCGTCCTCGAACTGCACCGTGACGTTCGGCAAGGTTTTCGCATAGTCCGCCATGCCGTTGCGCATCACGACCAGGAACAGGTTGCTGGAGGCCAGCGACATGCCGACCTTTTCCGCATGGGCGGCCAGGGGAGTGGCGAGGCTGGCCATGAGTGCAAGCGACTGCAGCATGCGTTTCATTGTTTCTGTCTCCGTGATTGATCGGTGTTCCTGACCTAGCCGTTGTCCGTATTGGCGCCAGATCGCCGGTCAGTGTATGGATCTCACTATAGTCAAAGCCGGAATATTTTTGGAAAATAATTTCTACGTAAAATCCCCTACAGAATACAAATTCCAAACGACCTAGACTTCAACCAACTCGCGATGCGTCCCGATCTTCCGGTTCGAGCGGCGCATTTGCAGGAACCGGCGAGTTCGGGCCCGACGCTCGCCTGCATGGATGCCTCTTCAAGGACACCCGAATGACGAATACCCTGAACTTCCCCACCGGCCGCCGTTACGATCTGGCGTGCCTGGGCCGGCTTGGCGTCGACCTGTATGCGCAGCAGGTCGGCTGCACGCTGCAGGAAGCGACCAGCTTCGCCAAGTACCTGGGCGGCAGCTCGGCGAACATCGCCTTCGGCGCGGCGCGGCTCGGGCTGCGAACGGCGATGATTTCGCGGGTGGGCGACGAGCAGATGGGCGACTTTCTGGTGCAGGCGCTGGAGCAGGAGGGGTGCGATACTCGGGGCGTGCAGGTGGACCGGGAACGATTGACCGCACTCGTATTGCTTGGATTGAAAGATCGCGACACCTTCCCGCTGCTGTTCTACCGCGAGAACTGCGCCGACATGGCGATCGACCCCCGGCAGATTCCCGAGGATCTGATCGCGGAGTGCCGGGCCTTGTTGATCACCGGCACCCATCTCTCGACCGATACCGTTCGCGCGGCCTCGAAGGCCGCGCTGGGGCTTGCGGCGCGCCATGACGTCGTGAGGGTGCTGGACATCGACTACCGGCCCGTCCTGTGGGGACTGACCAGCCGCGGTGGGGGTGAAACCCGGTACGTTCCCGACGAGAAGGTCAGCGCCCAGCTGCAACAGATGCTGCCCAGCTTCGATTTGCTGATCGGCACCGAGGAAGAGTTTCTGATTGCCGGCGGCGTGGCCCACGATCTGATGGACAGCTTGCGCCGGGTCCGCGAGGTGACGCCAGCCGCGATGGTGGTCAAGCTGGGCGCGAAGGGGTGCGCCTTCATCCCGGGCGCCGTGCCGGACCGCATCGAGCAGGCACTGACGGTGCAGGGCGAACGTGTCGAAGTGATGAACGTTCTGGGAGCGGGTGATGCGTTCGCCGCCGGTCTGATGACGGGCCTCCTCGGCGGGAAGGATTTCGTCGAGGCCGCGAAGCTGGCCAATGCATGTGGCGCGTTGACCGTATCCCGCCATGGTTGCGCGCCTGCGATGCCGACGCCCGCCGAGTTGCATCACTGGTTCAGCGGCAAGCGCAATCCCAGGGTCGATGCGGATACGCAACTGTCGCATCTGCATCGGAGTTCCGTCGCGCGGCCGCGCTGGGACGAACTGAACGTCCTCGCGTTCGATCACCGCACGCAGTTCCTCGACATGGCTCGCGCCGCAGGCGCGCCCGAGAGCCGTATTCCCGCGCTCAAGCGGCTTCTGGTGCGAGCCGCGGAACA
>JBPBQT010000055.1:0-15910 GCA_050955065.1 Janthinobacterium lividum | reverse complement strand
ACCCATTCGTCGATCGCCACGATCAAACCGCTTTCCTCGGCGATCGGAATGAAATCGCCGGGCATGATCGTGCCTTTCTCGGGATGTTTCCACCGCAACAGCGCCTCGACGCCGAAAATACGTTCGGTTTTCAGGTCGACCTGCGGCTGATACAGCAACGTGAATTCGTCGTTGACGAGCGCCTGGCGTAGCGCGCTCTGCAGATCGAGCTTCTCGTGGATGCGCTCGTTCATGTCGCGCGTGTAGAACTGGTAGTTGTTGCGTCCCAGTTCCTTCGCGCGATACATCGCCGCGTCGGCGTTCATCAGCAGGGTCTCGGAATCCGCGCCGTCCGCCGGATACGTGGCGAGCCCCATGCTGCACGTCACCCGATAGGTCTGGCCGGCCAGCGTCACCGGGTCGAGCAGCGTCTGCTGGATCTTTTCGATCGACGGGAGAATATTCTCGTCACTCTGTTCCTGATTGAACAACACGATGACGAATTCGTCGCCGCCGAGCCGCACGACCGTATCGGTGCGACGCAGGCAGTTCACCATCCGGCTTGCCAGTTGCCGCAGGAGGTCGTCGCCGGCGTGGTGTCCCAGGCTGTCGTTGATGAGCTTGAAATTGTCGAGATCGATGAATATGACCGTGACGCCGCGCTCGTAGCGTTGCGCTTGCAGCAGCACCTGATCCAGACGGTCCGCCAGCAGCGCGCGGTTCGGCAGTCCGGTCAGCGCATCGTGCGTGGCCATGTGGTGGATGCGCGCCTCCGCCTGGCTGCGCTCGATCGCGATGCCGGCGATACGGGTGGCCATCGCGATCACCTGCTGCTCGTCCGCGTCCGGCGCGTGCGCGGTGCGCAGGTAGAACGACAGCGCGCCCAGCGCGATGCCCTCCGGCGATAAAATGGGATATCCCCAGCAACCGCCGATGCCCTGCAGGCCTGACACGGTGACATGGTGCGCGGTGAGCGGATCCTGCGCGAGGTCGACGGTGATCACCGGACGACGGGTATGGACCGCTCGCCCTCCGGGGCCGGCGTACTCGCCGATCGGCGAGCCGTTCATGCATTTCGCGTACCGGTCCGGCAGCCCCGGCGCCGCCCAGACCGCCAGGCGTTCGCCGCTCTCGTCGGGCAGCACCGTCGCGCAGCGTGCCCCGGGGATCTGGGCCTCGACCAGCAGCATCAGGTGGCCGAGCACGTCCTTGAGCGGCGTGCTCGTCGCGATCATCTCCAGCACCCGGTTCTGTTCGATCCGCCGGGACTCCGCCGCCTTGCGCGAGCTGATGTCGCGCACGATCGCGACCACGCCGTCGTCCACGCGCACGACCTGCCGGTGCAGCCAGGCGAACGAGCCGTCGCCGCGCGCATGCAGCCATTCGTGCTCCTCGACCACGCCGGTCTCGGCGACGCCGACCAGGGCCTCGAACATGCCGTTCTGACGAAATCCGGGAAACGCCACCTCGAGCGTCCTGCCGAGCAGGTATTCGCGCGGCAGGCCCGAAAGTTCGACGCCGCGGCGGTTCGTCTCCCGCAGAACGAAACCGTCGATCCGCCCTTGCGCATCCTTTTCGCTATGCAGGAAGAAAAACGCGTCCAGACTGTTTTCCGATGCCGCGTAGAAGGTCTGCTCGGCCTGCCGCGCGCGTTTGCGGCTCACGCTCAACTGCCAGCTGCTACGGCTGAGGATGAACGCCAGCAACATCAGCAGCAGGCTGGCGATGGCCGCCTCGATCAGATAGGTGGTGCAATGGTGACGGAATTGCGCGAGCTGCTCGTCCGCGCCGAGCCCGACCACCGCCAGCAGCGGAAAGCCATGGAGGGCGTGCACATTCGTGTAGCGCGGCACGCCATCGTCCCACTGGTGCACCCGCGCCCGATCCGCGGGCGCGACGAGCGCGGTGCGCATCGCCTCGGCGGACAGGTTCTCGCCCCAGGAAATCTTTTCGCCGATCTGCCGGGCCCGCACGATGCCGTCGCTGCCAAGCAGCCCGAGCAGGCCGGTCGTGCCCATGCGCGTGGCATCGTAGCCGCTGGTGAAATACGCCGGGTCGACCGAGACCATCGCGATCCCGCCGAAACCGCCGCTTGTCGTGCGCAAGCGGCGGCTGAACGTGAGCTCGACCTGGCCGGTGACGGAATTGCGTTCGACCCGCGAGACCATCGGCGTCACCTCGCTGTCGTCGCCGCCCCGATCCCGCTCGTCGCGAAATATGCGTGAATCGGCGATGCTGCCTTTGAACTGGGGACGCGAAGCGACCATCATCGCGCCGTCCCCGGAGGCGATGGCCACCTCGAAAACGATCGGCGAAGGCAGTAGTCCCTTGCCCTGCAATTCGGCGAGCGCCGACGCGCCCTTCATTTCATAGGCGTATTTGACAGTCTTCAGGGTCTGATCGATGGCGGCGAGATTGCGCACCATCTGCGCTTCATAGGTATCCGCCAGCTCCCGACTCAGTTCGGCCGTCGCGCGGATTGCCGCGCCCCGCTCGACATCGATCAGATGGAGCACGGCGGTCCAGCCGACGATCAGCAGCAACAGCGAAAACAACGGAAACAGGACATACGCCTCCAGCACGCGGCGTAACGCGGGGACCACCATGCGGCCCAGCCGGTGATGGCGAAAGGATGCGACAGACGCGCCGTTCATTTCAATGGGGCTGCTCATGCGATGCGGTTGTTCGACGGCCCGCCACCATGACAATGGCGGGTCGCCCACGTGGAGGAGTCTGCATGTCCCGGCGTCATCACGGCAGTATCCGTATGACTTTCAGCCGGGGATCCTGATCGCTGCTGTCGATATAGCCAATCATGTCGGGACGCGCAATCAACAGCTTCTTCACGGCCGCGGCGTCGCTGACCTCGCGCGGCGGCTGCCCGCGGCCCGTAAAGATCAATTTCGACCAGTAGGCCTTCAATTGCGCCGGCGACTTGCCGGTGACCGTCCCGTAAAATTCGGCGCGGCTGCGCGCATCCTCCGGCTGGTCGATCGGCACGGCCGGTCCGCCACCCGGGAAATAGCCGGTGCGTCCCAGGAAGATGTCGGCGACCTGATTTTCGGTCAGGGTGGCCAGCGGATTTTTTTCCGAGACGACGACGAGTATTTCGGTGCGCGCCGCGGGTGTGACGCTGCACAGGAAGAGCGCGACGGCGCAGACCCGGAAATGACACTGCAGGATGTTCACGAGCGCGCGCATCAGAAGACGAAGTCCAAGACGAGTGCCGTGACATTGGCGCCCGTGCCGAGGCGATATTGCGGCTGAATGTTGACGAATGAACCCGTCGAATCCGCGGGCAGCCAGATATGGTCGAATTGCAGTTTCAAGTCGACGTTCTTGCGCACGTCCCACCGCACCCCGGCCGACAGATCCCGCTGACCGGCATTCATGTTGTAGTTGAGGGTCGTATGCCCCAGCGAATGCGCGTATGCGTATGTCGCATAAGGCGTGAAACGGCCCGCCCGGTATCCGACGGTCACACAGCCGCTAAGGTAGCCGGGGGTCAGGTCCTGCGTCGTCACCCGCGCGGCCTCGGCCTGCATGAACCAGGTGCCGGGGTCGTATGCCAGCGCGGCACTGTAGACCGTCACGGGTTTCGCATCGAGAAAAGCGAACTTGACGGTGCCGTGCATATAGCCGACCCGCGCCGTCCATGCACCGTACTCGACGGTATCGAACAGACCCACGACGCCTCTTCCAATGGTGTGATAGGCGCCCGGGTTGATATGGAACGACGAGTAGCCGTACAGCATCCGCACCGTGTTCGACACGTCGCCCAGGCGCAGACGGTAGGACAGATCGGCGCCGTCGCTGTGCGTGATCGGCTCGTTGTTGTACACCTCCGCTGGCACCCGCACCCATGGGTTCGCATAGCCCACGTTGCGGTAGTCGGAGGTCAGGAACGTCGGCAGTTCGATCCGCCCCACCCGCACGCTGAAGTCCGGCGTGAACGCGTATTTGACGTTCGCCCATTCGATCGTCGGCTGGAACGTATTGTCATAGCGATGCGCGGAAATGACCTGCACGACGGCGGACAGTTTGTCGGTGAACTGGGCATTGACCTGGACGCCCAGCATGCTGTCGTTGACGAAATCGTAACGATGGGTATGGCCGGCGCCGTTCGGCTCCAACGCGGTGCTGCTGAAGTCGGCGGTATTCAACGACGAGTGCGTGACGCCGAGCGTGCCGAAGCCGCTCACGGAAAAGATGTCGGCAAGGCTCTCGGCGTAGGCATGCGACATCATGCAACCTGTCAGGACCGACAGGACTGCAAGATGTGGCGCGCGTGCCTTTTTTCTCACTTTCCAACCCATTTGCTGCTGCCAAAAGAAGCACCCGCACCATGTGTACGGGGCTCTGGTCACCGTCGCCCCACCGCCGCGAAGACGGAACGGGGGTGTTTCGAGAAACCGTGAAGGCGAACGGAGCGCAAGCTCGCCATCCCGGTCTCTTTCGTTATAACGGCGTGGGCGATGCAGACTTGATGGGAATCTTGGTTTTTTGGCGGATGCGGGAGACGGACGCGCCACTGGCGCGCGCAACGCTTGCCGAAGATGGCCAGGGAATGCCGGGCGGCGTCCGCGCGTGGATCCGGACCGGGTGCCGGCAGCGCACGGCCAAAACCGGAATGCCGGCTGCTCAGCCGATGCGGACCCGCGGATGCCGCGGCCGGTGAAGGCTGCCGGGACCGCCGCTAATAGGGTTTCTTGAGTGCGGAGACCGTGCCGCTAACGCTGGCGCCGGAATCGGGCCGCGCATTGGCCGAGCCCATGCCGGCGAAGCCGGGGTCGGCCTTGTCCGGGGAAACCGTCGCGCCCGACGCGCTGGCCGATGGCGATTGCCACACCGTTTCCCCGTGCTCGGTCGCGCCGGACACCGCGGCGGTGGACTTCGGCGTCGGCGACGCCCGCGTGGCGTGCGTGGCGTGCGTCGCGCGATGGATCGTGGGCGGCCTTGCGGGAGTCGCACTGGTGTTTTCCTGCGCGGCGAGGCTGAGCGTCGCCCCGCAACCCAGTACGAGCAGACTTGCACGAAAGATCTTCCGAAGAGGCGTCACAAAATTCTCCACGAAGGGAACTGCCTGTTAATCAATCTGCCCTGTCCTCGTGCCGAAGCGACCGTCGCCATGTGGCACCCGCGCCAGGCCAGCGAACATTCGTCTTCAATGCGCCACATATCGCTGCTGCGCCAATCTCGGCTTAAGTTATCACGAAAACCGGCCGTTAATGACAAGGGAATCCCTGGTGCAGCCGCGCTTC
Organism: Janthinobacterium lividum; assembly: GCA_050955065.1. Taxonomy (GTDB): domain Bacteria; phylum Pseudomonadota; class Gammaproteobacteria; order Burkholderiales; family Burkholderiaceae; genus Robbsia. Next base: position 10,670 of record JBPBQT010000055.1, on the reverse strand, counting down.
CCGTTTCAGCCCGGCGGCACCCGTCATTTTCGACGATCGGCTGAACCTTTCTTTTTCCAGGTGGCACACTCATGCTGTTTTCACGCCTTACCATCCGCACGCGTGTCGCTTATGCACTGGGCCTGCTCGCCGTCCTGTCGGTGGCGATCAGCATGTTGGGATTGCTCGCGACGCGAACGGCCAACCAGACCACGCTGTCCCTCTTCAGCAACCAGTTGCCGGGCAACGCGGCGATCGCCGAGGCGGAAATCGGCGTCGCCCGCCAGCGGTTGAGCATCGATCGCGCGGCGATGACGATGGGATTGCCCGAGGCGCTCGAGCGCCTGAACCGCGCCCAGGCACGGCGTGCGCCGACGCTGGCGGCCCTGCAACGCTATCTGGCGCTGCCGCGCGACGCCGAAGAAGACGTGCTGGCGCACGAGTTCTCCCAGGCAATGGATGCCGTCGAGGCCCAGGTCGACAAGACGGTGACGACGATTCAGGGAGGCGACCGGGAGAGCATGCTCGTCGCGATGCGCGACCTGACACGCGTCTATGAAACGATGTCGGAAAGCGCGACAAAATTGAAGAAATTCCAGGAAACGCTGGCCGGGCGCCTATACGCGCAATCGCAGGGCCGGTATGGCCTGATGCGCGCCGCCTCCATCGCCCTGCTCGTCGTGGGCCTGCTTGCCGCGCTCGCCTGTTATATGTCGCTGCGCAAGGCCATCCTCGGGCCGATCGCGACGACGCTCGGGCATTTCTCGGAAATCGCCGCGGGGAACCTGATGCGTCCGATCCGCGCCCACCGGGAGGACGAGTTGGGCGACATCCTGAACGGCCTGGCGACGATGCAGGCCGGATTGCGCCAGACCGTCGGCGCGGTGCGCCAGGGCAGCGAGTCCATCTCCACGGCCGCGCACCAGATCGCCGCGGGCAATGCGGACCTGGCGAACCGCACCGAGGAACAGGCATCGGCGCTCCAGGAAACCGCGGCCAGCATGTCCGAACTCACCGACACCGTGCGACGCAATACCGAGAACGCGCGTCAGGCAAGCACGTTGGCGAGCGGCGCGCGCGATACCGCCGGGCAAGGCAGCAAGGTGGTCGCCCGGGTCATCGACACGATGAAGGAGATCGGCGCGAGTTCGAGCGAAATGGCAGCCATCACCGGACTCATCGAGAGCATCGCGTTCCAGACGAACATCCTCGCCCTCAATGCCGCGGTCGAGGCCGCACGAGCGGGCGAACAGGGCCGCGGTTTCGCGGTGGTCGCCTCCGAGGTCCGGACGCTCGCCCAGCGCTCGGCCGCCGCGGCGAAGGACATCAAGGGGCTCATCGATACGTCCACCGGGCGTGTCGTGCTGGGCAGCGGGCTGGCGGACGAGGCGGGCCGCAGCATGTCCGAGGTCATGGCCTCGGTGCAGCGCGTCAACGACATCATGCAGGAGATCGCCGCCGCCTCGGTCGAACAGTCGGAAGGCATCGGGCAGGTATCGCAGGCGGTCTCGCAGATGGACGAGGTCACGCAGCAGAACGCCGCGCTGGTCGAAGAGGCGAGCGCGGCCGCGCAATCGCTGCATGATCAGGCGACGCGCCTGATCGATGAGGTTGCACGCTTTCAGGTGGGAGACGTTCAGGACAACGGGACCGGCGCGCCGTTCCGGAGAGCGCAGGCTGTACGGCCTGGGGCGCGGACGTCGCCCCCTGCGGTCCGTGCGGCGGCCGTGCGGCGAAGCGGCGGCAACACGGCAGCAACGCGCGGGACGGCACGACCGGTGCCGGCCATGGGTCTGCCGGCTGCGGGCCAATCGGCCGTACGCGTTCCGGCGACCCGCCGCCCGGCGGACGCCGATGACTGGACGGCTTTCTGAAACGACCCGGCCCGTCGGACGCCGCCGTAGCGGCGCCCGACGGGCCGGGTGGAACACACGTACCGATACCGGAACAGGCGGATTCAACCGGACGGCGGAAACCGTCCGGCGAGTGGGAACTTAGGAACCCGTCGTGCGTTTCGCGTTTTTCAGATAGGCTGCGGCCGGCACTCCCTCCGTCTGCGCCGGCGCGGGATCGCGCGGATGGTAGCGCACGACCCATAGACGCCAGGCGACGAAAAGCACATTGCACGAGACAATGACGAGGAAGACACGCAACATGGATTTCTCCTCTTTCTAAGATCAGTGACGGAGCAGCAGCATTACCCACGTGTTAACGGCCTGTCTCGGGACATCTTTAGTACTTTTTTCGACTTTTCTCTCTAATTTCTTATAATTCGGAAAAAATTACTTTTTTTCAGGGATTGTGGAGAGACGCGAGCGCGTCAAAGAGGGCCGAGACGTCAACGAAGAGACATGTTATTGGTAGGGGAGTTGCCAAGACCGGAAGGCCCGGCTGCCGCGATGGAAGATCGACGGGACTTCTACGCCGGTCGATCGCGCTGCCCGAGCCATTGCCTGCTACACGGACCGCGCTTCGCCGACCAGATGCAAGGCCGGCTGGCGAGGCGCGATACGAGCGCAATACGAGCGCGATACGGCCGAGAGGCGAAAGCGCGTCGGGCAATCGCCCTGACGGCGACGGCTACTCGCCCTGGATTTTCCGCGGTGCGGCCCACTGCCCGCCAAAGCGCAGATGGCCCTGTCGCTGGCCCGCCTCCACCCACCAGCCGAACAGCAAGCCGATCGTGGTCCACATGATCGCCTGCATGCCAAGCGCGGCGAGACGGAAGCGCCAGAGCACCGATGCCGGAAACTCGGCGGGCACCTCGTCGACCGTCGGCAGACCGGTCTGCACGGCGGCGATCAGCACGCCGAAGAACAGGGCCGCCAGCACCGAGGCATTCCATGCCCCCAACCGGGCCAGCAGGTGACGCCGTACGCCGAGCGCGAAAACCGCCGCGGCGACCGACACCGCGAGCATGCCGAAATACAGGCCGGTACGCTGCCCGATCGTGCCGGGATCCCCGACCGATGGCGGATTCGCCGGGTATTTGAGCATGGGCACGATCACCAGGACCACGAAGGCGCCGGCGGCGAGCAGCGCGGCCAGCGGTTTGGCCGCCAGCCGACCGCTGCGCCCGTATGCATAGGCGAACGTCAGCGCGAACAGCCCGCCGATCGCGGCCCCGTAGACTACGGTGCCGGTCAACAGCCCGTAGCTCGCCTGCGTGCGTCGGCTGACGCGTTCCGGCTCCGCCGCCTCGTGCGCGGCGACGTGCTCCGCGTGTTCGAACGCGATGGCGCGATCGACCAGCGGTTCACCGGCGAGACGGGCGAAACCGAACGTGATCAGGCCCGCGAGAATGCCGACCAGCATCCCGCGCAACAGCAACTTGCCTACCATCGCGGCCTCCGGTCAATGGCACGGAAAGCCGAGCAGGTGACGTCCGTCGTGGACGAACTCGTGAACCGCCATGCCCTGGATCAGGGACGTCGCGCCCTGCTCCGCGCCCACGAAATACAGGGCCAGCAGCAACAGCAGGCCGGCAAACACCGCCCAGGGCAGAATCTCGCGCAGCGGCAGCGCCGCGGGTTGCACGGCCGGATCGAAAACAGCGTCGTTCATACGGATATCTCCAGGGGTTGCGCGCCCCGATAATGACAAGGAAGGAACGATGCGCGGAGTCTGACTTCCGGATCGCGAACGAAGCGGTTACAGTGGCGCGACCGCGCCGGGTTTGCACCGGCTTTCCGCGGCATCGTGCGGTATTCTACGTCGGAACGGCCAGCGGGCCCGTTTTATGACCGCCCATGGCGTTTCCGGCGGTGCGCTGTGCGACATTTTCCCCAGGGTAGTGACGGCTGGGCGACACCGGTTCTCGGTAACGATGCGAAGGAGAACGATGGCGAACCGGATCCTGCTGCTCTGCGCGGCGGCCACCGTCGGCCTGCGTCAGGGACGCTTTCCCGCGGGCGGCGCGCTTGAGACGTCCGATGCGTTCGGTGCATTCGATACGCCCGATACGCCCGATACGCTGGACAGGCATGGCCGCGCTGCCATCGCCGCCGCGCGGACCCGTCTCGCGGCCTTGCCGTGGACGCAGGGCACGGCATTCAGCAGCCCGGCGGCGGCGGCGCTGCAGACCGCCGTCGCCCTGGGACACGTCCCGCGCGTGGACGCGGCACTGCGTGACACCGATTACGGGCAATGGGGCGGACGCTCGCTCAAGGACATCGCGCGCACGGATCCCGAACACTTGCAGGCCTGGCTGACGGACGACGCGGTGGCGCCACCCGCGGGCGAAAGTTTCGTGCAGGTCCTCGCACGCGTCGACGCCTGGCTCGAAGCGATGCTGGCCGCTGCCGCGAACGCCACCGCGCGTGACGCCGCCCCGGCTTCCGCGGACGTCCCTGCGACCGCCTTTGCGCAGGCATCGGTCATCGCCGTCACGCACCCCACCGTGATGCGCGCGGCCGCGCTTCGCGGCGGCGGCATGTCGCCGGGCCCGGCCACCCGGATGGACATCGCGCCCCTGTCCGTCATGGCGCTCGAACGACGGTGCGACGCGTGGGCATGCGCGCGCCCGCAAGCCCATCCGCCATGCAATCGCGTTAATATGAACGAAGCCACGCGGTTCGCGGCATCCTTTCCATCAAACACAGGTTGTTCATCATGAAAAAGCAATTCGTTATCGCCACCTTGGTGGCGCTGGCATCGGCCACGGCTTCCTTCGCCGCCGCAGCGCAAACGACCGCCACGGACGCGACCACGACGGATGCCACACCGATGCGCCACCACGCGAAGCGCCATCCGATCCGCAACCGCATGCACAAGATCGGTCGCGCGATCAAGGGACCGCACGCACCGTCGGCACCGGCGGAACCGAAGCCCTGATCTTCGCCTGCCGGGCGCGCCATCCGGACGCGGCTGGCAGGGGTACGCGCCGTCCTCGATACCGGGGATGGCATCCGTACCGTCGCTCGTTCGCCTTGTCTCGTCCCCGCTTCCCCCCTCTCCGCTTCCCCCCTCGTCTCTACGCCTTCGCCACGTCACCGCGTTGCCTTCGTCCGGTCCCCGCTTCGCCTTTTCTCCCGGCTTTTCCTGAAAATTTATTTTGACGGGTTCGTGCGTTCGATAAGATTTCCTTTGAATTATGAGACCGTACCGGCATGGAAATCGGCGATGAAAATGCTTCTCCTGAGTAATTCGCGCGGCCCCGATGGCCGGTATCTTGCCCATGCGCAAGACGCGATCGCGGCGCTCGCGGGCAACCGCCGCCGCGCGATCTTCCTACCCTTCGCGGGCGTGACGATGTCCTGGTCCAGCTACACGGCAACGGTCAGCGAGGCGCTGGCGCCGCTCGGCATCGACCTGCACGCCATCGACGATACGGGCGACGCCGTCCTGCAGCAAGCAGCGCTGCGCGACGCCGAACTGATCGTGGTCGGCGGCGGCAACACGTTCCAGTTGCTGAAAACCTGCCGCGAGCGCGGTCTGCTCGACCCGCTCGCCGCCGCCGTGCGCGGCGGCACGCCCTATCTCGGCTGGAGCGCCGGCGCCAACCTCGCCTGTCCCACGATCAGTACCACCAATGACATGCCGATCGTCGATCCACTGGGGCTGACGGCGCTGGGCCTGATCGATTTCCAGATCAACCCGCACTATACGAACGCATTGCCCGACGGACATCGCGGCGAGACCCGCGATCAGCGCATCGCCGAGTTCCTCGTCGCGAACCCGGAGCGTACGGTGCTCGGACTGCCCGAAGGCGATGCGCTGCAGATGGAGGACGACGTGCTGCGGCTCTGGGGACCCTTCGCGGCGCGGCGTTTCGTCGCCGGTGGCGTGATCGATGAATTGCCGCCGGGCACCGTGCTCGATGGTGCGGGGCGAGCGCACCCGCGCTGAACCTTCGAGGATGCCCCGGGCGCCTTCGGCTGGCCAGGAACGGCCGAAAGTGCCCCCCTCCCTCCGAGGTGCCCTCGACTTTCCGACGTCACGCGAACCGGAAAAAGAAAAAGGGTCCCGCGCGCGAAGCCGTCTTGTCGACGGCACCACGCGCGAGACCCTTGGAACGACACCGGCGCGGCTGCCGCATGGCAGCCCGCGCCGATCAACGCACATTACATCAGTTTGCCCAGCAGCAGGCCGACGCCGGCGGCGATCAGCAGTGCAGCGATAGGGTTGCTCTTGGTCGCATCGACGACCTGATCGACGGTCTCGCCGTATTGCGCCTGTACCTTGCCGGCCAATTGGCGGCCCTTGCCTTCGACCTGCTGGCTGGTATCACCCAGCAAGGCGCCTGCGGCGTCCTGGATCTTGCCAACGGCGTTCTTTGCGGTTCCAACGATTTGGTCTTCGGCCATCATGCGCTCCAGTGTAGTAAATGTGTCATTGAGGTGTGTCTGTATCACTACTGTATCGCGAATTTCAGGTTTGGTGTTTTCATGTGCACAAATGATCCGGTACGAACCAGAGATCACCGTGGTGCCGGGCCGCTCAAACAGTCGATTTTTCTGTAGGATCGGACTTTTCCGCTCCTTAGGCCCGTCGCACGTCATGACCGCTTCCACTCCCACTTTGCAGATCACCCCGTCCTCGCGCATCCTCAGCGACGAACAGCGCCAGGCGCGCACGACCGGTCCGGGCTTCGGCCGTGTCTTCACCGATCACATGGTCGTGATTCCCTATCGGGACGGCGCCTGGCAACCCGGCGAGCTGAAAGCCTACGGACCGCTGTCGCTCGACCCGGCGACGTCGGCATTGCACTACGGCCAGGCGATCTTCGAGGGCTTCAAAGCCTTCATCCAGCCGGACGGCAGCATCGCGACGTTCCGTCCCGAAGAGAACGCCGCGCGGTTCAACCGCAGCGCGGCGCGGCTCGCGATGCCGGCGCTGCCGCCCGAGCGCTTCATGGAGGCAGCCGACGCGTTGATCACGCTCGATCGCAAATGGGTCCCCGGCGCCACCGGCGAAAGTCTGTACCTGCGCCCGCTGATGTTCGCATCCGACGCCTACCTGGGAGTGCGCCCGTCGCTGGAATATCTGTTCGTCCTGTTTGCCTCGCCTGCCGGTGCCTATTTTTCGCAGGGCGTGAAACCGGTGACGGTATGGATCAGCGAGGATTTCGTGCGCGCGGCCGCGGGCGGCACGGGCGAGGCGAAGTGCGCGGGCAACTACGCCGCGAGTCTCGCCGCGCAGGCGCAGGCCGAACAGAAGGGATGCGACCAGGTGGTCTGGCTCGACGCCGCGCGACGCGACACGGTGGAGGAAATGGGCGGGATGAATCTGTTCTTCGTCTACCGCGACGGCGAACGGGTCACGCTGGTAACGCCGGAACTGACCGGCTCGCTGCTGCCGGGCGTCACCCGCCGCAGCTTGCTGGAAATGGCGCGCGATCTCGGCTATGGCGCCGAGGAGCGCAAGGTCACCGTGCAGCAATGGCGCGACGACCTCGCCGCCGGCCGGCTCACCGAAGTGTTCGCCTGCGGCACCGCGGCGGTGATCACGCCGGTCGGCAAGGTCAAGGCGAACGGCTTTGAACTCGACATCAACGGTGGCGAGAACGGGCCGGTCGCGCTGGCGATGCGCAAGGCGCTGCTCGACCTCCAGCACGGCGTGGCGTCGGATCCGCGCGGCTGGATGCACAAGGTGTGCTGAACCCCATCCGCCGCACCTGCCCTGCCTGACGGACCGCCGGGCCCTGCCCGGCAGGGCCCGACACGCGCCGTATCCGAAACGGGTCAGTCGACGGTCTCGGCCTCGTCGAGGTACGGCGTGCGCCAGCCACTGGCGACACCCCAGCGATAGAAGCCGAACGCCACCACGGCCACGGCCAGCATGTCCCAGCCAAACGGCAACAGGCCGGTACCGCCGAACGGACGACTGCCGAAGTACGACAGCAGGGCCATCACCGGCAGATAGGCGACCAGCCAGAAAGCGGCGGCGAGGTCGCGCCCCCAGCCGCTCCAGCCGGCGCGCGCCTGATAATAGAAATACACCGGCAGCGCGACGACCATCAGCAGGATGATCTTGCCCGTGAGCGGCCAGCGCGCCCAGAACAGGATCAGGGACGCGAACACGAAGGCGAGCGGCGCGATCACACGCATGCCCGGCACCGTCAGCGGACGCCGCAGTCCCGTCGCGTGGCGGCGCAGCGCCATCAGGCTCACCGGACCGGTCAGGTAGGAAATGACGGTGGCCACCGAGATCACCGCCGCGAGCGAACTCCAGCCGCGGAAGAAGAACAGGAACAGGAAGGACACCGCCAGATTGAACCACATCGCCGCGCGTGGCACGCCGTAGAGCGGGTGCATCGTGCCCAGGAAAGCCGGCAGCGTGCGATTGCGTTCCATCGCCTGGATCATGCGCGAGGTCGTCGCCATGTACGTGATGCCCGTGCCGCTGGGGCTGATGAAGGCGTCGACGTACAGCAGGAACGCCAGCCAGTTCAGACCCAGCGCGATCGCCAGATTCGCAAACGGCGAACTGAAATCGATGGTGTTCCAGCCCCGCGCGATCTGCGCCGGATCGACCGAGCCGATATACACGACCTGCAGCAGCACATAGATGACCAGCGCCAGCAGAATCGAGCCCACCACCGCGAACGGCACGCTGCGCGACGGGTTGCGCGCTTCGCCCGCGAGATTGACCGGGCTCTGGAAGCCGTTGAACGCGAAGATGATGCCGCTGGTGGCCACCGCGGTGAAGACCGCCGACCAGCCGTACGGCGCGAAGGTGCTGGCGCCGTCGGGGGTACCGGCCGCCAGATGACCGAAGTTCGCACTGTCGAACCGGGCGAAGAACAGACCGCCCACCGTCAATGCCGGGATGATGAACTTGAGGATGGTGATCGCCGTGTTCGCCTTCGCGAACAGTTTCACGCCCCAGTAATTCAGCAGGAAGTACACGACCACCAGCACCGCGGACAGCATCAGCCCGGGGGATGTCAGCGAGCCGTCGACATACAGCCCCTGCGCCCAGCGCCAGGGCCAGGAACTCATGTACTGAATCGACGCCTCGGCCTCGATCGGGATCACCGAGACGATGGCGATCCAATTCGCCCAGCCGCTGATGAAACCCACCAGCGAGCCATGCGAATAACGCGCATAGCGCACCATGCCGCCGGATTCGGGGAACATCGCGCCCAGTTCGGCATAGGCGAGCGCGATGGCGAGAATCACGAGCGCGCCGATGATCCAGGCGACCAGCGCTGCCGGCCCGGCGATCTTCGCCGCTTTCCAGGCGCCGAACAACCAGCCTGAACCGATGATCGATCCCAGCCCCGTCAGCATCAACGCGAAGGGGCCGATGCTGCGTTGAATACCCTGATGACGGTCTTTCATACTTCCTTGTTGCATGCATGCTCCTGATGATTTTCCAGGACTGGAAAGGCCCGGTCTTCGCGGCGTCGGTTTTCCGACGTCCCGATGCGTCCCGACCCGCACCGATACACCGGATTGTCGACACGATGCCGCCCCTCGTGGAAAGTACCGAGGCGGAGGTCTGCGTCGAAGAGGGATGGTGCAAGACGGCGTCCGCAGCACCCGCGCACGATGGCGCCGCGGCGGCGACCGCATCGCGCGCGCTTCATCGAAACGGCGGCGATGCGTCGCGGGAAGAAGTCCACCCGCACAGAGGGTGGTCGCGCCGCACCCGACCCGGGACGATACGTGGGTCGAGGGGCGCTAGTGTACTATCGGAACTCGCCTCGCGTCCCAGGCGGATGGCATTCGACGCCTAGGAAAATACCCTGACGCATGAAAGATTTGTAATCGTGCGGGCCCGCGATGGCGTTTCGGCGTTCCAGCCGTCCTAGCCCTTGCTGTCGTCCTTGCCGAACAACCCGGCGAGACCGCCCAGCGAACCCAGCACCGAATTCGTATCGAGCTTGCCGTCGGCCGGTATCTGTCCGTCCGGCGTGGCACGATCGACCAGATTCGGCAGCACCGTGGCCAGCATGCCGCTGAGCTGATCGCCCGACACGCCGAATTTCTGCGCGAGGTTGGTAACCGTTTCCGACCCGAGCACTTTCGTCAGCAATTCCGGCTCGATCGATTGGTTTTCGCCGTTGCCGATCCATGAATTGACGGTATCGCCTGCGCCATGCTGATGGAACCGTTCGATCAGGCCGGTGACGCCGCCCGGCTGGTTGTTGATGAAATTCATCGCCTCGCCGATCAGTCCGCCCGCAGGCGCGCCTGCGGAGGTGCCCGTGTCGGAAGAGGATTGCCCGAATGACGCGGCGAGGGAATCGAGTAGGCTCATGGTGTGTCTCTTGTAGATCGATCGTTACGAATCGAGGGAAATAACAATGCAGCATACCCTCTAGCCTACAGGATCGCTTTGCCCCGGCAAAGGCCCGACGACGAGGAACGGTCATTGCTACTGAAGCGTAACGACCTGCGGAACGACCGCGCCCGACAGCGGGCGGACGTCCGTCACTACTCTGGAGAGATTCATGAAAGCACTTTGCTGGCACGGCAAAAAAGACGTCCGTTACGACACGGTGCCCGATCCCATCATCGAACACCCGCGCGACGCCATCATCAAGATGACGGCCTGCGCCATCTGCGGTTCGGACCTGCATCTGTTCGACGGTTTCATGCCGGGCATGGAATCGGGCGACGTGCTCGGTCACGAGTTCATGGGCGAAGTCGTCGAGGTCGGCAGCGAGAACAAGGCGCTGAAGGTCGGCGACCGCGTCGTCGTCCCGTTCACGATCACCTGCGGCGAGTGCTACCAGTGCAAGC